>JAISOG010000007.1 GCA_031275795.1 Candidatus Endomicrobiellum incisitermitis
ATTATTACCTAGAGGCGTTGGAGATTGTGATGTGTACGGGCAATTAAGCCCTATATTTGATCAATCGTCCAACGCCTTTTACTCTTTATTATATTCTTTTTTTAAGGAACAATATTAGACTTTGAAAATATATAATACTTTGAGAAAGGAAGAGTATCCTTCCTTTAACAAAGGCAAAATTTTTGGGGTTCTAATATGAGCTATATTCAAATTTACCATAAAATTGGAGCAAAAGGGGCAATAAAAGCCCTGCAAAAAGCAGTAGCAGAAAGCCAAATAAGCCAAGAAGCCAAATACCGAAAAAGAGTCATAGAGCATTATCAACAATTTGGTCTAGCATCAACATTAGATGCCTATGCAATAAGCAGGGCAACAGTCCTTAATGCTTCAAAAGTCTAATATGTTATGAACGCGTACATCTGGTTGACATATTATAATTTATAAATTATAATAATAGCAATAAATTATAATAAAAAGGTTTTATTATGAGAGTAAATAGAAAAATAATGCGCCGTTGTCTGGATAAAAAAATAAACGCTCTTAAAAATATTGTAACTTTTGATATTCCGGAGCAAGGTTGGATTAGGACAATCAGAGAGGCGTTGGGAATGACTACAACTCAACTTGCCAAAAAATTAGGAATATCTCAAGCCCGAGTTGTTCATATAGAAAAGAACGAAAACAATTTGAAAATATCAACTTTAAATAAAATTTCTAAAACTTTAAACTGCGCATTAGTTTATTATATTATTCCAAATGATAGTATTAAAAATATAGTTGCAAGACAAGCGCAGATAAAAGCCTTAGAGATTGTTGGAAAGGTAAATAAAAATATGTCTTTGGAAAATCAATTGTCAGATACTAAAGAAATACTTGAAGATTTAACAAAAGATTTACTCGACAAGAACATCTCAAGAATATGGGATGAGGAATAATTTATGGTTGACATCTTTACAGATTGTGATGACTCTACACCTCTTCATCCATTTCCAAACGGTAATGGTAGGATTTCGCGTTTAATGGCAGATTTGTTTATGGAGAGGTTTGGATCGAGTAAGTTAAGTTGGGGGACTAGTAATTTAACTAAGATTTCACAAGCCCGCAAACATTATATAACAGCCTTAAAGGAAGCCGATAATGGTGATTATCATAAGTTGTTAAATTTTATAACGATTGTTAGTAAAAAATAAAATCTATTAGATGCAAAAATCTATAAATCTTTCATAAAGTTGCTAATATCATTCTCTACTTGAGACGTTGGTATGACTGATGAATAGTCTAATACCATTCTGCAAGCGTAAATCTTTATGTAATAATGTCTACTTTTAAAACCGGTCAAGCCAGGTGCACCATTGATAATAAAATTATTAATATTTAAAAAAGCAAAAAATCAAAAAGATTTATTGTTTTGATTCCATTATCATTGCTTGGTGATCCTGCATCTAAAGTGATGATGTATTTTTCATAATTATCTTTTACTTTTGTAAGAGGAGTAAATTCCCTCTTAAAAGTAAGTTCTTCTTTAATTGTTAATGCAGTCTGATAATAAATAGGCACACCATTTTTAAAAGCTATAAAATCTATCTCTAAATTACCAACGCGTCCTATATAAACTTTATAACCTCTACGAAGAAGCTCTAAATAAACTATATTTTCAAGAATCACACTATAATCTTTTCTCTTATCTCCAAGTAAATAGTAACGCAATCCAATATCAGCAACATAATATTTATCGTTTGCTTTTAGATATTCTTTTCCATTAACATCAAGACGGTTTGTCTTATATATTATATAACTATCACTTAAAGCAGATAGATAAGATTCTATTGTTTGAACTGCGATTTTATATCCAGCCGATTTCATGTAATCTGCAATTTTTTTAGTTGACGTTATAGAACCTATATTGGCAAAAATAAAATTAAGAAGTCTTTCTAGCGCAGAAACTTCTGTTATTTTTTTTCTCTTTACAACATCTTTTAAAATTATACTGTCAACAATTGCAGATAAATAAAAGTTGACTTTTTCAACATCTTTGTTAAGTTTAATAGCAAAAGGGAAAGAACTATATTTTAAATAATCTTGATAATATTTAAAATAATCTGTACTCCCATCAGAAACAGCAGAATAATACTCTCTAAAAGATAAAGGCATCATTTCAATAGCCACATACCTGCCAGAAAGTAAAGTAGTCATTTCACCTGATAAAAAATATGCGTTTGAACCTGTAATATACAAATCTATATTTTGCCTAAGATTTAAGCTGTTAACTACTTTTTCAAAATCTTTCACTAACTGAACTTCATCAAGAAAAATATAGGTCATTTTGTTATTTGAAAGTTTCTTTATAATATAGTTATGTAACAATTTAGGATCAGTTAAATCAGAGTTATCCATATCTTCAAAATTTATAAAAATTATCTCTTCTGGGGAAATATTTAAAGACTTTAAATAGTCAATATATATTTTAAGCAATGTAGATTTACCACATCGCCGTATACCCATTATAACTTTTATTAAATTTTTGTCTTTAAAAGCTATAAGTTTATTTAAATATTCGTTCCTTTGTATCATATTATTTTCCTTGTTTAAATTAAGACATGCATAAAATATAAATAATTGCAACCACACTTTAAATTATATATAAATTTATATATAATTTAAAGTGTGGTTGCAATTATACTGGTAGAATGCGTTTGAGATACTAAAAAGTCATTGACAATAACATATATGAAGCATACATATATCATTACCTTATAATACCCTATCTTGTTTGAGCGGTTTTAAAGGGAAAATTTTCATAAAAAGCAAGTTTTGAGGGACCAAACGATCAAGTCCGGAAAGATCATTGATACATTTTCTTTTGGAAATAAAATTGTTTTGCTGTTTTAAAAATGTTAATATAATAGTATGAATACAAAAGGCAATAGTTTAAGAAAAATTATACTGAATATATTGATTATATTTAGTATCACTGCAAATGCCATTGGATCTAAAGATTCAATAGGTGCTACAGAATTTATAAAAAGAGGGATAACAGGTAAAGGTGTTAAAGTTGCTATAATAGATTATACTTTTAATGGTTATTCAACTTACCAGGCAAATGGTTCTTTGCCCAAAAATTTAATAGCTATGGATTTTACAGTAAATCCTGCTGTTCCAATTGCGCCCAGTTATGGTGGTACGAGACATGGAACAGACTGTGCTGCCATAGTATATAGCATTGCTCCAGATTGCGATATGTTTCTCATAAAAGTAGGAGGTATTGATGCAAATGAGTATGAAAGAGTACGTAACTATTGTATTCAACAAGGCATTCACATAGTAAGTATATCTTTAAGGGATGATACTGCTTTCCCAGATGGTATGGCTGGCTATTGTAAAGAAATAGATAACTATAGTTTAAGCAATATACTTGCTATAACTATAAGTGGTAATGATGCTACTAGTCGGTGGTTTGGTGAGCTCTCTGCTACTGGAGGACTTAATAGTTATTTTACATTTCCTAATGGGACGCAACAACTTGACCTTAAAATTGCTGGTGCTGGTACTGCTCCTGTTGAATGGACGTTTCAGGCTTGCAGAAGCAATATAGTTACTATACCAGCTGCCCTGTATAATTTTGATTTAGAAATAATAGATGTAGCATTCGGCAGAACTTGGCTCCTAGATGATTTTTCACTTGCTAATATATTTTATGATACTGCTATGCCTCAATTCTCTAGAACTCCAGGAGACTTAATAAGAATTAAAGTAAAAAATCGTGGTGGTTATAATCCGGGAGACAAAATGGGATTTGTTGTATGTCTTCAGAAGTTTATAACATTATCAAACGCTGCTGATGCTAACAATGAATCAAGTTTAACAGGGCCAGGGCATTCCAGGAACTCACTGACAGTTGGAGCTATTCCTGAAAGTAATTACAATGTAAATGATTTAATAGGAAGTTTCAGTGGACGCGGTCCTTGTCGTGCAGCTAGAGATGCTATGGGTAATGTACAAGCACCAGAATGTATGAAACCAGAGATTGTTGCCCCTGGCGAATATACTTCTAATGCAGCTCCCCATGTTGCAGGCGCTGCTGTATTAATTGCGCAAATAAAACCTGAA
Source organism: Candidatus Endomicrobiellum incisitermitis (assembly GCA_031275795.1). Classification (GTDB taxonomy): domain Bacteria; phylum Elusimicrobiota; class Endomicrobiia; order Endomicrobiales; family Endomicrobiaceae; genus Endomicrobiellum; species Endomicrobiellum incisitermitis. The sequence continues at coordinate 4,108 of JAISOG010000007.1, forward strand.
CTCTTAGAAAATGCTCAACAGTTTAAGGACTATATAATTAACATGCACACAATAAAAGTGCATACTGCGCCAGATAATAATTATGGATATGGTAAACTTTATTTAAATCCGTCTATATTACCTATATTACCGCCTGACTCGCCGGCACTTTCAGAGCAAAATATTTTAGTATATCCAAATCCAGTTTCTTTGAGTGCTAGTAATTATTTAAATATAACAAGCATCCCTTTAGAAGTAACCAAGCTAAGTGCTAGGATATATAATATAAATGGAGAGTTTATAAAGAGTTTTAGTATTTTAGAGTTAGCAGATAATATAAATAAAAAGATGCTTAGATGGGATTTAAGAAATGAGAATGGAGATAAAGTAGCTCCTGGTGTTTATTTTATAACTATAAAAACAGATTCTACTAAAATCCAAATTAAAAAATTCGCTGTAAAAAAATAAAATCTGACTTGATTGGTTTAAAAGAAAAAGATAGGAATTACTATAAAAAATCAGTGTGAGATCATCAAAAAAGTTAAGTCAGGACCTAAAATTCCAGACTAAATTTTATTTGGTTATTTTTAGCGTAAAACTAAAAGAGTAAAAAATAATGCAGGATAAAATTGAATTTAATAAGGATTTCAAGCAAGCTTTTGATTTAATAGAAAAAAGCGGAGACTGTGTTTTTGTTACAGGAAATGCAGGTACGGGTAAGACTACCTTTTTGCATTATTATATTACTCACGCTCATAAAAAGGCTGTGGTTCTTGCTCCTACAGGTGTTGCAGCTCTTAATTGCGGTGGGGAAACAGTCCATTCATTTTTCCATTTTAAGCCAGACGTTACTTTATCAAAAATCAAAAAGAAAAATGTTTCTGAAAAATCTATATACAAAAAAGTTGAAACTATTATCATAGATGAAGTTTCCATGTTAAGGTGCGATCTTTTAGATTGTATAGATAAATTTTTAAGGGTAAATAGACAAAAACATCAGCAGTCTTTTGGTGGTGTCCAGATGGTGTTTATTGGAGACTTAAAGCAACTTCCTCCCGTAGTAAAAAAGGAAGAATATAGTATATTTAACTCTATATATAAATATAAGTCTCCCTACTTTTTAAGTGCTCATTCGTTGCAAGATTGTGTACTTCATAAAGTGGAATTAAAAAAAGTTTACAGGCAACAGGACGCTAACTTTGTTACATTGTTAAATAGAGTACGTAATGGCACAGCTAGAGATGAAGATCTTCTAAAGCTCAACTCAAGAGTGTGCAAAAAGATTTTAGATAATAAAATGTCAGTTTATCTTACAACAACCAACAAAAAAGCGACTTTAATAAACAACAGATATCTTTCACAGATAAAAGCAGAACATTTAATATTTTCTGCCCAAACAGAAAATATTGACGAAAACTCTAAAATTTTGCCTGCAGAACGTGACCTTATAATAAAGAAAGGTGCGCAAGTCATGATGTTAAATAATGATACTAAGTATAGATGGATTAACGGCAGTGTAGGTATAGTTGAAGATATATGCAATAGTTCTTCTTCAGATAAAATGCTTATATATGTAAAGTTTCCAAATGGTAGAACAGAAGCTGTAGAACCTTATAAATGGGAATTGTTTAAATATAAGTGGAACCAGAAACAAGAACAAATAGAAACAGAAAGCGCGGGTTTTTTTAGTCAGTACCCACTAAAACTTTCATGGGCAGTTACAATACATAAAAGTCAAGGCAAAACTTTTGATAATGTAGTTATAGACATGGAATATGGCGCTTTTGCTCCTGGCCAACTATATGTAGCGTTAAGTAGGTGTAAATCTTTAGATGGCATATCATTAGTCAGACCGCTAACTAAGAGGGATGTTATAGTTCCCCCAGTAAACTTTTAATAAAAGAATCCTCTTGTTTAAAGCAGCTTTATTTTTGCAATAGCGGCAGCTCTCTCTATAGCTATTCGTATAAAATTTGTTCCTCCAACGCCAAAGTCGCTACCCTAGCAACCCAAAGTTTTGCTTTGTTTTCAAGAATATATTTTAAAGTTTTTTCGTCAACACCTAAATCTTTATAATCAATCCAAACAAGACATGTCCATTCAGACTCAACTAACTTTAAAAGAAACTTTGCTTACACCATTTATATATTCTATTGCTTTATTTGCTACAAACTCTGGGGAAATAGAATTCATGCACAAAGACTTTTCATAACCAAGAGCACATCTTCCCCAAAATTGGTGGTCAAATATATGGTAACAGTCTCTACACAAAGAAGAAATTATGTTTATATTTTCTGGATATCCTGTAATCTTAGCAGATGTTGGTCCAAACAGCGCAATAGCTTTAGTGCCTATAGCCTTTGCAATATGTATACAAGCGCCGTCTATATCTATATGAAGCAGCGAATTCTTAAGTATTGTGCAAAGCTCATTAAAAGAAGTTTTACAAGCTGTATTTATTATGTTAGTTCCACTAAAATTGTAAGTTGAAACTCCCAACTGAACAATTGTTACACCTTTTAAATTTTTTTGTAATATTTTCAATAAAGTTTCCCAATGTTGTCTAGGCCAACATTTAGAGTCTACATTACAACCTTCTCCCCCAGCACCGTAATTAAAAGTTATGTACTTTAAATCTTTTGTTATGCCAAACTTTTCTAATGGTACAGGGTTGAAATTGAGGGTTAGCGATATATCTTCTATATTGTCAACTCCAGATGCAGCTTTTGATATGGAAATATGATGTAAGTTGTTGTTTAAAGGAGATAAATATTTGTCTTTATAAGCTCTAATATTGCTTTGAATTTTATTGCTTTCAGCTTTATCTTTTGTGTTGAATATAATCTCTTGGTCTATAGAAGAGGTTTTGTATACAGCCATAAGTTTGTAAATTATGTCATATTTTTTTTTAGTTAAAACAATTAAATCGATTTCAAAGAAAAATCTTACTTTTTTTATTTCTTTAAACAAAAAGTATAAGTGTCTGTTAGTATAAATATCAATTACAATGTTTGGAAACATTTTTACAATTTCGCTGATAATAGTTATTTGTCTAATAGTGTCGCCAATACCGCCATGTATAATGAAAGCAACATAAAAGTTGCTTTTATTGTTTTTTTTAAATATCAAACACAAACAATTAAAGAAACATCTAAAAACAGCTTTTATTAAATGTTCCAACTTTTTAAGTGAGGGTCTTTCTAAATTAGCAGTTTTGATACTTTTATTGTCTGACTTAGCAATTTTGGAAATCTTGCTAAGGTTTTGTTCAAAAACATCTTTATTTTGTGTAACAGGGCACTCGTATATCATAATTAGTTCCTTATAGTTCTTGTATAACGTTGATCCTACTATTTTTTGTAATAATTTTACAAATAGCTTTTTTGTATGTTTTAAATAATATAAATAAAACACTCTAATTTGTTAAATGGTTTGCAGTAAAGTAAAGAAACTTAAATAAGAGAATATGTAAAACGCTAAAAATATTGTTAAAAAACAAGTATTTTTGTACAATTTTGCCAATGTACTGTATTGAGGAGCGTTTATGTTAAAAGAAGAACTTGAAACTACTGCTTTTTTAGCAAGGATAGACATTAAAGACGAAGAGAAAGAAAAGTATCTTAAAGACATAAATTCTATGTTTGAGTATATAGAGATTTTGCAAGAACCTAATGTCGCTACACTAAAACCTACTACACACGTTACTGAACTCAGAAATGTGTGGAGAGAAGATATCGTAAAACCTTGCCCGAGAGAAACAATAGATCAAATGCTTAATGGTGCTCCTGAAAGAGAAGGCACTTTTTATAAAATTAAAAAAGTTATAGAGGCGCAATGATAAGGGCAATTTACTTTAAAAACGGCACAGTTGTTACAGAATGTGATGCCTTAAAAATAGCGCAAGATTATAATAATAAGTTAGATCTTGCATGGATAGACATCACCTTGGAAAATCACGAGCTAACTCATCAAGAAACAAATCTTCTTTCAGAAACTTTTCATTTTCATGAAATGTCTATAGAAGACTGTCTTTTCCCTCAGTATTATCCAAAAATAGAAGAATTTGAAAACTACGTTTTTGGCGCTATCCACGGCATACAACTTAAACCAAATTATTATCAAGAATTTGAAGATAGTATTTATGAGCTTAACTTTTTTGTAGGTAAAGGGTTTTTAGTTACTGTGCACACAGAAGAACTATTTTTTCTTGAAACTCTCTTTGAACGAGCAAAAGCGCGCCCTCAAGTTGAAATGAAAAGTTTAGAAAATTTACTTTACAATGTTTTTAATAAAGTTGTTTCTAGTTATGAGTTTACTTTAGAAAAAATTGACGACAAGATGGACAATTTAGAAGACGAAGTTCTTGGAGATCCAGAAACAGAAAGTATGGAAGATATTTTAGACACAAAAAAAGTGGTTTTTGCTATGCGCAAAATAGCAGAATCTCAACAATCTTCTTATGTTTATTTTACTAGAGCAAACAACAATTTAATAGCAAGAGAATATCTTGTATATTTTCGCGACATTTACACTCAGTGTGCAAGGATGAACCAAGCAATAAGTATGCGAAGCCAAATGATTGTAAGCTTGATAGAAGTTTATATGTCAAGTGTTACAGTAAAACTTACCGAAGTTATGAAATTTCTTACAGTTATAGCTACAATTGTAATGCCAGTTCTTATTGTTTCAGGTTACTATGGTATGAACGTTATTTTTCCTGAATATTCTTTTTTTGGCCAAAAAGGAAGCTGGTTTTTTGCAATAGGAATAATGCTTGTTACGATAATTGCTATGTTAATATATTTTAAAAAGAAAAAGTGGTTTTAATTTTATGATTAGAGCTAAAGAATTGAGGACAAAAATTTGTTCCCAAGAATTAAAAAGTGTAGATGTGGTAAAAGAGTGTTTTAGTTGTATAAAAGAAGTAGATCCTAAAGTTAAAGCTTTTTTAAAGTTAAATGAAACGAATGCTCTACAACAAGCTTGCCAAGTTGACAAAAAAGAAAATAAAAAAGGTGGTCTTCTTGAAGGCATACCTATAGCCATAAAAGATAATATTATGGTAAAAGGTGAAAGTATGACGTCTGCATCAAAATATTTAGAAAATTATGTTTCTCCTTATGATGCTACAGTTATAGAAAAATTAAAAGAAGCGGGCGCAATTTTTGTTGGTAGGACAAACATGGACGAGTTTGCTATGGGTGGTTCTACAGAAACTTCTGCTTACCAAAAAACCACTAACCCTTGGAATATAGAGTGTATCCCAGGAGGTTCTTCTGGTGGTAGCGCTGCAGTTGTAAGCGCTGGTATGGTGCCATTTGCGTTGGGATCAGATACTGGCGGTTCTATAAGGCAGCCAGCTGGATTTTGTGGGATAGTAGGATACAAACCTTCTTATGGGCTTATAAGTAGATATGGAGCTTGCGCTTTAGCGTCTTCTTTTGACCAAATAGGCACTTTTACAAAAAATGTAATGGATGCTGCTTTACTTACAAGTGTTATAGCAGGTAAGGATTACAGAGATCCAGTTTGCCAGCCTAATGAGTGGATAGACTACACCAACGGTTTAAACGCCCCAGACGTTTTAAAAACTTTAAAAATAGGTATTCCTAAACAACTTTTTGACTATAAAACAGACCCGGAAATAACAAAATATTTTAATGAAGCTGTAAATAAATTAAAAATGGAAAACGTAGAAATCGTAGAAGTAAACATTCCAGCTTATAAGTACGTTCCTGCTTTATATAAAGTTATTATGTGCGCAGAAGTTTCTGCAAATATTGCTACATTTGATGGGATACGTTACGGATACAGATCTCCAAAGAGTGTTAGCTTAAACGATCAATATGCAAAATCCCGTGGAGAGTCTTTAGGTTATGAAGTAAAAAAGAGAATATTATTTGGCACATACGTTTTAGGTGCAAAAAATTATCATAGATGTTATCATCAAGCTCAGAAAGTAAGAACTTTACTTATAGATCAAATAGCGCAAGCTTATAAACAATGCGACTTTATATTTACACCTGCAACTTTGCAAATGCCTGTAAAGCTTGGAGAAACGCTTCCTGAAGAGTGCGATATTTTCCTTATAGCAGCAAATCTTGCAGGTCTCCCAGGAATTACAGTGCCTTGTAGTTTTACCGCAAACAGCATGCCTATGGGTGTACACTTTATGGGAGCAAGATTTTCTGATGCGAAACTTTTTGCAGTAGCTAATGCATTTGAGAAAATTGCCGACTTTGACATTGATAAATATCCAACAATTTAACAAGAGTTACATTTATTATTGCAAAACGTTTAAGGAATAAACAATGACTAATTATGAAACAGTAGTTGGGCTTGAAGTGCATATGCAAATTAACACAAAGTCAAAAGTGTTTTGTGAGTGCTCTACACAGTTTGGTGCTGAACCTAACGCAAACACCTGTGTTATTTGCACTTCTCAGCCTGGAGCAATCCCAATATTAAACAAAAAAGCCCTAGAAGCTATAATTAAAACAGGGCTTGCTTTAGATTTTACAATAAACAAACAATGTACATTTGCAAGAAAACAGTATTTTTATCCAGACGTGCCAAAGAATTATCAAATAACACAATCAGAACCTCCGTTATGTTCTAAAGGGAAACTTGCAATAAGTGTTGAGGGTAAAGAAAAAGTTGTAAACATAACAAGAATACATCTTGAAGAAGATGCTGGCAAACTAGTGCACGAAATAGGTAACAGAAAGTTAGACTATTCTTTGCTAGATTTAAACAGAGCTAGTGTTGGTCTTATGGAGCTTGTTACAGAGCCAGAACTTAACTCTCCAGAAGAAGTGTTTGAATTTTTGACTGAACTGAAAAATATAGTTACATATTTAGGCACTTCTGAATGTAGTATGGAAGAAGGTAAAATGCGTTGTGATGTAAATGTAAGCATACGTCCTGTAGGGCAAAAAGAGTTTGGTACTAGAGTAGAAATTAAAAATCTTAACTCGATGACTGGTGTAAAAGAAGCAATAGCCTACGAAGCCAAAAGGCAAAAAGAAGTGCTTGAGTCAGACGGCAAACTAATACAAGAAACAAGGCTTTGGGAAGCACAAGAAGGAGTAACAAAGTCAATGCGTTCAAAAGAAGGTGCATTAGATTATAGGTATTTTCCAGAACCAGACTTAGTACCTTTTAATCTGCCAGATTCTTTTATTGAGGAGCTACGCACTCAACTGCCAGAACTTCCAAAAGCTAAAAAACAAAGATTTAGAAACGATTATTCTTTGTCAGACTATGACGCGAGTTATTTAACTTCTAATAGGCAAACTGCAGATTTTTATGAAGAAGCTTTGAATAATTCTAAAGATAAAAAAATGTCTGCTAAACCGTTAGCAAACTGGATTGCTACAGAACTTAGTGCAAAACTTAATGCATCAAAAATAGACATATCACAGTCTCCCATTTCTAGCAAAAACTTGGCAAAACTTATAGATTTAATTTTAAATGGTACAATTTCAGGCAAAATAGCAAAAACAGTTTTTGAAGACATGTACGAAAAATCTGATGATCCTGAGCTAATAATAAAAGAAAAAGGTTTAACTCAAATTTCAGACGAGTCAGAAATTATAAAACTTTGCCAAGAAGCAATAGCAGAAAGTCCTAAAACTGTTGCAGAATTTAAAGCTGGTAAAGAAAGAGCTGTTGGTGCAATTGTTGGTCTTGTAATGAAAAAATCTAAAGGTAAAGCAAACCCACAATTAGTAAACAAGGTTTTGCTGGAACAATTGAAGGTATAATTTTTAACTTGCTAATAAGGGTTTAAACAGAATAATTTTTGATGAGCAAAGGCTATCTTTTTTTGTTACATAACTAAAGCAACTACACTATACTTAAGTTGTGTATATTTTTAGTTATGATCTAAGTTCATAGGGAATTAACGTTTTGTATGAGAATAGTTATAAAAGTTGGTACAAGTACTCTAACAGCAAAAGAAGGTTTGTTAAATGAAGGATATATTTACGATTTAGCAAAAGAAATATCTGCTTTACGTACTGATGGGCATGAAATTTTAATTGTAAGTTCTGGCGCTGTAGACGCAGGCAAAGCCCATTTACGTATAAAAAATAATCAAAAAACCTTAAGACAAAAGCAAGCGTTTGCGGCAATTGGACAACCTTTACTTATGAACATTTACTCTAAAGCGTTTGCAAGTTATAATAATATTGTTGCACAGATTCTACTTACAAGAGAAGTTTTTGACAGGCGCACAAACTATTTAAATGTTCGCAACACTTTAAACTCTTTAATTGAAAACAAAGTGATACCTATAATTAATGAAAATGACTCAATTTCAATTGACGAAATTAATTTTGGTGATAATGATACGTTGTCAGCTTTAGTAGCTTTAGCAGTGAATGCAGACAAACTCGTAATTTTTACTGATGTTGACGGCTTTTACAATGGTGATCCAAAAACGTCCTTATTAGTTTCTAGAATAGAGCATATTACAAAAGAAGTTGAAAAATTTGCAAACACTGTATCATCTAGTGGCAAAGGCGTTGGAGGGATGAGGGCAAAGATAGCAGCTGCAAAGATTGCTACTACTTCAGGTGTAGACACAATAATTACAAACGGTGCAAAGATAAGTTTGTTAAAGGATATAATTTTAGGCAAACAGGTAGGCACAAGCATAATAGCTTCAAAAAAGCGCTTAGAAGCGAAAAAGTCTTGGATAGCTTTTAGTAAAAAACCTAAAGGTACAATTTTTGTTGATCAGAAAGCTGAAGATTTTTTACTTAATAAAGGCAAAAGTTTGTTAGCTGTAGGGATAACAAAAGTCAGTGGTACTTTTAAAAGGGGTGATACTATAAATATTGCAAATGCGCAAACGGGCAAACACTTTGCTAGAGGTCTTACTAATTATGATAGTAAAGATATTGAAAAAGTAAAAGGTAGGAAGACACAAGAGATGAAAGGGGTAATAGACATTGTGGAAGAAGTTATACACCGTGACAATTTAGTTGTTATTAACAGTTAACACAGAAATAATTACAGGATTAATATTCCTATCTCAACTAATCCTTCAATCTTTTCAAAAAAAGACAAAAACACAAGTAAAACTAAGTTCAGGATAATATTCTTATAAATTTACAATTTTTTCACATTTTTATATTGCACCTTTATATTAATTAAATTAAACTTATAATACCTGACTTGACCAGCTGGGCCGGGTCTCTTAACCTAATATTTTTATGTGTAAATTCCTAAATTCCATTAAACTCTGTCAAGTCAGGTATTATAATCAGGTACTAGAATTTGTTCAACATAAAGTACGTAAAGGAGGATATATGAAAATGGATAAATTGTTAATAGGTTTTTTTTGTTTATGTAGTTGTGTATTGTGTAGTTGTAGTAAGGCTGATAATGGTGTAGTAAAAAGAGAAAGTGTAATTGCTCCGCCATCTACTGCTTTAGAAGAGTCTTTTGTAACACCTGATGTAGCTGCACGAAATTTAATTGCAAGGTTGGATGCAAGATTTGCAAATGCTTTTGATGGTACACAAAAAAAACATTTAAGACCAAGGCCAAACCCTGGATCAGACCAAAAACAGTGCAGAAAACATTTAGGACATCATCTAGGACATCATCATAGTGAATGCTCTCAAGAAGTATTGCAACTTGCTTATGATGAAGTAAATACTTATGAGCCTGGGGACAGGAAAGAATATTTAAAAGCGTCTTTAGAAAAAATTGCTAATCATAAAGGATGGTCCATTAAATGACAATTATTACAGAAATAATTGAAACTTTTTAATACAAAATGATAAAGTAGTATAATTATGGCAATATTAAATATAGAAAAGTACGGTAGCAAAATTTTAAGGCAAAAATCTAAACATGTTGGCAAAATAACCAAAGACATAAAGTTGCTTGCTAAAGATATGTTAGAAACAATGTACTTTGCTAAAGGTGTTGGTCTTGCTGCTCCTCAAGTAGGCCAACTTTTAAGGTTTTGTGTTATAGATGTAAGTCAAGATCAGAAATCGCCAATAGTTCTGATTAACCCAGAAATTGTTTTTGGAGAAGATAAAAAGATTCTAGAGGAAGGATGTTTGTCTATTCCTAACTTTTATGAAAAGGTAAAGCGTTTTGATAAAGTTGTTGCTAATTATACGGATTTGGATGGCAGCAAAAAAGAAGTTAAAGCTCAAGGTTTTCTTGCTGTGGCTATTCAGCACGAAGTAGACCATTTAGATGCAAAACTTTTTATAGACTATTTGCCAGATTTTAAAAGAAAAATGATAGAAAAAGAAATAAAAAGAAAAAAGAAAGGAGGCAACTGGTGAAAGTTTTATTTTTTGGTACAGCTTCTATATCTAAATTTTACCTCGAACATCTATATAATAGTGGGCACGAACTTTTTATTGTAACAATGCCAGACAAGTCTGCGTTAAGAGGGCAACGTATTGTAAGTCCTGCAGTCAAGATTTTTGCTATAGAAAAAAGTATAAAATTTATTCAGCCTTTAAAGTTTTCTCAAGACGTGTATGAAACTATAAAAAATTTTAACGCAGATGTTGGCATTGCAGTGTCTTATGGGCAACTTATACCAAGGAATATCTTTGATTTACCAAAATATAGGACTTTTAATATACATTTTTCTCTGTTGCCAAAATATAGAGGAGCAGCACCTGTACAACATGCTTTGCTTAACGGGGAATCCAAAACAGGTGTAACGTCTTTTTACATTGAAGATGGTTTAGACACAGGCAATATTTTAATGCAAAGGTCTGTGAACATATGGAAAGAAGACAATGCACAAACTCTGTTTAATAAGTTGCTCCCTATAGGCGTAGAAGTTATGGACCAAACTTTATCATTGTTAAAAAGTGAAAAAATTGTAATAATACCTCAAATAGGAGAGCCAACTTTTGCACCAACATTTAAAAAGGAAGATGGTTTAATAGATTGGTCAAAAAGTGCCAAACAAATATACAACCAGTTTAGGGGCTTATACCTTTGGCCTGGAGTTTATTCAATGTTTATTGCAAATTGTGCAAAAAGTAAAAGAGTTAAATTTTTAGATTTTGAAGTTATAGATGAAGAATCTAAAAATAGTAATTACGGGGCACTTGTTTATATAAAAAAAAATGTAGGAATTGCCATTGCATGTGCGGTAGGAAAAATATTAGTTACAAGACTCCAACCTGAAAATAAACCTATAATGTCTGCATGGTCTTTTGTTTTAGGCAGAAACTTAAAAGTTGGTGAAACTTTTTTTAAATAGTAAAGATTTGAGAATTCCAAAAAGCGCGTCTTGACTGTTTAAACTCAAACAAATTAAGTGTAAAGTGTTGTTAGTTTTTATGAGTTTGTGTAAGTTAGGGAGGCTGTTATGGCAATTGAAGTTAATGAAAGTACTTTTTCTCAAGAAGTGCTGTCTTTAGAAAAACCAGTTTTAGTAGATTTTTGGGCACCTTGGTGTGGCCCTTGTAAAATGCTTTCTCCAGTTATAGATGAGATTGCTGCAGAGTACGAAGGTAAAGTAAAAGTTGTTAAAGTAAATACAGATGCAAACATGTCTTTGTCTAGCCAATACCAAATTACATCTATTCCATGTTTAATATTGTTTAAGAATGGTAATATAATTCAAAGAGTGACCGGTTTTAGGTCTAAAAACGATCTAAAAAAATTAATAGACAGTATGCTTTAAAATTCTTTTAATTTTGATTTCTAAGAAAGGATGTAGGCATGGTATATGATGTTATAATCATAGGTGCAGGCCCTGCTGGTCTTGCAGCAGCTATTTATTCTTCTAGAGCAAGGCTTAACACTTTATTAATAGAAAAAAATGGGTGCGGTGGACAAATGACTGTTACCGATTTGCTTGAAAATTATCCGGGCTTTAATGGTGGAATAAACGGGTTCGATCTTGCTTTAAAATTGGAAGAACAAGCTAAAGAATTTGGCGCAGAGATAATTTATGATGAAGTTGTAAGTTTGCAAGATGGAAACATAAAAAAGGTTGTAACAGTAAATAATTCTTATCAAACAAAAACGATTATTGTAGCTTCAGGCACGCACGTAAAAAAAATGAACATTCCCGGCGAGTCTGCTTTTATAGGTAAAGGTGTATCTTTTTGCGCTACCTGCGATGCGCCATTTTATAAGGATAAAGATGTGGTTGTTATAGGTGGCGGGGATTCTGCTATTCAAGAAGCTATATATTTATCCAAGTTTGCCAAAAATGTAACAATTGTGCACAGAAAAGATTCTTTAAAAGCAACAAAAATTTTACAAGAAAGACTGTTGTCTTACAGTAATATTTCTATAATGTATAATAGTGTAGCTAACGAAATTATTGGTACAAGTTCTATAGAAAAAATAAGAATAACTAATATTAAAACAAGCCAAGTGCAAGAACTAAACACAAATGGTGTTTTTGTTTTTATAGGTTTATTGCCAAACACAGATTTTATTACAAACATTTCCTTAGATGATCAAGGATATGTTATTACAGATGAAAATATGCGCACTTCTATTGTTGGAATTTTTGCTTGTGGAGATGTAAGAAAAAAGCAGTTAAGACAAGTAGTAACTGCAACTTCAGATGGAGCTCAAGCAGCAGTTAGTGCGGTGCACTATTTAGAAACTTTATGAAAAGCTTTTTTATAATAGACGGCAACGCTTATATACATAGAGCATATCACGCTTTGCCGCCTCTTACTACTACTAACAAGCAGCAGGTTAATGCAGTTTACGGTTTTATAAAGTTGCTATTTAAAATAAAAGATAACTTTAAACCGGACTTTATGATTGTTTGTTTTGATTTTCCTTCAAAAAATTTTAGACATCAAATATTTGTAGAGTACAAAGCAAACAGAAAGCCTCTAGATGTTGGTCTTATAAGTCAAATGCCCATAGCAAGGGAAGCAGTTGATGCTTTAGATATTAAAAAGATAGAAATAAAAGGTTATGAGTCTGACGATTTAATCGCAACTCTTGTAGAAAAAAACAAGAAAAACAACGTTAAAACTGTTATAGTGACTGGCGACAAAGATATTTTACAGCTTGTTGATAGTCAAAATGTTTTAGTTTGGAACGATTCTAAAGACATAATGTATGACGATAATAAAGTTGCGCAAAGATATGGCATTTCTCCTGTCCAAATTGTAGATATGCTGTCTTTGATGGGAGACAGTGTTGATAATGTGCCAGGCATAAAGGGTATTGGCGAAAAAACAGCAATAAAACTTGTACAAGAGTATAACACGTTAGAAAACATTTTAAAGAATGCTAGCTCTATAAAGGGCAATGTTGGTAAATTGTTGCAACAATATCGAGATAATGCTTTGCTTAGCAAAAAGTTGGTAGAACTAAAAAAAAATGTACCTTTAGAATATAATTTGGAAGACTTTCGAACTAGAAACTTAAATTTAGATAAAGCAATTTCTTTTTTTGAAAAGTACGAGTTTAAAAGTTTAATAGACAAAGTTAGTCCAAAAGTAAACAATAACATGAAATCAAATCAAGAAAAAGATACACAATTAAACAATTCTTTTGAAATCAGTTTTAAAGTTGTTTCTTCAATACAAAAAGCCACTGAAATTGCATCTCTCATACAGGAAACAAAAATATTTGCGTTAAAAACGGTAACTTCTTTACAAGATTCTTTAAAAGCGCAAATAGTTGGTGTGAGTTTGTCTATAGAGCAGGAAAAAGATATAAAGTCTTTTTATTTTCCTATAGGGGATAGTGACTTAATTGCTCGGCAAATTACTTTAAAAGAATTTGAATCAATTTTTAAGCCTATTTTTATTTCAAACGAAATAAAAATAATAGGTCACGATTTAAAACAAGAAAGAAACATATACAGTACTAATAATATAAAGTCAAACAACATGTTTTTTGACACTATGTTAGCGTCTTATTGTTTAAACCCTCAAGAGTCGCACGATATTTTTGATATTTCAAAAAAATATTTAAACTTTCATGTTGATGACACGTATCTTGCTAAAAACGTAAGAAAAGTTGTTTTTGCTGACGCTCCTGTAGAATTTTGTGCAAAGTATGCAAGCACAGTTTCTTGTTTGGCCTTTACAATTTACAAAGTTTTTTATAGTCAAATTGAAAAAAATAAACTAACAAATCTCTTTTTTGACATAGAAATGCCTTTAATTGAAGTCCTTTCAGAGATGGAAATAGCTGGTATAAAAGTGGACCATTCTTTTTTGCATAAATTTAATGAGCAGATAGTTTTAGATCTTAAAAAAAGTGAACATGAAATATATAAAATTGCTGACAAAGAATTTAATATTAACTCTCCAAGACAGCTTGCAAATATAATGTTTGAAAAGCTCCAGCTCCCTGTCATCAAAAAAACAAAAACAGGATATTCTACAGATGAAGAAGTGTTGTTAGAACTTTCGTCGTATAAAATCGCATCTGAAATTTTAAAGTATAGAGAATTGCAGAAAATAAAAAGCACCTACATAGATCCAATAACAAACTATTGTGCTTATTATGGGGATAGAATTCATACTATTTTTAATCAAGCTATTACAACTACAGGTCGGCTTTCTTCTACAGAGCCAAACTTGCAAAATATTCCTATAAAGTCTACATACGGTAAAGAGTTTAGGAAAGTTTTTATAGCTAAAGAAGAAACAGTTTTTGTTTCTGCAGACTACTCTCAAATAGATTTAAGAGTCTTAGCCCACCTTTCAGGAGATAAAAAACTTATAGAGGATTTTAATAATGGAGCAGATATTCACAACGCTACAGCAAGGGAAATTTTTAATATACCAGAACCATTACCATTACCAGAAAATTTAAGAAGTGCAGCCAAAGCGATTAACTTTGGAATAGTCTATGGGATATCGCCTTTTGGTCTTTCAAGACAGTTAAACGTTAACATGCTGCAAGCAAAAGAGTACATAGACAACTATCTTGCAAAATATAAAGGTGTAAAACTTTGGATGAGTCAAGTTGTTAGCCAAGCTTTAAAAAAGGGGTATGTGTGTACTATAACAGGCAGGATGAGGTACATGCCAGAACTTACATCACCGGTAACAAGAATAAAAAATGCGGGCGAAAGGATTGCTTTAAATATGCCTGTGCAAGGAAGCTCTGCAGACATAATAAAAATTGCAATGATAAACATTTACAAAGAACTTAAAAAAAATAATTGTAAATCTTTAATGTTACTTCAAGTTCATGATGACCTTCTTTTTGAGGTCCCAAAAAAAGAAAAAGAAAATTTAATCTCTCTTATAAAAGAAAAAATGGAAAACGCTGTTAGTTTAAAAGTACCGTTATTTGTAGATATAAAAGTTGGTGCTAATTGGGGCCAAATGCAAAAATATGAGCATTTTTAATAGTTAATTTTTTTTGAATTTGAGGATTTGGAGTTTTAATGATAGTGGGTTTAACTGGTGGTATTGCTACTGGCAAGAGCGAAAGTGCAAAATATTTGCAAGAGCTAGGAGCTTATTGCATAGACGCAGACTTAATATCTACAGAGTTAACAAAAAAAGGTCTGCCGGCTTTCAATGATTTAGTAAAAAACTTTGGCAAAAATATTTTGCTTTTAGATGGTTCTTTAGACAGAAAAAAGTTAGGTGACATTATTTTTTCAAACAAACAAGCAAAACTCAAAGTAGAAAAGATATTGCACGCTTACATAATTTCTTGTATTAATGAAATTGTTTTAGCAGAAAAATATAAACACAGTTTAATAATTATAAACGCTCCACTTCTTTTTGAAGTAGGCTTAGACAGAATTTGCGATAAAATTGTTGTGGTATGGACTCCTTATAAAATAGAAGCAAACAGACTTGCTATTAGAGACACTTTAAATATGAGAGAAGCTAAAAGAAGAATACAGTCCCAAATACCTATAGAAAAAAAAATGGAACTAGCAGATTTTGTTATAGACAACTCTGGAACAAAACAAAAGTTAAAAAATAATATTATAAGTTTACACAAGTTGTTGACATATAACTTAAAATAATATACTATTAATTAGCGTAATCTAACTTATAAGACTACTTTTCAAGTCTATAATCGTTGATTTAAATCAATTCAATTTAACATACAGGAAAAATCAATATAATAATCTATTTGACAAAGAACAATCAAAAAAATTTGGCAGTTTTAAAGTCTGGAGGGAGAGTTAATGGAAAAAGATAGGTCTATGAATATGTCAGTTTTATCTAAGCGTACTATGGCAGAATTGGTAGAAATTGCAAAAAATTTAAAACTTGAAAACACTGCAGGTTTAAGAAAACAAGAACTTATAGCAAAAATTTTTGAAGCTCAATCAAAAGCCAATAAACTAGTTTATGATGAAGGTGTCTTAGAAATTTTGCCTGACGGATTTGGTTTTTTACGTTCTCCAGACTACAATTACCTTCCAGGTCCAGACGATATATATATCTCTCCTTCCCAAATCAAAAAATTTGCTCTAAGAAAAGGTGACACTGTTGCAGGTTATGTTCGTCCACCTCAATCTCAACAAGAACGATACTTCGCATTACTTCAAGTGAAATCAATTAACGGACAAGAAGATTTAGAACATATAAGAGATAGGGTCCTTTTTGACAATTTAACTCCTCTTTACCCTAACGAGAAAATAGTTTTGGAAACAAAAAAAGAAGAATTGTCTACAAGAGTTATAGATATGCTAGTCCCTATTGGTAAAGGGCAAAGAGTTTTAATTAATGCTGCTCCTAGAACTGGAAAAACAGTCCTTCTACAGAAAATAGCAAACGCTATAACAGAAAACAATCCTGATATTACACTTATGGTGCTGCTTATAGATGAAAGACCAGAAGAAGTTACAGATATGCAACGTTCTGTTAAAGGTGAAGTTATTTCTTCAACTTTTGACGAACCTTCAGACAGACATATTCAAGTTGCAGAGATGGTGATAGAAAAAGCTAAAAGAATGGTAGAAAATGGTAGAGATGTAGTTGTGTTGTTAGACTCTATTACAAGGCTTGCTAGAGCATATAACACGGCCATCCCTTCAAGCGGAAGAGTTCTTTCTGGGGGGTTAGATTCTAATGCGCTTCAAAGACCCAAAAGGTTTTTTGGCGCAGCTAGAAACATAGAAGAAGGTAGCAGTCTTACAATTATAGGCACAGCGCTTGTTGAAACTGGCAGTAGAATGGACGATGTTATATTTGAAGAATTTAAAGGCACAGGTAATTGTGAGATTTATTTGGATAGAAAACTTGCAAATAGAAGAGTTTTTCCTGCTATAGACTTACTGCGTTCAGGCACTAGAAAAGAAGAATTGTTATTAAACGAAGATGAGAAAAATAAAATGTGGATAATAAGAAAATGGATGAACTCAATGAATTCTATAGAAGTTATGGAAGAACTTAGTAAACGTTTAAGTAACTCAAAATCTAACAAAGACTTCTTAAAACAGATGGAACTTGCCAGCATGGAAGGTTTGTGATAGAGATATATCACACACAATAACTGTTCAACAAAAGTTCAATATTTAGCTAATATTGTAAAGTTTTTTGTTAAAATAATAGATATTTGTCTAGCTATATACTTTTAGAAGTGAGCGCCCCGGGACCAGGGCCTGCCCCTGACCAATAAGGTTTTTGAAAAGTAAATTAGGAGTAAATATGGGGCTATAGCTCAGCTGGGAGAGCGCTTGGATGGGCCGCAGTGG
>JAISOG010000010.1 GCA_031275795.1 Candidatus Endomicrobiellum incisitermitis
ATTATTACCTAGAGGCGTTGGAGATTGTGATGTGTACGGGCAATTAAGCCCTATATTTGATCAATCGTCCAACGCCTTTTACTCTTTATTATATTCTTTTTTTAAGGAACAATATTAGATTAGACTTTTGAAGCATTTAAGCACTGTTGAGTAAAATCAAAAGGCCTTAGCCAATTTAAGCCTTGATGAACCTTTTTGCTATTTATACCAATGTACACCGTTGCCCTGCTTATTGCATAGGCATCTAATGTTGATGCTAGACCAAATCGTTGATAATGCTCTATGACGCTTTTAGGGTATTTGGGCTTCTTGGCTTATTTGGCTTTCTACTACTGCTTTTTGCAGGGCTTTTATTGCCTGTTTTGCTCCAATTTTGTGGTAAATTTGAATATAGCTCATGTTAGAATCCCTCAAAAATTTTGCCTTTGTCAAACTTCCTTTAACAAAGGATTATATATTTTCAAAGTCTAATATGTATTTGAACTTTTACAATTACCAACAAAGTATTTGTGCTTGAGTGTAAAGCTTCCTATACTCCAGTTTTATCAAAAGGTAATTATCTTGCTATTGAAGATGTTTCTCCAGAATATTCGTTTGTTGTTACTCCGTCTGATGAAAGCTGGAGCATGAATAAACATATTGATGTTGTTTCCTTACGTAAATTAAAGAAACTTTTTTCTGAAATGATATAATTATGTCAAGGGTTTTTCTAAAAACTCTAATGTTTTATGATTGTCATTAAGTTGCCTATACTAAAAGACAAAAAATGTAAGTAAATGGAAAAGCTATATTGATAAGTTTTTTAACGTACTAAGATAGGTGAAGATGTGACAAAGATAAGTGTTAAGTTTTTAGAGAGATTTTCAAATTATAAAATTTTAAAACAGTAGGTGTTTTTATGGCTCAAGAATTTGTGCATTTGCATAACCATACCGAATATTCTTTGCTGGATGGTGCGTGTAAACTTACAGACGATAAAGGAAATCCTGGAGAACTATTTAATCTAATAGCTAATGAATATAAAATGTCTGCTCTTGCTATTACTGATCATGGTAATATGTACGGTGCTATGGAATTTTATTGGGCTGCAAAACAAAGTGGGCTAAAACCAATTATAGGTTGCGAAATTTACGTTGCACCAAAATCGCGTTTTGATAAAAATATTGACAGAACATCTGATGATGCTGGCAACTACAATCATTTAATTTTACTTGCCAAAGATTTTCAAGGATATCAAAATCTTATGCGCATAGTTAGTATAGGATTTACTGAGGGATTTTATTATAAGCCTCGTGTAGATAAAGAGGTTTTAAGAAAGTATAGTAAAGGCTTAATTGCCCTTTCTGGTTGTATTGCGGGAGAAGTTGCAAGTGCATTGCTAAAAAACAACAATGAGAAGGCTCAAAAGGTAGCTAGGGAGTACCAAGACATTTTTGGTAAAGATAACTTTTATATAGAAATTATGGATAATGGGCTTGAAGAACAGCAAAGAATAATACCTGGTCTGTTAGATTTATCAAAAAAAACAGGCATTCCGCTTGTTGCTACAAACGATTGCCATTTTTTAAGAAAAGAAGATTTTGAAATTCACGATATTTTACTTTGCATAGGTACAAATAAAATGTTGGACGATCCTAAAAGATTAAGGTTTAATTCAGATCTTTTTTATTATCGAAGCCCAGAAGATATGATAAAAACATTTTCTTATGTTCCTGAAGCTATAAAAAATACTTTAGTAATTGCAGAAAAAACTAACCTTGAAATAAGTACAGATAAATTACTCTTACCACAATTTCCCGTACCAAAAGAATACAAGTCTGATTCAGATTATCTTGAATCTTTATGTAAGCAAGGTCTTAAAGCAAGATATCCAAATTTAAAACAAGAGCATAAAGAAAGATTAAAACAAGAGCTTGCTGTTATAAATAGAATGGGATTTGCTTCATATTTTTTAATAGTGGCAGACTTTGTAAAATATTCTAAAGATCATGGAATTTCTGTTGGGCCTGGCAGAGGGTCTGGAGCTGGATCTATGGTTGCATATACTTTAGGGATAACAGATATTTGTCCTTTAAAATATGATTTATTGTTTGAAAGGTTTTTAAATCCAGATAGGCGTTCAATGCCTGATTTAGATATAGATTTTGCAGATTCTGGTAGGGATGAAGTTATAAAATATGTACGTCAAAAGTATGGTGAAGAAAAATGTGCTCAAATTATAACATTTGGATCAATGCAGGCTAGGCTTGTTATAAAAGATGTGGCAAGAGTTTTGGGTTTTACGCCTACTGAATCTAACAATATTGCAAAGCTTGTTCCTCACAATACAAGCATTAAGCAGGCTTTGGAGTCTTCAATAGAGTTGTCTAAACTTGTTAAATCAGACAAAAAAATTGCAAGACTTATAACTATTTCCCAGAAGCTTGAAGGGTTAAAAAGACACACAGGTGTACATGCTGCTGGTATGGTTATGGCAAATGAAGAAATTACAAATTATTCTCCACTTGCAAAAGGGTCAAAGGAGATTGTTACAACTCAGTACGATGGCATTGTATTACCACAACTTGGCCTTTTAAAAGTTGACTTTTTAGGACTAAGAACTCTTACAATTATTGATGATTGTATTAAATTTATACAACAAAATAATCCAAATTTTAATTTAGATGATATTCCTTTAGATGATAATAAAACTTATCAGTTGTTAGAAGAAGCAAAAACAATGGGAGTTTTTCAACTTGAAAGTAGAGGACTGCGTGACTTGATAAGAAAACTCAAACCAAGCTCTATAGATGATATAATAGCTTTAATTGCCTTATACCGTCCTGGCCCTATGGGTGGGGCTGGGAGGTTAGATGATTTTGTAAACCGCAAACATGGGAAAACTAAGATTGTTTATGATCATCCTCTACAAGAGCCAATATTAAAAAGTACTTATGGTATTATTTTATATCAAGAACAAGTAATGAAAATGTCTGTAGCTTTAGCAGGGTTTACTCCAGGGGAAGCAGACACTTTGCGTAAAGCTATGAGCAAAAAAATTCCAGAAGTTATTGAAAAGCAAAGGGAAAAATTTATAAATGGTGCCAAAGAGAAAGGCATTAATAAAAAAATATCTGAAAAAATATTTCACAATATTGTGGCTTTTGGAGGGTACGGTTTTAATAAATCTCATTCTGCTGCTTACGGTATAGTTTCTTATAGGACAGCTTATTTAAAAGCAAATTACTCTTTAGAGTATTTAACAGCACTGCTTAACAGTGAAATAGGACGTTCTGCAATAAAAGATGACGAAGAAAGCAAGCTGTTAATGTATTTAGACGATGCAAATATTTTTGGCATTAGTGTATTGCCTCCTGATATACAATATTCTGATGGAAAATTTAAAATTGAAGGTAAAAATATAAGATTTGGTCTTCTTGCGATTAAAAATGTTGGAGAAGGGTTGACTGAATCTATAGAACAGGCAAGAATGGAAAATGGGGTTCCTCAAAAGTTTAAAGATTGGGACGACTTTTTAAAAAAAATTGATTTAAAATCTACAAATAAAAAAGCACTTGAAAGTCTTACAAAAGCAGGTGCTTTTGATTCTTTTGGAAATGATAAATTACAAATTAGGGCAGATTTGCTTGCCAGTATAGATTCATCTGTAGATAAAGCTTCAAAAATAAAACAGGATGAAAATTCAGCACAAGGTTTTTTGTTTGACAGTTCAGACACTATGAATGTATCTTCTCTTCAAAAATCTAAACCTTTAGATCTTTTTGAAGCATTAGATTTTGAAAAAGAAGTTTTAGGTTTTTATCTTTCCGGGCATCCTCTTACACCTTTAAAAAGGGAACTTGTAGCCTACTCTAACTTCAGGTTAGACAAACTTCCTGAACCTAAAGAAGATGTTGATTTTAAAACAGCGCAAATTGTTCGTGTAGCAGGCATGATAGTTTCTGTGAAAAAGCTTATTTCTAAGACAAAAAAAGAGCCTTATGCTAGACTTAAAATAGAAGATTTACACGGGAGTGTTGATGTTATAATTTTTCCAAAAAATTTTGAGAAATTTAGCAGTTACCTTACTCCTAATAGCGTTGTAGTAGTAAAAGGTAGTCTTATGGGATCTCAAGGCCAACCAGAAATTATAGTAGAAGATATTATAACTTTAGAAGAAGCAAAAAAGAAATTTCCTCCTAATAGTGGGGAAGTTCATATAAAACTTTCAACTACAAGATATGACGATACTTTAAATGAAGAGTTAAAGAAAACTCTTGAAAACTATAAAGGTAAAGCAAAAGTTTTTATAGATTTAGAGGATTTGGTTCACGGGAAATTTTCCATTGAAACAGGATTTCTTGTGGAATGTTCAGATAAATTTATAAATGATGTTGAAACTTCTATAGGTACAAGAGATTCTGTTGAACTGCACTATTCAAATTAAATCTAGGGAGATACAATGTTAGATATAAAGGTTATTAGAGAAAATGTTGGATTTGTAAAACAAGCAATGCTTTCTAGAAATAAAAATGTTGATTTTGAGCAACTTCTAAAATGGGATCAGGAAAGAAAAGTTGTAATAAGTGAAATAGAATCTTTAAGACTTAAAAGAAATGAAGAATCTGAAAAAGTCGGCAATCTTAAAAGAGAGGGTAAAGAGCCGTCTTTAGAATTGCTTGAAGAGATAAACGAGTCAAGAGATGTGATACAACAACAAGAAGAACAGTTGTTAATGATAGAAAATCAAATAGAAGATTTTCTTCTTAGTCTGCCTAACATTCCTGACGAAAGTGTGCCTGTTGGAAAAGATGAAAAAGACAACAAAGTTATAAGACTTGTTGGAGAACCAAAAGAATTTTCTTTTAAGCCTAAACATCACTGGGAAATTGGCGAGAAACTTGGAATTTTAGATTTTGAAGTAGCGTCAAAAATTTCAGGGTCGCGTTTTGTAGTGTTTAAAAATGAAGGATGTGCATTAGAAAGAGCAATTATTTCTTTTTTTCTTGACACACACAAAGAAAAAGGTTATCAAGAAATAATGGCTCCTTATCTTGTCAAAAGTGCTTCTATGAGAGGTACAGGGCAACTTCCCAAATTTGGGGAAGATGCATTTAAATGTGAAGATGATGATTTGTATTTAATACCTACTGCGGAAGTTTCTGTTACAAATATTTATAGAGATGATATGCTTGATGAGTCTAAACTTCCTCAAAAATTTGTTTCTTATTCTGCCTGTTTTAGGAGAGAGGCTGGTACTTATGGTAGGGACACAAAGGGACTTATAAGGAATCATCAGTTTGAAAAAGTTGAACTTGTAAAATTTGTAAGCCCTAAAGATTCAAACGAGCAATTAGAAAGTTTGGTCTGTGACGCGGGGCACGTTTTAGAACTTTTAGGACTCCCTTATAGAGTAGTTCTTTTATCTACTGGCGATATGGGATTCTCTTCTTCAAAAACTTATGATTTAGAAGTATGGCTTTCAGGAGACTCGATGTATAGAGAAATTTCGTCATGTTCAAATTTTAAAGATTTTCAAGCAAGGAGAATGAACATAAAAATAAAATATAAAGATAAGAAAAAAGAATTTTTGCATACTCTTAACGGATCTGGTGTTGCTGCGGGCAGAACATTTGCCGCTGTTTTGGAATATTATCAACAAGAAGATGGTTCAGTTATAATCCCAGAAGTTTTACGTAAATATACAAATTTTAATATTATTAGATCAAAAAAATAAATTGTTCTAGTGCTATAAAATAAAAAAGACCATCTAGTAAACTAGACGGCCTTTTTTATTTTAGTTTCTATTTTGCTTTTTTTTTCGCAGTCGTTTTCTTTTTTGTCGATTTAGTTTTAGATGCTAGTTTTTTTACAACCTTTTTTTTAACACTTGCCTTTTTTGGTTTGCATCCGCATCCACAAGCCATGTTTGGCTCCTTTTGGGAAAGATTCCCTTATTTTTTTGCGCAAAGCGCAGAAACATATTATAAATAATATATACTAAAAATCAAATTTTATTTCAAATCATTCGGCACTTGCCGAGGAGGAAGTTTAATACTTCTCATTTCAAAAAGTCCAGAAATAATAGCACCAACAAAATAAATAGTCCAAAGATAAGTATAATAGCTTCCTGAGATAGCTGCGATTCCTGCTATAATGAAAGAAGACGCAAATATGATAAGACTTGCCTCAAGATATCTCCATTTTGCAGGTATTAAATTATAAATGTTTGTAAGATGATAATTATGTCTTCTATGTCTTACATAAGCTGCAGCAAGAAGCAAAAAACCTACTGGAGAAACAAACTGGCAAATCAAATGTATCAACACAAGTTGTATTGAAGATTGAGAATGAAACCATATTGGATCGTAAATAGTAATATTACCCCAAATGGATATAATTTTTGACTCAGTTACAGCAATACTATTTATAAGTGCAAATATAATACCCATTAATACGCCTATTGTGTAAGCTGCAAATTTGCTTGAACGTGGTGCTCCGCTTGGCGTTGGTACCCAATGAAAAATAGCCACAAGAATAGAAGGAGAAATAATAGCCATTAAAAAAAATTGCCTTGTACAATTGATTATTAAAGGCCAAGGATGAGATCCTAAAATATTTTGTAGTGGACGTGTAATAAAGTAAATGGCAAATAATATAAAAGCAGTTTCAAGTTTTCTAAATCCGATTTCTCCAAACATTATAGAACGAAATTTACTTGTACGCTTTACTTGAAATGCCATAAAAAAATACATAAGACCTGCAACTAATGGTAAAAAAAAAGTTACTATGAAATTAAAATGCATTATTTCTCCAAAATAGATCATTTGTAATTAATACTTAAAAGCTATTTTTTATTAGCTTATGAATAGTTCAATTCCTGCAGTTGTCGGCTTGAAATATCTTCTAATTACGATTTATTTTATTATTAAATGCTTTTAAAGTGTTTTCTAAAAGCATTGTTATTGTCATAGGGCCAACACCACCTGGTACAGGTGTTATATTTATGTCCATATCTTTAACAGAATTAAAATCCACATCGCCGCATAAACCGTCTGGCGTTCTATTAATTCCAACATCAATGACTACTGCGCCATCTTTTATAAAGTCTTTATTTACAAATTTTGGTTTCCCAATAGCTGCAACTATTATATCTGCATCTTTACATAAGTTTTTTAAATTGTTGGTTTTTGAGTGAGCCATTATTACAGTTGCGTTATTTGCTAGTAACAACATAGAGACAGGTTTGCCAACAAGATTAGATCTTCCTATAACAACTGCAGTCTTACCTGCTATACTTATCTTAGACATTTGTAGCATATGTATAACACCAAGTGGAGTACAAGAAACTAAAATATTTTTTTCTATAATTTCATCCCAACTTTTTGAAAGATTGAGTAAACCCGCATTAAAAGGATGTAGTCCATCTACATCTTTTAATGGGTTGATAGCGTTAATACAATCTTGTGCATCTTGGTTGTTTGGTAAAGGTAATTGTAACAGAATGCCGTCAACTTCTTGATCATTGTTTAAATTTTTTATTAAGGAAATAATGTTTTCTATAGATGTGTTTTCATGCAAAGTATGATGAAAAGATTTAATACCAACATCTTTACAGGCTTTAATTTTAGATTTAATGTATACTTGACTTGCAGGATTGTTTCCAACTAGAATTGTTGCTAATCCTGGAACTTTACTAGTTTGTTGTTTAATTTTTTCGATTCTTTTTTCAATTTCAATTCTTTTTTCATAAGATATCTTTTTACCATCAATTAAGTTCATCTTAGCCTCTTTTTGACAAGGAATAAACATATTGTACAAATAATTGTAAATTTATTGCAACGTGTAATATTTTTTAGTATAATTTCTAAAAATTTTAAAGTATGGAGGGGTCGCATAGTTGGTCTAGTGCGCTGGTTTGCTAAACCGGTGTACGGACGTAAGTCCGTACCGAGAGTTCGAATCTCTCCCCCTCCGTCGCTGTTTTAAAATGTGCACTTGCACAAATTGTGTAAATGTGTTATAGTTGTTATGTTATGTGATGGTATTTATGGGGGTATTTAAGATGGCAGTGCGTTTACGTTTGCAAAGAAATGGCAAACCAAAAAGACCTTATTATAAAATTGTAGCTATTGACCAAAGAACAAAACGGGATGGTCAACCTATTGAAATTTTAGGTCAATATGATCCGATAGCTAAAGATAGTAAGTGTAATGTTAATATGGATAGAGTTAATTATTGGTTAAGTATAGGTGCAAAGGCTTCTGAAACTGTTGCTGTATTAATAAAGAAGAAGCAAACAATAGAAAATAGATAAATTGTTGAGGTATAAATTGTTGAGGTTCTTTAAAACAGGAGGATTTATGAGAGATTTAGTACTTCTTATTGCGAAGGCTTTAGTTGATGATTCTAATCAAGTTGAGGTTAAAGAGGTTGCTGGAGAAAAAGCTACTGTTTTAGAACTTAAAGTTGCAGCTGGAGATAGAGGTAAGATTATTGGTAAAGAGGGACGGATTATTAAGGCAATAAGAGTTATTGTAAATTCGGCTTCTGCAAAGCTTGACAAGAGAGCAACTGTTGAAGTAGTAGAGTAAAAAGTAAATGGATTTTAAAAAAAGTGATTTAAAATGGAAGATCTCCGATATATTAGGTTTTGAGGTTTTTAATCAAAATGGATATAGACTAGGAGTTCTTTCTGATGTTATAGCTACTGGTAGTAATGATATCTGGGTTGTTAAGTATTATAATGAAGAAGTTTTGATTCCTGCTTTGAAAAATGTAATAAAAGAAGTAAATATTTCAAGAAAAAAAGTTTTTGTAGTTTTGCCCAAAGAGTATGATGATATTTACGGTCAAGTAAAATCGGCTGATGATACTTTTGAGTATAGCGGTTATTTTGTGTATGAAGATTGATATTCTTACAATATTTCCAAAAATGTTTCAAGGACCTTTTACGGAAAGCTTGATAGTAAGAGCAGTAAAAAATGGTATTTTACAGATAAAAGTTACAGATATAAGGTCTTTTTCTAAAGATAAACATAAAAAAGTTGACGATAAGCCATTTGGTGGAGGGGTAGGAATGGTTTTAAAGCCAGAACCTTTATATGATGCTATAAAGAGTGTAGGTGTAAAAAAAAAGAACAATCTTTATAAGAATTATTATTCTAAACCTTATGTTATTTACATGTCACCACAAGGTAAAACTTTAAATAATAAAATCATAAAAAAAATTTCAAAGTTTAAACATTTAGTTTTTGTTTGCGGACATTATGAAGGCATAGATGAACGTATTAGTAACTATGTTGATGAAGAAATATCTATAGGTGATTATGTTCTTACAGGTGGCGAAATTCCTGCCATGGTGGTAGTAGACAGTGTTGCAAGGCTGCTTCCTGGAGTGGTAAAAGAAGAATCTTCAGTTAAAAATGATTCGTTTTATAACGGGATTCTAGATTACCCGCATTATACAAGGCCGGCTGTATTTAAAGGATATAAAGTGCCTGATGTTTTGTTGTCTGGAGATCATAAAAAGATTGATCTATGGCGAAAAAAAGAAGCATACGAACGCACAAAAAAACGGCGTCCGGATTTGTTGGGATTGCTTTGTACGAGTAAAGAAAAAAATAACTGATTATTTGGAGGAAAATATATGAAAAAAGTATTAATGCTATCATTTTTATTTGTAATGTTTTTCAATTTAGAATCATATGCGGGTAGGGGGTTTTTTGGATGTTGTTGTTGTGATGACGATATTGTTGAATCTTATGGTATAAGTAATAAACCGTTAATTGCGGAATCCGTACCGACGGGCTCTATTCCTAGCGAAGTGACTGTGTCAAAATTTGATGATTTTAAAAAATATTATACTGCAGATGGTGAGTGTAGAATACATATACCACCAAGCTGTCTTTTTACGATTAGAGAACCAATTAGATCTGGCAGAGGGAACAAAGGGGTAGTATTTGATCGTAAGAGTGGTGAGGAAGGCAAAGGTGTTTATTTAACTTATAGTGATAATCAAGTAAAAGTTCTAATTCGTCAAGGATCTGTGGTTCATAATGATGGTTTTTTGGGTATGATTTACCATAATGATGGCACAAGTCCTACTGTAAGAGAAGTCGGTCCAGATATTTTTAAGTGAGCTTCGACAGAATAATTAGGGGAGTTAATTTCAGGCATGCATGGAAGTTGTTATGAAATAACGTAAAGGTATTATCTTTTTTGTTTATTAAATTAGGAGAATGGTAACAATGTCATTATTAGAATATGTCCAATCAGCGCAAAAAAAAGATTTAGGAGTATCTTTTAGACCTGGCGATCAGGTAAAAGTATACTTTAAAGTAGTTGAAGGTTCAAATGAAAGAGTCCAGGTTATTGAAGGCATAGTAATACGCAGGAAGGGTAGTGGTCTTTCAGAAACTTTTACATTGAGGAAAATTTCTTTTGGTGTAGGCGTGGAAGTGATTTTTCCTATAAATTCTCCTCACATTGAAAAAATTGAAGTTGTAAGATACGGGAAAGTGCGCAGAGCAAAACTGTATTATTTAAGAGATCTTTCAGGTAAAGCTGCAAGAATTTCTGAAGATTCTTCAAGAAGAGTTGCAAGTACTAATAAAGCAAAGTCAGCTCAAGTATCTTCTAGCAACTAAAAAATAGATGGATCTATTTGCTTTTGATAGAGTTTTTTATGATAAAGGTAAGCTCATTGCTGGTGTTGATGAGGCTGGGCGTGGTCCTTTAGCAGGCCCTGTAGTAGCTTCAGCTGTTGTTCTCCCCAAAAACTGCATAATTGACAATTTAAACGATTCAAAAAAATTATCATCAAAAAAAAGAGAAATCCTTTTTAAAATAATAAAAGAAAAAGCTTTATTTTATGCTATCTCTGTTGTAGACAGCAACACAATAGACAAAATAAATATTTTGCAAGCTACGCTTCTTGCAATGAAAAATAGTATTTTACAATTAGAAAAAAAACCAGACATTTGTTTAATAGATGGTAATTGTAAAGTAAAAGGTTTAGATATTACTCAAGAAACAATTGTTGGGGGAGATGCAAAAAGCGCTGCTATTGCAGCTGCTTCAATACTTGCAAAAGTTACAAGAGACACTTTAATGGATAAGTATGCAAAAGAATATCCTTTATACGGGTTTGAGAAACACAAAGGTTATGGTACTAAAAAGCATATTGAGGCTATAAAAGGATATGGTATTTGTCCAATACATAGAAAATCTTTTGCGCCGATATCTAATATAAGCCAACTAAAGACTATAGGATAAATTTTGTGTTTTTAAAACCAATAGCAAGAGATGTAGGTTTTGATAAAGAAAAAGAAGCGTTATCGTACATAAAGAAACTCAAGTATAAAATTTTAACAACAAACTTTGCTACCAAGTTTGGCGAAATAGACATAGTTGCAAAAGATAAAGATACACTAGTTTTTATAGAGGTAAAATATAGAAAGTCTTTATATGCTGGCACTCCACAAGAAGCTGTAACATTTGCTAAACAACAAAAAATTATTAAGTCTGCTATTGTCTACATAAAGAAAAACAATATCAAAAGCGATATACGTTTTGACATAATAGCAATATATAATAATGAAATTGAATTAATTCAATCTGCGTTTATTCCTGATTGTGCCCAATTTTATATTTAACAATTGTTGTACTTGACCCTAATCTTTTGTTACTCCGACGGTTCGGTCCGCTTAGTTTGACCTAGTTTAGAATCTTATCTACGTTACTAGAGCAATCGCAACAAACATTTAATCAAATTAGCAAACTCGCAAAATAATAAGACAAGAAAGACTTATATGTATTTAGCTTCAAACATGGGGTCTGTCTAAAAACCTTAGTGCATATCCTTACTATGCCTTTTTTGACACTGCTGCGTTAAAAAACTTGTGTTTATGACACGATAAACCCTGTGTTTTTGCCTTGCATTGTCAAAAAATTCACAGCAATTATAGGCATTAGGGTTTTTAGAGAGACCCCTTTTGCAATATTAAATGTTTGTTGCTCATAAACCGCTCTTTGAGGTAACTCCGATAAGATTCTAAACTAAGATCTCTGCATTTAGCTCACAAACTAACAATTTATATTGGTAAAATCTTACTTTTCTTAAAGTCAGTCAAGTCAGATATTTAAGTATAAATGCAGTTTTAATTGACTCTAAAGTAATGCTTTGTTATAATTTTCACGTTAAAATTATTTACTGCACAGAAGTCTTTCATAATAAGTTCTATAGAGAAATAAATAATAATAAAGAGGATCAAATAAAATGAAAGTTAACTTAAAAACAATGATCTCAAAACTGTTAAAAAAACAAAAAGAGTATAAAAGGATTAAATTTTTTACATCTATAGGCATTGGTTTAGCAGTTGTTGTTACAATTATTGTTGTTGTATGTTTCAAACATCACCAAAACAATGTAGCTTCTACAAAACTAGCTTCAGCTTATGTTGCTTTTTCTCAAGGAAACCAAAAACAGGGGGTAGAACTATTAGATGAAACAATAGCTAACTACACTAAAATGCCTGCAGCATACCAAGCAAGACTTTTAAAGGCAGACATATTTACTCAAATAGGTGCATATGAAGAGGCATTAAAACTTCTAAATGATACTGTAAAAGATGCAAAACCTGAAAAAATAAAACCTTTAGCTCAAGTTAGAATAATTTATGTCTTTGATACAAAACAAGATTACTTTAATGCTATAAACGCTTCAAAGGAGTTTATAGATAAGTATCCTAGTCATTTTTTAATAAAGGATGTTTATTTAAACTTAGCTGAATATTATCTTCTTTCAGGTTCTAAAGATGAGGCAGTAAAAACGTTTAACGAAATTTTGATCAATTTCCCTGCAACTTTAGAGGCAGAAAAAGCTCAAAATAGAATTAATGAAATAAAATAAACAAGAGAGGAAAAGTTAATGAAAAAAGTGGTTTTGTCCATTATTTTTATATTTTTACTAAATGTTTGTGTTTTTGCTCAGGAAGGAAGAGCTAATAGTTTTAAAGGCAAGCTTGCAATAGGTACAAATACTACATGGATAAAAAATACAGCCTTAGCTGCAAGGTATTATTTAACAGATATAATTGGGCTTGAAGGTTTTTTTAGTTTTAGAACAGTTAGTGGTGATTATAGTGGTGGGTTTGGTAATGCCTATGCTGCTGGTGTAAAAGCGTTAAGAATAATTAAAACATATAAAAAGTTGAATGTATATGCGTCGTCTACAATAGGAGTACATTCAGGCAAGGCTTCTAAGCAAGATGTAACTTTAATTGGAGGGCTTGGTGTAGAGTGGTTTGTTTTAGATAATTTATCTCTTTCATCAGAGTGTGGATTAAGGTTAACTTTATGTAACAACTTTACCAGATTTTCAAGTGATGTAGATGATATTCCAAATGTAAGTGTAAGATTTTATTTGTAAAAAATAATTTGTTAAAAGGAACAATAATGAACATACCACAAAATTTAAAGTATACAAAAACGCATGAATGGATAAGAGTAGAGGACAATAAAGCTATAGTTGGTATAACAGATTTTGCTCAACACGAAATAACAGATATTGTTCATGTTGAACTTCCAGAAATTGGTAGAACTGTAAAAAAAGATTCTCCAGTTGCAGTGATAGAATCTGTCAAATCTGCTTTTGATATATATGCTCCTGTTAGCGGTAAAGTTGTTGCTGTAAATGATAATGTTTTATCTAACCCTGAACTTGTAAACCAATCACCATATGAGCAAGGTTACTTGTTTACGATTGAACTATCAGACAAGACAGAACTCAATAGTTTATTAGATGCGCAAGCATATCAAACAATAGTTTAAAATAGGTACTATGGACTATACACAACAAAATTACAAAGCAAAGAAACAGATGTTAGATTCTATAGGTGTTACAAGTATAGATGAGCTTTTTAGTGATATCCCTAAAGATTTAATAGTTAAAGAGTTAAACATTTCTAATGGACAAACAGAACAAGAACTTTTGGATTCTTTTAAGGGGATTGCTTTAAAAAATAAAATTTTTACCACTTTTAGAGGCGCAGGAATTTACGATCATTATATACCTTCTTTAGTTTGGGAAGTTATTGGCAGGTCGGAATTTTTAACGGCTTATACTCCATATCAGGCAGAAGCAAGTCAAGGTACGCTACAAGCTATTTTTGAGTATCAAAGTTTAATTTGTACTTTAACGGGCTTAGATGTTGCAAATGCATCTTTATATGACGGCTCTACATCAGTAGCAGAGGCTGTTCTTTTAGCTTTAAGAATAAGTGGAAAAAACAAAATATTAATTTCTTCTTTGCTTCATCCAGAATATATACAAACAGTTAAAACTTATTTGGAAAACTCTAAAGCAGAACTAGTTGTTTTACCTCAAGGACCCAATGGTGCAATAGAGAGAACTGTTTTAGAGGCTAATATAGATGACAACACTGCAGCTGTTGTAATGCAGTCTCCAAACTATTTAGGTATAATTGAAGATATGCAAATGTTGTCTACTTCTACAAAATCTAAAAAAGCTTTATTTATTGCTGTAGTTAACCCTTTATCTCTTGGACTTTTTCAAGCTCCTGGAGAATATAATGCAGACATTGCTGTTGGAGAAGGACAAGTTTTAGGTTCTCCAATGGCTGTAGGTGGGTCGACTTTTGGTTTTATGGCTGTAAAAAAATCTTTAGAATGGAAAATACCGGGCAGAATTGTAGGTCAAACTACAGACAAAGATCATAAAAGAGGTTTTGTTTTAACTTTACAGTCTAGAGAACAGCATATAAGAAGAGAAAAAGCTACATCTAACATATGTACAAACGCGTCTTTAAATGCTTTAGCAGGTTGCGTGTTTTTAGCTGGTTGGGGAGCCGAAGGTTTTGTTAACCTTGCTAAAACGAACATCTCAAAAGCTAGATATGCGTTTAACAAAATTAAGTCTTTAGAGGGTTTTAAAGTAAAGTTTGAAAACAAAACTTTTTTTAACGAGTTTGTAATAGAAACTCAAAAAAATATAAAAAAGATAAACAAAGTTTTATTGAAAAATAAT
This sequence comes from Candidatus Endomicrobiellum incisitermitis, assembly GCA_031275795.1. GTDB lineage: Bacteria > Elusimicrobiota > Endomicrobiia > Endomicrobiales > Endomicrobiaceae > Endomicrobiellum > Endomicrobiellum incisitermitis. The sequence continues at coordinate 15,029 of JAISOG010000010.1, forward strand.
ATTTTAGGTCCGTTAGATTTATCTAGCTTTAATGAGAACTTAGCAAACTGTTTATTGTTTTGTGTAACAGAACAGAGAACCAAAAAAGAGATAGACAAATTAGTAGAGCTCCTTGCAAAAATATAAAAATAAAATTTTTGTTTTTAATGTAGAAGGAACACAAATGGAAAAATTATTAAATGAGATGTCTAGCCAATGTAAACCCGCTTATAGTGTAAATTTAGATGTAGAATATGATTATCAAATCACAGAAAACTTAAAAAGAAATTCTTATTTAGGTCTTCCAAATATTGCTGAAAGTGACTTGCTTAGACATTTTATAAACCTTTCAAGGCAAAACTATGCTTTAAGTACAACATTTTATCCGCTTGGTTCATGTACTATGAAATACAATCCTTTAATCAATGAACGTATTGCAAAGTTTAACGAGTTTAATGCTATTCATCCTTATCAAGCACAAGAGACTATGCAAGGTATTTTAGAAATAATTTATAAACTGGAAAAAGATTTATGTGAAATTTCTGGATTAGATTACTTTTCAGTACAACCTGCAGCTGGATCTCATGGAGAATTTACAGGCCTTTTAGTGATTTCAAAATATTTTAAATCTATAAAACAAAAAAGAACCAGAATAATTATTCCTGACTCTGCTCACGGGACAAACCCTGCATCTGCAGCGCTTGCTGGTTTTGACATTATTCCTTTCAAGTCTGAACTTGACGGTAGTTTGTCTATAGAAAAATTAAAAGAAATTTTAACGCCAGAAGTTGCAGCTGTTATGCTTACAGTTCCTAACACTTTAGGGGTATTTGAAAAATCAGTACTAGAAATTTCAAAAATAGTTCACGACAATGGAAGTCTTTTGTATTACGATGGAGCAAACCTTAATGCTGTTATGGGAATAATAAGGCCAGGCGATATGGGTTTTGACGTTATGCATATAAATTTACATAAAACATTTTCTACGCCTCATGGTGGTGGTGGTCCAGGCGCAGGCCCTATTGGCGTAAAAGCTTTTTTGGAACCTTTTTTGCCAGTTCCAAGAGTAGAACTTAAAAAGTCAAAATATATTTTAAATTATAAAAAATCAAAAAGTATTGGCAAAATTAAATCTTTTTTTGGGAATTTTTCTGTCCTTTTAAAGGCATATGTTTATATAAAATCATTAGGAAGTGTTGGTTTAAAAAATGTGTCAGAACAAGCAGTATTAAATGCAAATTATATGCTTGCGAAGTTAAAAAATATAATTGATGTGCCTGCAGGAGGAAAATGCATGCACGAATTTGTACTTTCACCAAAATCTGTTTTGAAAAATAGTGTAAGAACATTAGATGTTGCTAAAAGACTTTTAGATTATGGCTATTATGCTCCAACTGTATATTTTCCTGCTATTGTAGAAGAAGCAATAATGATAGAGCCAACAGAGACAGAATCTAAAGAAACGTTAGACAAATTTATTGAAGTACTTATTAAAATTATATTAGAAGAATCTAATAAATGCCCTCAAAAAGTAAAAGATGCCCCGGTTAATACTCCTGTTAAAAGGTTAAACGAAGTTGAAGCAGCAAGAAATCCAATTTTAAAATGGTAATAAAGACATGAAGAATTTACAAAATATTAAAAGAGCATTAACAAGAAGAGAAATGAAGCAAGAAGTTTTAAAGCTTCAAAAAGAAGGTAAAAAAATAGTTTTTACAAATGGATGTTTTGACTTATTACATTTGGGCCATATTAGTCTTTTTAATAAAGCTAAAAGTTTAGGCGATGTTTTAATAGTTGCAATAAATTCAGATAAATCGTTAAGTTGTCTTAAAGGTCCTAAAAGACCATTAGTAAACCAAAATGATAGAGCTAAACTGATACTTACTTTAAAGCCTGTAGACTATGTTGTTGTTTTTGGAGAACAAACTCCCTTAGAAATTTTAAGAGAACTTCGTCCAGACATTCTAGTTAAGGGCGGTGATTATAAGTTGTCAGAAATTGTTGGCAGAGAATACGTAAAAAAAGTGTACAGATTTCCTTTTATAAAAGGTAAGTCAACTACAAATTTAATAAATCTAATAGTAGAAAGATATGCTTATAAAAAAACATAAAAATAAAGTTGGTAACAAATTTAACAATCAAAAAACAAATCTATCTTTTTCTTCTTGTATAAATTCTCTAAACATTTCTGACCAAAAAGTTGTTTTGAGGATTATTGACGCTAATTTAAACCGTTGCCGAGAAGGATTAAGAGTTGTAGAAGATAGTTTAAGGTTTGTTTTAAACGATGAAAAATTTTATAAAAAAGTTCGCGCAATTCGCCACAATACAGACAGAATTTTAAGAAATGTTTATGATACAATTATAAAAGAAAGGAATTCTTTTGGCGATTCAGGTAGACAAATGTCTGAAACTTCAAAAAAAGATTTACATTCTATAGTTGTTGCTAACTTTAAAAGAGCGCAAGAATCTTTGAGAGTTTTAGAAGAATATTCAAAAAATTTTTACCCTGAATTTTCACCAGAATTTAAAAGACAAAGATACGAAAGTTATATAATAGAGAAAGAAGTTTATTTGAAATATAAAGATTTTTTTGTAGCAAGTTATACTAAGCGGAAAACTTTTAAATGAATAAAGAAACAATAAAAATACTTTCACCTTATAAAAGTATAAATAGAAAATTTAAGGAATGTTATAATAAAATAGTAACCAGTGTTTATGAAACTGTTTGTGCATTTTTAAATACAAAATGTGGAGATATTTTTCTTGGTGTTAAAATAATAAAAAGTAAGACTGGAGGGCACCGCTCCACAAGCTACATCTTGCGGTATTAGAGGCATTCTTTGATGAGTCGAGCTAAGTTTCCTTACTGATCATGCAGATCAAGTTATCAAAATACATTTATGTGTATTCGGTAACGGCGATTGCTAAGTTTGTAGTAAAAAATCAATATTAGTGTGGATCGTGTTTGGTTATTTTTGAAGGAGGTCAATTATACTGTGTTTCAAATGTGGACAGCTGGCGTATGTTAAGTGAGAGCATTTATATCACTGTAGTTCTGCTTTTTCTTTCTGGTTGCTGTAGCTTGAAGAAATCCAACGAAGATGCTGCAACTTCATTTAGTTTATGCAAAAAGATCGAGGCAGTTTATTTTTCGAGTCTATTACAAAGCACATCTTCTGCCAGCAGTTCAAGTGACATGTGCAAAGAAATTGATGTCACAGAACAACTTAAGGAGATACAGAAAGATTACACGGTGGAATCCAAAATAAATGTTTTCAATAACTCATTTGAGAGCCATTACAAAAGCAGTAATTTTAGTAGTGGGGAAATCATCTGCCAATATCTTGGGAATTACAACGGGATGGGCATTGTTGTAACAACCCAACGGCCTGGTGGTAGTGGTGTTTTCTCCAGTCTACATTTATACTCTGTCAATAATGAAAAGTTAGTAATACATAAATCTGTACAACTCGGCGATAGAGGCTGTGACTCATGGCTCTCCAATCCAATATTTGATGGTAATGGAAAGATTTATTTTTATTCGTATGTTTCTAACTACACGATACTGAGTCAAGCTGGACTGGATAAAAAAATAGCAGATTCCGAAGGATTCACACCAGCAGTAGGATATGGAATAATTGGCAAGTGCGTATACGATATCAAAAAAGATGAAAAGAAAGTTTTATCAATAACAGTCTTCTCTGCTGAAAATGGCAATGAAAAAATCAAGTCGCTAATTTTGCCAAAAATGTACAAAGGAATCGGATTCTTCGATGAGAATGAAACGAAAAAGTTTTTTTCAGATTTGCACAAATTGTACGAAACACAACACAGATAAGTCCTACGACTACGCTCAAAGTGAAGGGTAATTTAGTGGTAGAAGCCGCCATAACTTATGTTGTGTGGGCTATGTCACAAAAAAAGGAAGATAAAATGACATTAATTGAAGCTGCACAAAAAAAACAAGAAAATGATTTAGTAAAGAAAGTTGCTCAAGTAGAAGATTTAAGTGAAGAGTTTGTTAGAGAAGGTATTGCAGCAGGTAGTATTGTTATACCTAAAAATATTAATAGAAATTTTAAGGAAATTGCCGGCATTGGTACAGGACTAAAAACCAAAATTAATGCTAATATTGGCACTTCACCAGACCATATAGATATTAAAGAAGAACTTGCAAAGCTTGATGTTGCAGTTAAAGCCGGAGCAGATGCAGTGATGGATTTGTCTACAGGTGGTAACTTAACTCAAATAAGAAAAGAAATTCTTGCGGCTTCGTCTGTTCAAATAGGCACTGTTCCTATTTATGAAGCAGCTTGTAGAACAGTTGCAAAGGGTAAAAAAATATCTCAACTGGATGGAGAGCTTTTATTTGATGTTATAGAAGAGCAAGCAGAACAAGGTGTAGATTTTATTACAGTTCATTGTGGCATTAACAAAGCTGCTGTAGAAATACTTAATAGACAAGGACGTTTAGCAGGAGTGGTAAGTAGAGGAGGCTCTTTCTTAGTCAAGTGTATTAATGCAACTGGTAAAGAAAACCCTCTCTACGAGCAGTATGATAGACTTTTAACAATTGCAAAAAAGTATGACATTACATTAAGTTTAGGTGACGGGTTTAGACCTGGATGCATATATGATGCTTCAGATGGACCTCAAATTGCAGAGCTTTCAGTTTTAGGAGACCTTGTTTTAAAAGCAAGACAAGCTGGGGTCCAATCTATGATAGAAGGTCCAGGACATGTACCTTTAAACCAAATAGAAGCAAATGTTACCCTTGCAAAGAGGATGGGACATAATGCTCCTTTATATTTTTTAGGGCCTTTAGTTACAGACATAGCGCCGGGGTATGACCATATAACATCGGCAATAGGTGGAGCCTTAGCTGCTTCTTATGGTGTTGATTTTATTTGTTATGTTACTCCTGCTGAACATTTAAGACTTCCTGACGTTTGCGATGTCCAGGAAGGTGTGATTTCTGCAAAAATAGCAGGACATGCTGCAGATATTGTTAAAGGTGTTAAAGGTGCAAAGGAACGTGATAACGAAATGTCTAAATGGCGTAAAGCAAGAAACTGGGAAAAGCAAAAAGAGTTTTGTTTGGACCCAGAAAAATTTGCAAAAGAAAGAGCGAAGTTGCCACCGCGGCAAGAAGATGTATGTACTATGTGTGGAGAATTTTGCGCTATGAGAGATGAGTAAATTTTTATTTAGCGTGTGTTTTTAAATTTTTCTTTAAAAAAATCATGTATTTTGGAAAAGTGACAATTGTTTTTGTTTTTCCAATCCAAACGTATGCACCAAGATCTTTTTGAAATTTAATTTTTATAGGATTTGCCGGGTCTAGTTCGTTTACATACCAAGCAGAACCAATAATATTTTTGTAACGTTTTTCTGCTTTTATAGTAGAGATAAAATGGCCATTTTGTGTAATTAAATTGCCATACTTCTTTAATTGTTGTTTTACTATTTCTTCAGCTTGGTCAACATCTGGGAAAACGCTTATAAAATTTATATGTAAAATTGCTGCCATGTTTGTTGTTTGTTCTTGAAAATCTACAAAATAATCTGTATTTTCAATTAAGTTAGCAAAACAGGGCTTAATTAAAAACATAAAAGAAGCTAAAAATAAAAACACAATAAAATATTTTTTCACGATAACTCCTTTGATTATAAATTTATATAAATTATATTTTACAAATTTAATGTTTTATGGTAAACTTAAAAATATATCAATCGAGGACAAAGTGGGAATTATCGGAACTTCAAAAAAAGTAAAATTATTTTGTGGAATACTTTTTTCAGATGAAAAAATAAAACAAGATGCATTTTCTATTTTAGAAAACAAATTTGGAAAAATAGATTTCACTAGTAGTATTATGCCTTTTGACTTTTCAACTTATTATAATTCAGAAATGGGAGAAAATTTAAAACGTTTATGGATTTCTTTTGAAAAATTAATTTTATCCTCACAACTTGCTAGTATAAAAGTTTTTACAAACTCTCTAGAGGATTCATTTGCAATAAATTCTAAAAGGCAAATAAATATAGATCCTGGATATATTACTCCGGCAAACGTTATTCTTGCTACAACAAAAGATTATAGTCATAGAATTTATTTAGACAAAGGTATTTATGGAGAAGTTACAACTATATATAAAAAAAATGGTTATATAAAACTTCCATGGTCTTACCCAGACTATCTTTCTGATATAGCTACAAAATTTTTGCTTGACGCAAGACAAACTCTTATAGCACGCCTTAAGGGGGGTTGATGTTTTTTGTTATTGTTATAGCGCTAAGTATATACTGCTTAAGTTTTATTTATATTGCTTGGCGTATAAATTTTGGATTGAACATAAGATATCCCTACAAAAGATATTTATATAGTTTGTTAGTGTTTATTGCTACTTTAAGTGTTCTATTTTTTATTAATAATAAGTATACTATTCCTTTAATTTATTATATTGCTCCGTTTGGTTTTATGTGTATGGGTGTTGGGCAAATAATGGTTACTTTTTTTATTATAAATGATATTATAAATTTTTTAAATTGCATAATATTTAAGGTTAAAAAATTTAGATATTATTCAACAATGGTGACATCCGTCTTAAGTATTGTAGCTTGTCTTGTGTCTTTGATAAATTTTATTTTTATATTAAATGTTAAAACTATAAAAATAAAAGTACCTACTTTACCTGTAGAGTCTTTAAAAATAGTTTTGCTTTCAGATATTCACATTAATAAGTATACATCTCCAAAAATTATAAATAAAATTTTTGATAAAATTGTTTCTCTAAATCCTGACGTAATAGTTATTACAGGAGATGTTATAGATATAAACATTAATAAAAATGATAAGTATCTTGATTTTGGCTTTCAAAAATTAAAAGCTAAATATGGAATATTTGCTGTAACAGGAAACCATGAATACTATACAGGAATACAATCTTATTTAGACATGTTTGCAAAGCTTGGTATTAAGGTTTTAGAAAATGAAAATATTTTAGTAGATAAAATTATAAATATTTCTGGAATTAATGATACAGATTATAAAAACTATGAAAATATTGCTAAAGTTTTATCTAATATAGATAAAAATTATCCAGTACTGTTTTTAAGTCATCGTCCAGAATCTTTTGATTACTCTTCTAGTATGGGTATTAACATAATACAGCTTTCAGGGCACACTCACGCTGGCCAAATTCCACCTATAACAATAGTTAGGAAATATTTTATGAAATATTATTATGGACTATATTTTAATAATGGTTCCACTATGTACATAACTTCAGGTACTAGAATTTGGGGCCCACCCATGAGGCTTTTTAACACAAGCGAAATAGCTGTAGTTAATTTAGAAAAATAGGCCTGTAAGACTATATATTTTTAGCTACAATAATAGCAGTTTGTCCTATTTGCCAAACTTTTTTTACATTTCTAAAACCAGCTTTTATAAGAAGAGCAATTTCGTTTTCTGTTGTTAATGGCGTGTCATAATGATATAACTGATATTCTTGAATATTGTTTTTAGTGTAAAATTGATCACGTTGTATAAAATTAAAATTTTCTTCTAATTGATTTATAGCAAAATAGTCGCACTCTATATAAACTCCGTTTGAGATAAGCGATTCATAAATTTTTTTATAAATTGTTAATTTTTGTTGATGCTTAAAATGATGTGGTGTTTCAAATGAAATGGTAACATCAAAAATTCTTTTACCGAAATCAATATTAAAATAATTTCCGCAGATTAAGTCTAAATTTTTATTAGAATATTTCCTTTTAAGTTCGTTTAGCATTGCCTGTGTTAAATCTATTCCTGTAACATTTATATCAGGATAAACTTTAAAAATTTCGTCAAGTTCTAATCCTGTGCCACATCCTAAGTCAAGTAAATTTTTTGTATGGGGTGGAATGAGTGTTGCCATTTTTTTATAACCTTGGCGACAACCAACAACATTTAACATGTATTCGTCATAGATCTTAACGCGCTTTGTAAAAAACTCATCCATTTTTTCTATATTCATTTTTATATCCATTTGATTAAAATTTTCTCAGTATAATTATATTAGAATGCAGATTATTTAAAATATTTTCTTCCAGGCCTAATTATAAGAGTTTGTCCAGGTTTTAAATATTTGTGTTTTAATAAGGTTGGATTGTTTTTATAAATTTCTTTTGGCGAAGTTTTGTATTTAGATGCAATTTTTTCTAAATATTCACCTTTTACAACTTTATGTTTTACAAACCCTGGAGAAGGATTTAAATCTTTAACTTTAGAAAGATTTTCTAAGAATAGATCTTTGCTACCATAAGGTATTTTTAGTGCAAAGTTTGAATACCCTAAAGGTGTACTCCAAGCTTGTAGTGCAGGGTTTAATTTTTTTATTTCTTCTAATGTTGTATTTGCGCAACTTGCAACAATTTTTAAATCTATAACTTTGTCAGTATAATACACATCATATTTTAAAGGAGGAGCATATTTAAGATCGCTAAAACCGTATAACTTTAAATCTTTAGCGATTGTTGCAGCGGCTATAAATTGAGGCACATAGTTTTGTGTTTCTTTTGGTATAGCATTTCTATTAATCATCTCAGAAATATTTGAAGCGTTAGAAAATCTCATATCTCTAATAAGTCCATACTCACCTCTATTATATGCAGCTAGCGCTAAGTGCCAGTCATTTAGCATAAGATATAGTTGTTTTAAGTATAAACACGCAGCTTTTGTAGATTTTTCTGGGTCTTTTCTTTCATCTATCCAATAGTTGATTTGCAATCCAAGGGCTCTCCCTCTATGCGCCATAATTTGCCAAAGTCCTACTGCTCCTGCGCGGGATACAGTGTTAATATTGTATAAACTTTCAACTATAGGTAAATATAACAGCTCTTCTGGCAAATTCATTTCTCTTAAAGTTTTCAAGATAATATCTTTGTATGCTCCACTACGTTCAAAAGCAAGTTGTATCCTTTCTTTTGCAGGTTTAGAGGAATATATAGCAATATACTTTTCTACAAGAGAATTATCTTCAGAAGACATAGCAATTGAGTAATCTTTAGTGATTGACGTTATAGTAGTTGCAGTAGAAGAGTATATAGTATTTAATTGTTTTAATATTTCATTTAAATTGTCGAAAATAAAAAAATATAAAGCAGGGTCAATATCTGCAGATTTTAAGGTGTCTAAAAACAAATTAAAGTTTTTCTTTGCGCGTTCAAGATTGTTATCTTTAAACGCATTATAAGATTTTTGATAATAAACTTGCGCTAAAATAATTTTAGATTTCGTTTTGGAATCATTAGCAGCTTCTTGTAAAGCTTTTACTGCTTTAGATATGATTGAGTCTTCTACAGTACTTGAGGATATAGTTAGGTCTGTCTGAGCTGTAACATTTTGTTCGTTTATGGTTGTGTTTTCTTCTTGAGCTTTTAAATTATGGCATGTAAAAAGTAACAGACTAACAAGTAGAATTTTATAATTGCTCATAAAAATATTATACCATACTTTTGTACATAATTATCCCTCCTCGTTCTCAGTATCATCGTCCCTCCCCAAGTGTAAAGTGTAGCAGGCCAAACAATTAATCACAGCACGTTTAGTGTTAATTATGTTTATGGAGCGTATTTAAGTCTTGATCCAAAGGATAATGCAAGTAATCCTATATCTGGGACGTGTCATATCAATATGGATAATAATACTGTTAATATTAGTAGTAGCGTTGTAAATGAGTATGGGACCAATATTAATATTCCTAGTGTCAACGCTGGATTGGTCTAGTTTAGTATCTTAACGGAGTTACCTCAAAGAGCGTTTTATGAGCAATAAACATTTAATATTTCAAATTAGCCTTGTCTGAAGCAAAATACATATAAGTCGTTCTTGTCTTATCATTTTGCAAGTTAGCTAATTTGATTAAATGTTTGTTGCGATTGCTCTAGTAACGTAGATAAGATACTAAACTAGACCTATCCAGCATACTTAGCAACGACCGTCCCTATTTTTTTAAAGGATAAACTCGGGTTACAACATTAATTAAATTTTTTAAAATATTTTTCCGACAAATAAGAACTCCGTACATATCTACCAACTATTGCTTGTTTTATCCCTATAGAAACAGCAAAATCTTCTATACGTTTAAACTCTTCATCAGTGTATTCTTTTATTATAGGGTAATGATCTTTTGTTGGTGAAAGATACTGTCCTATTGTCAATGTATCTATATTTGCATTTTTTATGTCTTCAATAGTTTTAAAAAGTTGTTCTTTACTTTCGCCTAAACCAACCATAATGCCTGTTTTAACTTGAAAAGAAAAAGATTTAGCATGCTTTAAAATATTTAAAGAACGCATATAGTCTGCACCTATACGAACTTTATCGTATAAACCAGAAACTGTTTCTAAATTATGAGCAAAAACATCTGGCTTTGCATTCAATATCATATCTACAGAACTAATATTACCTAAAAAATCTGGCACTAACACTTCAACTTTTGTTTGTGGAACTATTTTTTTTATTTCAAAAATAGTTTTTACAAAATAAGACGCTCCACCGTCAGGTAAGTCATCCCTAGTTACAGATGTTATAACACTATAAGAAAGGCCCATTTTTTTAATTAATTTTGCTATTTCTATAGATTCTTTTTCATTTAAATGTTCTGGCTTATGTTTTTGGACTGAACAAAAACTACACTTTCTAGTACAGTTTTTACCAAGTATTAAAAATGTTGCTATTTTATTTTTAAAACATTCACCTATATTTGGACATTTAGTACTTTGACAAACGGTATTAAGGCCATACAACTTAATTTCTTTTTTAAAAGATATAACGTCTCCAACAGATATTCTTTTTTTTGCTAGTTTTGCTACATCTAAGCTTTGCAAATCTTTTTTCCTTTTTTTTAATTTATACAACAAAAATTTTAATATATGTACCTTTTTCTCAACTTTTGTAATTTTTCTTTATCTTCTTTAGAAAACTCAGATACCAAAACTTTTCCCTCACTTGTTTCTATACCTACAATGTCAACCTCAAACTTTGTTAAGTCTGGAACCCTAACCTTTGACCACTGACCAAAACTATTTAAATCAATCTCATAAGTTTCTTTAGACCCAACAGTAAGTTCTTTTGGCATATCGTATTTAAAAGTACCATCAAATAGCACATTACCCGTTTTATAAGCAACAAGTCTACCTCTACAAAAAACAGTTATTATAGGCGTCTGGGAATTATTCTCTACAGTGATTTCTGCTATAGAAATAGGCAATGTGTCTGGAGTGTACTGTTTATAAAATTTTGCTTGTAAAACTTTTACTTTTGAAATTTCCTTTTGAGCAAGTTTAGATTGAGTTTTCTTTTGTTCTAACAACATCATCTTATTTAATTGCCCATAAGACCTTTTTCTTCTATCTTCAGAACCATAAAAACGGTCATAAGTGTAGTAAGTCTCACCATATCCCTCTTCTGCAGCTTGTTCGTATACAGGCCCATATGGAAAATCCCAATAATAATCTAAAGCATAAGGTCTGCCTGTACCTTCATATGTTTCTGAAACATTTGAAAAGACATCAGCTTGTTCTTTCTTTTTAGGTTTTGTGTCTGCAAAAGAAACAACTACAAGTAAAATAAGAAAAGTAAAAACAAGTACAGTCTTTTTCATAAACAAATCCCTCTTATTTAATTTATAAATCAATGTTTAAAATGACGCATTCCTGTTTGTATCATTGCCATATTTGTGTCGTCTGCAGCTTTTATTGAATCATTATCCTTTATAGAACCTCCTGGCTGCACTATTGCAGTAACTCTAGCTTTAAAAGACTCTTCAACCACATCTGGAAACGGGAAAAAAGCGTCCGAAGCAAGCACCAAAGGGTTTTTGTTTTCATCTAAACCATGTTTTACATCTTTCATCTTTTCAATGGCAATTTTTAAAGAATCTATGCGACTCATTTGCCCTGCACCTATACCAACAGTTTGCAGACCTCTTACCAAAACAATAGCATTTGATTTCACATGCTTTGCAACTTTCCAAGCAAATTTTAAAGAGTTACTTTCTTCTTGTGTAGGAATTCTTTTTGTTACAACCTTTATTTCAGATAAAATACTATCATCTCTATCTTGAACTAACATCCCACTAGATACTGTTTTATATTCTACAACATCATTTTCTTTTTTGTAAGGTATATCTTGCTTAAGAAGCCTAATATTTTTTTTCTGCATTAAAATATCTAAAGCTTCTTTAGAATAATCACAAGAAATAACGCACTCAACAAACAGTTTGCTTATTTCTTGTGCAAGTTTATAGTCAACAGGTCCATTAAAAGCAATTATGCCACCAAAAACACTCAGCGGCTCACAAGACAATGCCTTTAAATAAGATTCTTGCAAATTTTCACTTTCAGCACAACCGCACGGATTATTGTGTTTTATAATTGCGCAAGCAGGTTTTTCAAACTCGTGCACTAAAGACCAAGCAGATTCTAAATCTAAGTAGTTGTTATAAGATAACTCTTTACCATGAAGTTGCTTTGCAGATATTACAACAGGCTTGTTTTTTTCAGTTCCATGTGAATATAGTACTGCACATTGATGAGGATTCTCACCATATCTTAAACCTGAAATTTTTTTTAACGGTATGGCAACTTGGTCTGGGAATTTTTCGTATGTTAAATAAGTAGAAATCAGCGAGTCATAATATGCCGTATGCCTAAAAGCTTTAGCAGCTAAAGTTAACCTTAAGTCATTTAATGGCAAGCTGTTTTTTAAACTGTCTAAAACTAAACTATAATCATTTTGGTCACAAACAACTAAAACATCTTTATAGTTTTTAGCAGCAGCTCGTAAAAGAGCTACGCCACCTATATCTATATTTTCTATAACTTCTTGACTTATATTTTTATCTTGTGGCTTTTCTATTGTGTTTATTGTAGACTCAAAAGGGTACAAATTTACCACAACCATATCTATTGTATCTATACCATATTTTCTCAATTGACTTAAATGTTCTCTATTGTTTCTGATAGCCAAAATACCACCATGAATTTTTGGATTTAAAGTTTTAACTCTACCATCTAAAATTTCAGGAAAGCCTGTAACATCTGATATCTCTTTACATTCTATAGAATTTTCTCTTAAAGTTTTTGCAGTCCCACCACTAGAAACAACGTCCCAACCAATCTCTTTTAATTCCCTTACAAGTTCCACAACACCAGTTTTGCAAGACACACTTACTAAAGCTGTTGGCATATAAAAAACTCCTTTTCTTTTTCACTTCATAAAATTTTATTGCTTATTAACTAATCTCAAGAATTATCGCGATTAACTATAATATGAATTGCTTTTGAAATATCTTCAAAAGCAAACCCTTTTCTTAAAAAAAAAGAAATTATTTTCCTTGTCTCATTTTTATCTTTTCCATCAAAATTTTTAAATTTAGCGTGAAGTTTAGTTTCTAACATTTTTAAAATAATTTTAAAAGGTTCATTTTCTTCTTTTATACCTTCTAAAGTTTCTTTAATTAAATCCTTATCAAGTCCTTGTTTTGCAAGCTCAGCATTTATTAAAAGTGTGCCTTTACCTTTTTTATACAAATACGACGCATAATTTTTAGCATAATTTTTGTCGTTTATATAGTCCAACTCTTTTAACCTTAAAAGAACTTTGTTAGAAACGTCTGTATCATAACCTTTTTGAGCAAGTTTCTCTTTAAGAGATTTTTCACTATAAGCCTTTTTTGAAATCAAATCTAGTCCCTCAAGCATAGCTCTATTTGACTTATCGTAAGACACTAACTTATCATACTCACTTTCTGAAACACTAATGTCAGGCTTTAGATGAAATTTAACTACAGTGTCTGCTAAAACTGTTAAAGTGTTACCATTATCAAAATATAACTTAAATATGTTTTTTTTAAATTGAACTTTTTCTATTCTTTTAATTGTTATAGTCATCTATATACCATCAACAATTTATTAAAGTGTACTTCCTAGACCCCAACCCTAAATCTTGGGCATATTGTAATTGTATAGTAGGATCTAGTTGAGGATAAAGTTCTTTAAAAAAGTTTTTACCGTAAGCTTCATTTACCAAATCATAACTTGCTTGGTCTACTGCTACTGGGTCAAATCCTGCTACAATGCCAACATCGGCCATTAACGGATTATTTTTAGGCACAGAAAAACAATCACAATATTTGCTTATATGATTTAAAAAGTTTACATGGGACCCTTCTTTACCTTTTAAAACACCTGCTGCGTACTCAACTATTTTTTCTTGAACTCCTTGAGGTTCTTCATTCCATTTTAACACAAACACTTTAAACGCACAGTTTACTATACACTGCCCACAACCAGCACACTTTTGTCTGTCCATAACAACTTTTTTGTTTACAAGAGTTAAAGCTTTTTGATAACAATGCTTAACACAGTTTCTGCACCCTATACAATATTTTTGATTTATTGTGGGTTTTGAGAAATGGTGCATAGCATATTTGCCGGCTTTGCTGCCACATCCCATACCTACATTTTTTAGAGCTCCGCCAAACCCTGTTATCTCGTGCCCTTTAAAATGGTTCATAAATATAAAGCTGTCTGCATTATATATTTCTTGAGCTATTTCAACAGTTTTAAAATGTTTTAAGTTCACTTGTACTTGCACTTGTGCAGTTCCTCTTAAACCGTCTGCAATTATTATTGGACAACCACAAGCGTCAATTGTAAATCCGTGTTTATTAGCTATAAGGTGATGATGGTAAGCGTCAGATCTTTTACCTACATAAATTGTGCTTGCATCTGTTAAAAAAGGATATGCAGCTTTTTCTCTAATAATTTTCACAATCGGCAAAACATATTTTGGATCAATATGACCTTTATTATTTTCCTCACCAAAATGTATTTTTATAGCAACAAAGTTCCTTGCTTTTACATGACTAAAAATTCTAGCTACTTTTAAAAAATTGTACAGTTCATTTCGTCTATCCCATGGGAGAAAATAAACTTTACTAGACATATGCTAGACTCCACAAATTTAAAAATTATCTTCCATATTTTTCTAACTTATTTAAAGTAATTTCAAAATCTTTTGGTAAAGAACTTATAAAAATTTTTTCCCAACTTATATTCGGAACTTTCAAAGTTAAAGACTCTAAATGTAGCGTTAATCTAGAAATAAGAGGGCGCTCTTGTTGCCCTTTTTTATGTTTATATTTACGTTTTAGCAAAGATAACAATATAGGTTCGTTAACACCAAATTCAGCGTCTATAGCAAGAGGGTTACCAATACTCCAAAAGTGTGCTCTTAGTTGACACTTCATACTTGTAACAGGCAAAGCTTCAACTAAAGTGTAACTTTTAAAACGTTCTAAAACTTTAAATTTTGTAATTGCTTCTTTTCCAGTTACATCTATAGAAACATCATCACCTGAAATTAATATAGGCTTATTAATTTTACTTTCATCCTCCTGCACAAAACCTGACAATAAAGCTATATATTTCCTAACAACTGTTTTATTCTCAAATTGAGATCTTATATATTCATAAGCGTTTGCATTCTTTGCAAAAACTAAAACTCCGCTGGCTCCAACATCAAGTATATGTATAGGAATTAACTTTTTCCCAATTTGCTTGCTTAAAATATATAAAACTGTTTTTGTTTTATCTTGATCATGACGTGCAATTGTATATATGCCGGACGCTTTACTTACAGCTATAACATTTTCATCTTCATAAATGATTTCTATTTTTTCTTTCATCTAATAACACTTTTATTTTTGAATGGCAAATTTTTTAATTTGGATTTTAGTAGAATCTGTTTTTATAGTTATAAAATAAACACCGGGAGCTACTTTATCTCCATTCTCATTTCTTAAATCCCATCTAAGCACCTTTTTATTTATATCATCTGCTAACTCTAAAATACTAAAACTTTTTACGAACTCGCCCATTATATTATATATTCTAGCATCTAGCTCAGTTACAGTTAAAGGAATGTTTGCTACCCTTAACCCATTAGAATTACTTAAAGATACAGGGTTAGGATATACTAAAACATCCTTACCTTCTGGATCTATTGGCAGCGTTGGTGGTGGCCAATCTGTTTTAGCGTCTAAAAAAAGTCGCCCATACCCAAAAGTGTTATTAGGGGATGGCTGTATGTTTACAACATGGTTAGCTAACAAATATTTTTTAGTTTCTTCCGGCTTGCTTAAATCGCAAAGTCCAGCACTTGCTAGCACTGCTAATGCTCCTGCAACACATGGCGCTGTTGGAGACGTTGCTCCGTCCTCACTTGGAGCGCAAAGTTCAGGCTTAATTGTGTATGGCACTATGCTTCCTGTTACATCAACATCTTGAGGTATAGGTCCCCAACCGCTTATACTTGATATAACATCTCTTTTATTATAATCAGAAACTAATATTGCTCCTGTTGTAATAGCTCTCTTAGATGCTCCAGGAAAAGCAATACTTGACGCTTTATTCATTTCTGCAGGATTTTGTAGTTTAAACCATTTTGGGGCTTTTTTTGGGTCTGGATCAAAATCCCCTATAATAATATCCAACTCATTAACTGTATCTGCATTTCTAACAATATTTAATCTTAAAATATCTCCAGGGTTGACTTGGGCTCTTGCAACATTAATGCTACAACATGCTACTGTGCTACCAACATTTGCAAGTTCAACGTGTGGTGTTCTGCTTGTGTTAGTGAGTACATGCTGATAATTTGAAGCTCTTTGAGAGCCTGATCTTGTAATTACTATATTAAATGGTAATGTACTGATAGTGGGTAATACTTCAATATCTAAATTTTGTGTTCCATTGGGAAATAACATATTATTGGATCCAGGATCTTTTACTAAATGGAAAAAAGATGTGCTATTAGCATAATTACCAGCTATCGCACAGACTGTCACTGAGCTGCCTAGCTTATCAAGCAGCAAACTTAAACCATCATTTCCTGTTAAAAAAGATCTGTAGTATATATAGTCGGTACAATTTTCAGTATTTAGAGAATCAGAAACCAAAGAAATGCCTTCTCTTCTAAAATAATCCAAAACAATATTAAGATCATCCAGTTGGAAGTTAGCATCATTGTACAAATAAATTTCTGCTTCAGGTGCCATCTCGTGAAAATCTCGTATCATACTAGCAGCATGCCCAGATGCTGAATAATCATCTGCCAATAGAGTCCCCTGCTCAATCGAGTAAAAAGCATGCTCACTTTTAACTATACCTTGATCTTTTAATCTACTCCACCCAGTCCAGTCACTATCAATAATTACACATTTAACACCTTTGCCTTTATAACCTGCAGCATGGTACTTTGTTACATTAGTTAAATCTGTAATTTGACTACCAAAAATAACAGAACTAAAAAATATAGTAAAGATTATAAAAGCTAAGCTACTCTTCCATAAATATGCATTTATTTTATAACGTTTAATACGTCTAATAATATCCTTATAAAATAGCATTTTGTCCTTTTATCAGTTTCTCAAATTTTACTTCATCAATAACTTTTATATTTAATTCTTTTGCTTTTTGTAGTTTTGAGCCAACATTTTCTCCTGCAAGTATAAAGTCTGTTTTTTTGCTTAGAGAAGACAAAACTTTTCCACCTAAAGATTTTATAATTTCGCTAGCATTTTCCCTTGTATAGTTTTTAAGTTCGCCTGTCAAAACAAAAATTTTATTATTAAAAACAGAACCTACCTTTTCTTGATTAGGCTCTACCATATTTACACCAACTACTTTTAATGCATCTATGACTCGACAAACACTTGGATTTTTAAAAAAGTTATTTAATGATACTGCTAAAACTTCCCCTATTTCTGGAACTTTTTTAAAGTCTTCTAAACTGGCGTTAAATATTGTATCTATATTATTAAACCTTTCTGCAATAATTTCAGAAGTTTTTTCTCCAACATGCCTTATACCTAATGCAAATATAAGTTTACTTAATGGACGACTTTTGCTTGATAGTATTGATTGTACAATATTATTAGCTTTTTTTTCTTTAAATAATTTAAGATTTATAAAATCCTCATAAGTTAAATGATAAATATCTGAAATTGTGTGTATTTTCCCTTCCTTAAGCAGCTGGTCTATCAAAGATATACCAAAACCTTCTATATCCATAGCATCTCTACTTACAAAATGTATTAAATGTCGCCTAAATTGAGCAGGACAGTCTGGATTTATACATCTATATGCTACTTCTTCTTCATTTTCTTTAACAATATCGCTAGCACATGAAGGACATTTTTTGGGGGCTTTAAAAAACCCTTTACTATTTTTTCTTACAACTTTAACTATCTTTGGAATAACATCACCAGCTCTCTCTACTAAAACAATATCACCTTCATTTACGTTAAGACGTTCAATTTCTGCAAAATTGTGTAAAGTGGCATGCGATATAGTAACCCCTGCTAAACCCACTGGGTCTAAAATTGCCGAAGGAGTAATTATTCCAGTACGTCCTACCTGCACACGAATCTTATCTAACTTTGTAGTGGCTTGTTTTGCAGGAAATTTAAAAGCTATGGCCCAACGAGGGCTTTTGTTTGTGTATCCTAACTCTTTTTGATCTAAAAAACTGTCAACTTTTATTACAAGTCCGTCAATCTCATAATTAAACAAATCTCTTTTATTTAACATTGTGTCTATATATTGAAAAATTTCATCTAAGGAACTAGTTTG
Source organism: Candidatus Endomicrobiellum incisitermitis (assembly GCA_031275795.1). GTDB lineage: Bacteria > Elusimicrobiota > Endomicrobiia > Endomicrobiales > Endomicrobiaceae > Endomicrobiellum > Endomicrobiellum incisitermitis. The sequence continues at coordinate 33,707 of JAISOG010000010.1, forward strand.
TTTTAAATCATCTTGCAAACAAAAACCACATTCTTTACAAAACTTTAAAAATTCAGTTTGATTATTAAAATTTTTCCCTTTTATTTCTCCAAAAGAATGGGCAAAAAAACGCAACTTTCTCAAAGAAGTAACATAAGGATTTTTTTGTCTTAAAGAACCCGAAGCAGCATTCCTTGGGTTTGCAAATTTTTGTTCACCGTTTTCTAAAATTATTTTATTTAAATTCTCAAAGTCTGTTTTATTAATATAGACTTCGCCTCTAACTTCAAATAAAGTAGGAGGATTTTCTATTCTAAGTCTAAGAGGAATATCTTTAATAGTTTTTATGTTTTCTGTTATATCTTCACCAACATGTCCGTCTCCACGTGTTGCTCCAACTTTTAAAACTCCATCAACATAAGTCAAGGTGGCACTTAACCCATCTATTTTTGGTTCTATAACAAATTCCCTTTTATCGTTTGAAAGTTTTTTTACGACCCGATCATACCATTTAGAAATTTCTTCTTTAGAATAAGTATTATCTAAAGAAAGCATAGGCACTTTATGTTTTACTTGAGAAAAAGTAGACGAAGCAAAACCAGAAACTTTTTTTGTTGGAGAATTTTTTAAAACAAAAAGAGGGTTTTCATTCTCAAGGTGTTCAAGCTCTTTTACAAGAAGATCATACTCAGTATCTGAAATTTCAGGATTATTTTCATTATAATAAAGATCATTATGACGCCCTATTTCTTCTCTTAAGTAAGTGATGCGTTTTAAAATATCTTTCATAATTAAGTTTAATCTCGCACAGTCTTAAGTTTATCAAGAATACCGTTAACAAATTTACTAGAATCTTTTGCAGAATATTTTTTAGAAATTTCTACAGCTTCGTCTAAAATAACACTAATTGGAGTTTCTGGAGTATCTAAAATCTCATAAACTGCAAGCCTTATGAGGTTACGGTCTACTGCAGCCATTCTTTCTAAGTTCCAATTTTTAGCATATTTTTTTATTAAACAATCTATTTCTTCCATTCTTTGACAAACACCTCTAAACAATCTCTCTGCAAAGTCTCTATATACTGTAACTGTTGGCAAATTCTGACTAAAAGAATCTAAAACAGTTTCAACAGGAATATTGCAAGTATCAAAAATGTACAACATTTTTAAAGAACATTCTCTAGATTCTCTTCTAGAATTCATAAGCAGCAACTCTCACTAAATTGTATTGCACATTATACCTTATACCTTGATAGAGATTTTATAAAAAATAGAGCTGCCATTCAATATATTTCTCTATTTCAAACCATAAAAATAAGAAAGTAAAAGAAAAATAACATTCTTTTACTTTCTTATAAACAACTAAATATAATCAATTTAAAACTACTTTTTTTCTTTAATGTTAGATCCTTCCTTAAAAAGTTCAGCTATGCCACCAATTGAAGCTGTAACACCTGATGTCTCTAAAGGCAAAAACACTTTTGTTGCTTGTCCATCTGCTATATTACTAAGAGCCTCAAGATACTTTATGGCAATAAGATCGTTTGTAGGTTTTCCTTCGTGTATAGCATTATAAACAACTTCTATTTTGTATTTTTCTGCTTCTGCAACTTTTCTTATAGCTTCAGCTTGACCTGTAGCCTCTAAAACTTGTTTTTCTTTCACAGCTTCTGCATCAAGTATAACTGCTTGTTTTGCACCTTCAGCTTTTAAAATTGCTGCTTGTCTTAGCCCTTCTGCTTCTAAAATATTTGCTCTTTTTTCTCTTTCAGCTTTCATCTGTTTTGACATAGCGTCTGTAATATCTCTAGGTGGATCTATTTTTTGTATTTCAACTCTTGTAACTTTTACTCCCCATTTATCTGTAGCCTCGTCCATAACTTCTCTTAACTGAGTGTTTATTTTTTCTCTTGATGTAAGAGTACTATCTAGCTCCATATCACCAATAACATTTCTTAAATTTGTTTGGGCAAGTTTTAATGCAGCAAGTGCAAAGTTTTCAATATTATAAACCACTTTTACTGGGTCTGTAACTTGAAAGTAAATGATAGCGTCTACAACAACAGAAACATTATCTTTTGTAATAACGCTTTGAGGAGGCACATCTATTACACGTTCTCTCATGTCTACTCTAAGCATTCTTTGGAATATAGGGATAATAATATTAAGTCCAGAACTTTTTGTGCCAGTGTACTTTCCTAAAGTTTCTACTAAACCTTTTTCATATTGTCTTATTATCTTGATTGAACTTGCTATAAAAATAAAAACAAATGCAATTATAATTAAAACAAAAAATGTAAATCCACCAGATATAATCATTTAAATTCCCCCCTTCCTCTATTTTTTTACTATTAAAGAAGTACCTTCAACACTTTTTACTTTTACAATTTCTCCAATCTTAATATCAGTGTCAGATTTTGCTCTCCAAACTTCACCAAAAATTTTAACAGATCCAGCTTTTGTAGATGTTATTTCTTCTCTAACAACAGCCTCTGCGTCAATTAAAGCGTCAACATTAGATTTAGTAGTTTTTGTTTTACTTATCATTCTTTTAAATATCGGCCTTAGTGTGTATAACGATAAAATAGATATTAGTATAAAGACAGATATCTGAAGCCACAACATGCCAGCAAAATAATAAGCTATAAAACCTGCAAAAATAGAACCTATAGCAATACAAACAAAAAAGAAAACAGACGATGTTAAAACTTCACAAATAATAAGTACCAAAGCAAATATTAACCATGAAATTAAAGTCATATCAACCTCCATCTTTTAATAGGCCAATATAAAAACAAAGCTTTACCTTTTATGTCTTTGTCAGGTAGTGGACCCCAAAAGCGAGAATCAAAAGAAAAATCTCTATTATCCCCTAGCATCATATAGTATCCTTTTGGCACAGTTACAGGCCCAAAATTATCTCTTATAAAAACTGCTGGAACTGAAGCAAGTTTACCATTTTCCCAAGACTTTTGATAATCTTTACTGTTAGAGAACAAATTAAAAGCTTTTAAGATGTTAGGATCATCTAAAGTTACATAAGGCTCATCAAGTGCAACATCATTTATAAAAAGTTGTTTATTTTTTATTTCAACTTTATCTCCACCAACAGCAACACATCTTTTTATATAATCTTTTTTTATACCTTGCTCTCTTTCTAATGTATTTAAAGCTTCTGGAGGACACTGAAAAACAACTATGTCGCCAGGTTTTATGCTTTTTATAGCAAAGTAACGTTTCCCACTACTAGTAAAAGGAACTTTAAACCCATAAATAAACTTGTTGACAAATAAATGATCACCCTCTAAAAGAGTGTTTCTCATACTGCCAGACGGAATCTGAAAAGCTTGGATAAAGAAAAACATTATAAAAGAGGCCATTATTAAAGCGGTCCAAGCTGTATCTACCCAAGAGTAAACTTGTTTAAATATATTTTGCGATTTAGCAGTTTTAAAACGTTTTTTTAACACCTGCATTATTATTGCTACCACAAAAAGCACACATCCTGCAAGAAACAACTTAAGTTCCATAATATAAACCTTTTACTTGTTAATTTGTAACACAGCAACAAAAGCTTCTGCTGGAATTTCAACTCTGCCAAACTGTCTCATTTTACGTTTTCCCTCTTTTTGTTTTTCAAGAAGTTTACGTTTTCTAGTTATATCACCACCATAACATTTTGCAAGCACATCTTTACGCATTGCAGAAATAGTTTCTCTAGCAATTATTTTATTATTTACTTTTGCCTGTATAGGTACTTCAAACATATGCCTAGGGATAATACCTTTTAATTTTTCAGTTAAATAGTGTGCACAACTTTGCACTTTATCTTTATGAGTTATAATTGTAAAAGCATCAACAACTTCAGAGTTAATCATTATCTCCAATTTAACTAAATCGCCCTCTTTAGAATCTATATGCTTATAATCAAAAGAAGCATATCCTTTAGAAGCTGATTTTAAAGCATCATAAAATCCAACAATAATTTCTGCTAAAGGCATGTGATATTTAAGTAATACCATTTTCGCATTCATATACTTCATTGAAACTTGTTTGCCTCTTCTTTTTTGACAAAGGTCCATCATAGACCCTAAATAGTCTACCGGACAAATTATTGTAGCTTCTACATAAGGTTCCCAAATTTCCTCTATATCTGCACTATTTGGAAACTTTGAAGGGTTGTCCACTGTAATGAATTTACCTTTTGTTTTTATCTTATATACAACATTTGGGGCTGTAACTAAAACACTCAAATCAAATTCTCTTTCTAACCTTTCCTTAACTATTTCTAAATGTAGAGAACCTAAAAAACCACACCTAAAACCAAAACCTAACGCAACTGACGTTTCTGGAAAATAAATTAAAGATGAATCTGAAAGTTTTAATTTTTCTAAAGCCGTTTTTAAATCGTCATACTCAGATGTGCTGTTTGGATAAAGGCCAGCAAAAACAAAAGGATTGATTTCTTTATAACCTTCATGAGGATGACTTGTAGGGCATAAACTTTCTGTAATAGTATCGCCGATTTTTATGTCATGTATATCTTTTATACCAGCTACAACATAACCTACTTCACCAGAAGTAAGCTCATCAGCTTCTATCATTTTTATCTTCATATATCCAACTTCAAGCACTTCATAGTCCACATTCTGAGCCATAAACTTTATTTTCATGCCTTTTTTAATCTTCCCATCAAAAACTCTTATTATAACTATAACACCTCTGTAAGAGTCGTAAAAAGAGTCAAAGATTAATGCTGACAAAGGTTCTTCACTTACAACTTTGCTCGCCGGAACATTTGAAATGATAGAGTCAACAATTTCAGATATTCCTATACCTTCCTTAGCACTTGCAAGAATTGGCTCTGTATTAACATCTAAACCTTCTTTTATTTGTTCATAAGCACTATCTACATCTGCAGTAGGTAAATCTATTTTGTTTATTACAGGAATAATTTTAAGGTTAGCATTTTTTGCTAACATGGTATTTGCAAGGGTTTGCGCTTCAACACCTTGACTAGCATCTATAACCAGAATTGCACCTTCGCATGCAGCTAAAGCTCTTGAAACTTCATATGTAAAATCAACATGGCCAGGAGTGTCAATTAAATTAAGAATATATGGGTTGCCATGTTTATCTGTATAATTCATTCTTACAGCCTTAGCTTTTATGGTTATACCTCTTTCTCTTTCAAGTTCCATACCATCAAGAATTTGATCTTTCATCTCCCTGTCAGATATTGTACCTGTATATTCAAGCAATCTATCTGCAAGAGTACTTTTGCCATGATCTATATGCGCTATAATACAAAAATTCCTTATATTTGACATTAAAACTTCCCTTTTGTTTTTGGGTATATTTAACGACAATCAAATGAAGATAAAATTGACAAGAACTCTTTGAAAACATTAGCATTATTATATCTATGATATATTATTTAGTGTACATTATTTTTAACATACTTACAAATGTATAAAAAATATATATAATTATATTATATAAAGTGTTAAAGGGGAAATATGAAGAAATTACCAGTATGAATACAATCGCTAAAAGATTTATGTGAAAAATATTGTGTAAAGTACAAAATAGGAACTTTACACATTCTTTTTGACAAGCTCATATATTCTCAAACCTACAAGCAATATCTTTGTTTTCACTAAACACTATTGCCAAAAGTATTGGATTACTGCTTATATACTTCTCATAATACTTATTTTCTCTTATTTGTTCCATCGCTTCTTTTAACATTTTACTTATATGTTTATCTTTTCCATATTTTGTCTCTACTACCACAATACTCTTTTCTTTCTTTATCACCACATCTATCCTTCCTTTATCTGTATGTACCTCTCCTTCTACTTCATATCCTATCAGGCTCATTGTCACTAAAAACAATGAATGATAATATTTCTCTTTGCCTATATGTAAATCATATGGTATGTTTGCGTATAACTCTCTTAAGCT
>JAISOG010000011.1 GCA_031275795.1 Candidatus Endomicrobiellum incisitermitis
TCTAATGTTGTGATGCTAGACCAAATCGTTGAATGCTCTATGACGCTTTTGCGGTATTTGGCTTCTTGGCTTCTTGGCTATTTGGCTTTCTACTACTGCTTTTTGCAGGGCTTTTATTGCCCGGTTTGCTCCAATTCTGTGGTAAATTTGAATATAGCTCATATTAGAATCCCTCAAAAATTTGGAAGAATATTAACTAAGTTAAGCTATAACACAAAACCAGGTTAGTTATTTGCTAGCCTGGTTTTAATATTAAATGTGTTACAGCAAAACAATAAAAAAATTTTTAACTAGTTAAACAAATACTTGAAAGCTAAAAAACCTATTATAAGTAAAAGCAGAAAAACTAACGATAAAATATTAAAGTATTTTTCTATAGTATTTTGTACTTTGTTGCCAAAAATTTTTAAACCAAAAGCAACAATAAAAAATCTTCCACCTCTCCCAAGAATCGACGCAAAAAGTAAAGTATACAAAGAAATATCAAACATTCCAGCTGTTATGGTAATCGCTTTATACGGAATTGGTGTAAATGCACAAGCAAATATGCTCAAAAAAGCATTTTGATCATATTTAGCTTTTACAATATCTATAACATTTTCAAGATTATATAAATGTATTAATAAAATACCTACAGTATCATAAATAACCTTCCCTATAAAGTACCCTAAAAAAGCGCCTAAGACAGAACCTAAAGTACATATCAAAGCCTTTTTCCACCACTTTTCACGCTCAGCTATAACCAATGGTATTAACAACACATCAGGAGGTATTAAAAAAAAAGAAGCTTCTATAAAAGCTATAAAAAACAAGCATAAACTGGAATTTTTAGTTTTAGCCCAATGTAATGTCCAATCATAGATACTGCGAATAAAACTAAAAAAAGATATATTTATCATTTTCATAAGTGAGCCTCAGTTAGTTATTTGTTTTGTAAAAAATTTAAGCACTTGTGAGCTTGATTCCTTAAAAAAGCAGTCTTTGCTTTAGTTAATGCATTATAAGCATATTTTTTAGCTTCGCTAATAAGGCCTAGTTTATATGCAACTTTTGCTTGTAAAATATCTGTTGTACAATAAGAAGAATTTATTTTATAAGAAAGTTCTAACATATGTTTTGACAACGAAGTTTCACCTAACAAATCATAAACATTAGCAAGATATAAACAAACTTTAAAATTATTACTATGATTTTTATGTAAGTTTAAGAACACTTTTTTTGCTTTCACATATTCATTATTTTCAATATACAATTGTCCTAAAAAAAGTAATATTTCAAAAGACTCACTATTTTCCGCATACTTTTCCAAGATTTTTATAGCCTTATTAATATCATTTAAATTAGTATATGAGTCCACCATTTTCAATATTGTATCCTTATCAACATGAATAAAACCTAATTGTTCGTAATAAAAAATAGCTTTCTGATAGCTATTTTGTAAATAAAATAAATTACCTAAACCTTTTTTTGCATCAATAGAGTTTTTATTATTTTTTAACACATCATTAAAAAATTCTTGTGCAAGGTCATATAGATTATTTCTTAAATATAGATTTGCTATTTTTATATTTATCTCTTCATTTTTTTTATATATGGATAGGGCTTTTTTATACATTTCTATGCCAAGGAAATAATTATCATTAAAACAATATATGTCCCCCAATACCATATAGTAACTGAATTCTTTTTTCTTACTATTTCCTTTAAAAGATAGTAGCTTATTATAAGCATACAAGGCTAAATTATATTGATTATTATTGTAACTTTTTAGTGCAAAATCTTCTAACTTTTTTATTTTTTCTTTCTGGTTTTTACAATCTTTAATAACAGTCTCCACTTGTTCTTCTTCTGGACAAGACACAACAAGATTCTCAAAAGCAAAAGTTAAACATGAAAACACAAAAAGAAATAAAAAAGATGTACCTAACTTATTCAATTAAATATTTCTCCTTAGTCTTATCTATTATTATTTTTTTTATGTTCTTTATTACTTTTTTTGTAGCAGCAAAACCTTCATCTATAGAAGGATATGCATTTTTGAAATCTAAAACCGACAAAGAACCAACATTTGGACGTATTACTATATCTGCCACATCTAAATTATACTGATCAAACATCATACCTTGAATATATATAGTTTGCATTAATGTTCCAAATGCAGTATCAATATTATTTTTTGTTATATCTGGAGCAACAGCAACCGCTATAATAACATCACAATCAAAAATTTTTGCTACATTAACAGGTACATTTTCCGTTAATCCACCGTCTACCAAGTAACGTTGCATATACTCTACAGGTTTAAAAATGCCAGGTATTGTAGAGCTTGCTCTTGCAGCAAAAGCAACACTGCCTTCCCTAAGCAAAATTCTTTCCCCTGTATTTAAATCTGTAGCAACACAAATAAGAGAAATTTTTAATTCATCAAACCTTATATCTCCAATAACATTATTTATATACTTTTCAAGTTTTTTATTTGAAAAAAGATTGTCAGTCAAGAGCATATCTAACAGAGATATATAATTAATATCTGAAAATGTACCAACATTTATTTGCTTTGCAAGATCGTACATTTTCTCAAAAGGAACCTGCGCACAGTAAAAAGCACCTACTATAGAACCTACGCTTGTACCTATAACCAAATCTACAGGTATACGTTCTTTACAAATTGCTCTTAATACACCTATATGAGCAATGCCTCTGGCTCCGCCACCTCCAAGAACTAAAGCAACCTTGGGTCTTTTCCCCAAACTTAACTTTTCAATTTTTTGCCATAAAGTATCTATTAAAAAGTCTTCTTCATTAAAGGCTGTATCAACATCAAAAGAAAATAAGGATACCGTAGCAAATAAACAAATTATAAAAGAGATGATAAGCTTTTTAATATGAGTCAAGCTCTACCCCTACTGCAAGCTCAAGATTATAATAACTTCTATTTAAATCACGAATTAACTCTATATCACTTTCATTATATTTTCCATTCTTTTCTAAAAGTTTGGCATTTATCGCTTGCTGTCTAAAAAAGCTATATTCTAAGAATGTTTGCGCAATTGCAAGCTTAATATCATTTTCTAGTTTTGCTCTTTTTATAATAGATTCCCTATGCTTTATTTGCCCTTGTTTTATCCTTGCAAAAACAGCCCCTCCATCAAAAAGAGGTATGTTTAGATTAACTGTACAGTACCAATTAGCATCATCCCCAACTATTTTATCACCTAACCACTCCTGAGCAGCACCAACAGAAATGTTAGGATACCTTTGCATAGTTAAAAGATTAAGCATCAAATCATCTAAAGTTTGTTGTTCTTGAGTAGCTTTAAACTCTGGCTTAAACTGATATGCAAGGAGAAAACACTTTTCTAAATCAATTTTTTTTATCTTTGGGGTCAGGTTACCTGATATTGAAGTAATAGTATTTAAGTCCAAGCCTATTGCATTTAACAACCTTAAGAGTTCTTGATTGTATCTTAAGGTTTCCACATCCTTTTTGTTTTTCAAAAGTGTATTGTTTGCTATTTTAGATTTCATATCATAGAAACTTATAAGTGCTTTATGGTATAAACATTCATTAAATATTGTCTTAATATTATTTATTATTTTTGATTTAATAATATTCTCTTCATTTTTAACTTTGTTCAAATTTACATGAGCAAGTTTATTAGTTGTCCGTGTAATACCACCTGCATATAAGCTTTGCCAAACAGATAACTTTGTAGAATGATATAGATCTTTTTTACCACCTGGCAGGTAGATTGGCACTTGATAATTTTGTTCAGAAATAATCATAGGTTTAGAATTATTAAATCTTGACAAATTTAAATTAAAACCAACAACAGGGAAATATAGCGAGTAAGCTTCTCTTACTCTTTGCCTAGCATACTCTAAATCTTGAGCATACTCTAACATGTCTGGGTTTATGCTAAATGCAGACTCAATACTTGCCCTTTCAGTTAAAACACGTTCATAATTTTCAGCAAACAAAGTAAGCTTTGCAATAAAAAATAAAATAAACAAAAATGTAATTTTTTTCATTTCAAAGTTCCTTTAATATTTTTTATTTGTAAAATAATAGACTTTTTAGATGTTGCTCCATAAGAAGTTTTCATATTAGCAATATTTTTTGAATCTAAATAGTCGCAAATGTCTTGTTTGAATATTGAAGAAAATCTATTATACTCTTCTAAAGAAAGTTCATTTAATGTTTTATGATTTTTTTGACAATAAAAGAGCATATCCTTTACTATACCATGAGCAGTTCTAAATGGAACACCTTGCTTTGCAAGATAATCTGCAAGCTCAGTCGCAGCTATAAAACCTTTTTCTGTACTTTTTAAAGTATTTTCTTTTATAAATTTTAAAGTTTTTATCATTTCAACCATAACTTCTAAAGACATTTTTATATTATCACTAGCATCAAAAACTGGAGGTTTATCTTCTTGCAGATCTCTGTTGTAGGCTAAAGGAAGAGATTTAACAATAGTTAGGAGAGCTAATAAATCCCCAAAAACTCTTCCTGATTTTCCTCTTATAACTTCTGCACAGTCTGGATTTCTTTTTTGTGGCATTATAGAAGAACCTGACGTAAATTTATCATCAATACTTATGTATGCAAATTCTGGGTTCATCCATAAAATTATCTCTTCACAAAATCTAGTTAAATGTAAAGATATCATAGACATACAATAAACAAATTCTATTGCAAAATCCCTATCAGAAACAGCATCGAGTGAATTTTCACTAACACTATCAAACCCAAGAAGCTTAGCTGTAAAGCTCCTATCTATAGGAAATGATGTGCCTGCTAAAGCAGCGCTGCCTAAAGGTAAAATATTTGTTCTTTTATAACAGTCTAATAACCTTTGCTTATCTCTATCTAGCATCCAAACATACGCTAAAAGATGATGAGCTGCCAAAATGGGTTGGGCAGGCTGCAAATGAGTAAAGCCTGGCATTACAACATCTATATTTTCTTCTGCTTTTTTTATTAACACTTTTTGAAAACTATTAATAATGTCTTTTATTGTGCCTATTTCTTGTTTTATATATATTCTTAAATCTGTGGCAACTTGGTCATTTCGACTCCTTGCAGTATGCATTTTACCGCCAACTTTACCAATCCTGTGTATTAATTCTCTTTCAATCGCATAATGAATATCCTCTTCTTTGGGTAAAAGCCAACCAGCTTGCAAATCTTTTAAAATAGAATTTAAACCAGAAATTATCTTATTGCCATCACTTATGCTTATAATCTTTGCTTTTACTAACATTTTTGTATGTGCTATAGAAGCAATAATATCAACTTCACATAACCTATTATCAAAAGAAAAGGAACCTATAAATTGTTCAAAATCTTGCATCTTATCACCTATTCTTGTAAATTTAACCATTATAATTATAGCAAACTAAATTCATTTATTTTTCTTTTTATAAGAACGACCAAACCTTATTTGATACTGAATGTTAATCTTCTTATCTGCTTGATAAGTTTCATCTTTATCGTCTAAACCATAATTACCACTTATATATAAACTATCGCTAAGTTTATAGCACATTTCTAAAGAATGTTTTAAATTTATTTTTTTATTAAGCTCATCAAAAGTTATTGAATAACCTAATAGAGCTCGATTTGTAATGTTTTTTTCTAAAGAATACTTTGTGCCTAGCATTAAATTTGCCAACATTGTTTTAGAACTATTGTCACTTACGTCCTGTGGTTTAGTGTCTATATATGAAACTTTAAAATTGTCAATTAGTCCTGTTTTTCTAAGCATAGCTTTTGCAAAAGGTGTAGTAAACGTCTGGTTAAGTAAATAGATTGTTTGTTGTCTAAAACTATCTGAAACTTTTAATGGCATATTTTGTTTTGTATCTAAATCAGAAACTTTTTCAAGTGCCTTTTGAAAATCCATATTAGAGTTATCTTTAGAAACCAATTTAACAACACCTGGTTGAAACAACTCAGAAAGTTTAGTCTTATTTACTATTAACTTTATTACATCAGGTAATCCTCCAGCTTTTACCGGCCCAGAAGTTTCTCCCATAAGTGTTAAATATATACTTTTATCTTTCATAATTTCTAATCTTGCATTTGAAATATTAAATATTATACCTAAATAATCAATAGTACCATTGGAAGTATCAATAATACCCTTTGCTTTAAGATTTTTAGAATACCCTTCTAAGTGTAACGACCCACTAATCAAAGCAGAGACATAAGAATTTTCAAATCTTGTGTTTTTTGCAGTAAAAAAATCTAAATCAAAATAAGTACCATCTGGAAATATTGATTCTTTATTGCTTTCAGAATCACCAGGATAAGTAAATCTAGTATTTTCTAAAACTACTTTCCCAGAAATTTTTGGATTTGAAAGATCCCCCATTAGTCTTATATCAAAGCTAGGCTCGCCAAAAGAGTAATCTGAACCAATAAACTTAGTTAATGGCAATTGCGGTATTCGCACAGGTATCCCTTTTGGGGTCGTAACAAGCCTTATATCAAAAGAATCCACATTAAAATTGTTTAACTTTACATTTCCGTAAACATCAAGCTTGCCAGAACCAGACTTCAAACTAAAGTTATCAATGGTAAGCAAGTTATTAACAAGTGTTATGCCAACATACATGTTTTTAACTTTTTTCAAATACTCTTTTAACTCTAAAGATGCTCCATTTATAGAAAGCTTCGCATTAGAGTTAATTTTATCTAAATCCCCTGTAAAAGACCCTTTTAAAAACATTTTACCTGAAAAAGGTTTAATAAACTCTAAAGACATATACTTCAAAATATTCAATTTATAATCGTTTATCTCATAAAAAATATTTACAGGACTTTGTTTATCAATTAAATCTTTTTGTAAATAAAAAGGAAAATCTCCATTTATAAATATTTGAAGTTCATTTTGTTTAAAAATATTAGCCTTATTTATATAAACTCTATTATTTTCCAAATTAAGCGCTAGATCCAAGCTATCATATGGGACTTCCATAAAAACGCCATTTTTTGAATTTATTTGCAAATTACCTTTAGGTTTTTTTATATCTCCAAACAAGTTTAAATTTACGTTTGCTTTACCCAACACCGAGCTTCCTAAATTAAAAACATCCATTATGATCTTTGAATCTAGATTTATACCTTTGACTGCCAAGTTTATGAAATCTTTTGAAATATCGCTAGACAAATTAAAAAAAGTTTCACCTTTTAAAATGTTTAATTTCCTAACAGATAAAACATCTCTAAATACAACCAAGGAAGAAATTTTTAAACTATTATTTTTATCATCTTGTTGATCTATTTTTAATGTTTTATTTTTTATATAATAGTTTAAACTTAATGGATTTAACTTATATTTACTCGTCCAAAAATTATTTAGACTGGCACTGCCTCTATACTCATAACTTTCTCCAATTTTTACCATCTTTCCTAAAAGGTTAATACTTCCTAAAAAATCCACAAAACCTACACGAACATTTACCAAAAATAAATCTAGACCATAACTTTTATCTTTAAGATTAAAAAAACCTCTATCTGCTTTTATTTGACTATCAGAAATATTGCAACTAGCACTACTGAGATAAACATTTGCATCTTTAATCTCTAAATTACATTTAACATCGTTTAACTTTACTTGTTTTATATAAGCTGTTTTTGAATGTAAAAACAGCTTATAGTTTGGTTTATCATCTCTTATAGTAATGTTACCCTTACCAGATAAATTAATGTTTAACGGAGTCCTAAAACCAACAAAAGCATTAATAATTTTTTCATCTAAATTATTAATTTCTACATCAATATTACCATTATTTGTATAATCTCCACTTAAGCTAACATTTGTTCTATTAGACAATAATTTTGCTTTGTTTACTATCAAAATTCTATTTTTTAGTTTTATTTCAGATAGTAAAGAAAATGGCAAAGTAAAATATCTACCCTTAGACACATCTACAGAAATGTCCATTTCAGGATTAGACCAACTGCCAGAAATATTTACTAAAAAAGTCAAAAAACCAGAAAAATTTTTATACAAACCTTTAACATCTAACTTTTTACATCCCAACTCAACACGTAAATTTTTTTCTTGTAAATTTATAACTCCATCACCTTTTACATCCTGAGTTGACTTTAAATTATAAAATTTCACCTTTTTATTTGACATTTTTACTTCAACAGAAATGTCATCTAAATCAGCTCCAGAAAAATTAATATTAGAAATCTTTAACAACCCGTTTATAATCTTTTTATCATCTAAAACACCTTTAAATTCTGCCTGAGACGTTAAATTTACAACACCTATTTTGAAGTTCTTGATATTTGCAAAAAGAAAAGATTCTAAACTTTGTTTACTAAAACCCAAAATACCCTTTATATTAATTAACTCTTTATTAAGGTAATCAACCATACTACAATGTTCTATATTAACTTCATCTGAGTTTATACTCCCTTTTAGATCAAACTTTTTAAAACTATTACCATATAAACAACCATTAAAAGTCTTTAAATTAAAATCTAAAAATGTATCCTTTTGATATTTAACACGACCTGTGACAAAACCAGAAAATTTATCTGAACTATAACCAAAAATACTAAGTATTTTAAAACTGTCTATTTTTACAAACTTAAAATCTGAAGAAAGAAGTTCCCTGTTTTTCACAACAGCATTAAATAAAGGAGCTTCATTTGCGTCGTAAAAATTAAACACATAAAGATCATTGTTTTTTGTAATTATACCTTTAAGTTTTTTATTGTTTGAAAAGTCATCTAAAGAAAAATTAATCTGACCTGCAATTTCGTCAAGTTGACCATACAAATTTACTATACCATCTATTTTTTTGCCAAAAAAAGACCTTAATGGCAAATTTGATAATTCAACATTTTTTATAGCAGCTTTAATCGTCCCTTTCTTTATATTGCCACTAACATTGCCAAGCTCTTTATCGTTTACTATTATCTTTTTCTCATAACTACCATCTTTAGAAAAAACAATAACAACTTTTTTGTTTTCTCCATATTTACAATAGCCACTGTAAGTACCTTTTTTATTTTTTGTTATATCAAAATTAAAATTAGCATTTCCTAAATTAAAAACAGATAAATTCTTAACATCCAAATTAATATCTTCAACATTGTTTTTTATATTAGCTTTAAAATTAATATCCCCTGTTAAATTTTCATTTATTTTTGACAGAGATAGATAAGATTCTATGTTAACATCTTTAGTTTTTAAATCTAATTTTAACTTACCAAACCTTCCTGACATATTTAGAGTTGCAAGGTCAGAACTTTTAGAAATGACACCTTCAAAAGAATCGAAGTTTAACCCTTTATATTTTAACTTTCTAACTTTAACATTTTGACAAAAGTTACAATCTGAATCATAAGTTCCTTCTAAAACAATATCAGCAAAAATTTTGCTTTCTGAAATTATAGTAGTTAAAGTATTAAAGTCTTTATCGCTTTTCTGTTTTAATTTGCAATTAACATTAAAACCCAGTCCGTTTATATCTAAAGAAGAAAGAAAATTAATGTTACCTTCGTTAAAAGTTAAAGATGTATTTTGCAAATCTATATTGTGATAATTGTTTTTCAGTAAAGTTTTATCTACAAAAACACCAAAGTTAAAACTATTTATATTAACCTGCAAACGTTTATCGTTAGTCTTGCTTTTTATTGTAGAACCTTCTTGATTTAGCATAACTTCTAGAGTTGATACTCTAACTTTTGTAATAGCTTTTACCGGACAATTAATATTAAAAATAAGTTTGATGGGCTGAAAGTTTAAAGACAGTTTTTCCGCTAAAAAAATATCTGCTACTTTTAAATTAGTAACAGTTAAAGAAAATGGCAAAATATGAAAATTCTTAAAGTCTACTTCTTCTTTTATTTTAGACGATAAATACTTTTTTATGCTAGGAGCAAATAAAGGTTCTCTTAAAATATAAACAATAGAAATAACAATCAATGAAATAATTATATATTTTGTATATTTAAAAAAAACCATTTCTATATACCCTTAATATTGATCATTAGGGAATGTTAAAAACTAAAAGATTTACTTTATAGGCGTGCCTGTTAGTCTAACAAGGCTTTTAAACTCTTTTATCAATTTCACCGTTATTGCACCTGGCTTTGCATCTGCAATTTGCCTGGAGTCCACGCTTACTATAGGCACAACTTCAGCAGCAGTGCCTGTTAAAAAACATTCATCTGCTGTATAAACATCATACAGGCTAATACGCTCTTGTTTTACTGGAATTCTTAGCTTATTTTTTGCAAACTCTATAATTGCTTCTCTAGTAATTCCTATTAACGCACCTTCAGAGGCTGGAGGTGTTAACAAAATATCATTTTTTACAATAAAAATATTATTGTCCATGCACTCAGCAACATATCCCTGTGAATTTAGCATTACAGCTTCCATAACACCATTTCTTGTAGCTTGTATTTTGGCCAGGATGTTATTTAAATAATTTAACGATTTTATATTTGGACTTAAAGAATCTTGTGTCATCCTTCTTGTAGACACTGTGACAACTTCCATGCCTTTTTCATATAGTTCTTTTGGATACAAAGAAATATTATCAGTTATTATAATTATAGAAGGTGGACTGGTACACTTATTAGGATCCAGTCCCAAATCACCACAACCTCTTGTAACAATAAGTCTAATATAGGCATCAGAAAGTTTGTTTGCTAAAAGAGTTTTAATAATAGCTTTTTCCATTTCTTTTCGTGTTATAGAGATACTTAAGTTAATAGCTTTCGCAGATGCCCATAATCTTTCAAGATGTTCTTTAAGTCTAAACAGTCTATCATTGTACGCCCTTATACCTTCAAAAATTCCGTCTCCGTATAATAAGCCATGATCAAAAACTGAGATTTTTGCATCTTCTTTTTTTACAAGCTCGCCATCAAGATAAACTTTCATCTTAACTTCTCCTTTTTACAAACACAGCTTTACAACAGGAATACTTTTATTTTTAAAAACAATTAAATTATCTCAAAAGAAATCTCATTTAAATACATTTTGTGACATATTTTCAAAAAACCACTCTTTTCTTCAAACTCTTTTATATCTGATAAGTACTTACTTGTCATTACTATATGTTTATCCTGCAGCTTTGTCTTCTCTATCACTTCCACCCCATTTAGGCTCTCTTTAGTGAAGCTATAGTCTATTAGTAAAAACAGTTATAAATTCCTCTCTACTAAATATTCTCAAACCTACAAGTAATATCTTTGTTTTCACTAAACACTATTGCCAAAAGTATTGGATTACTGCTTATATACTTTTCATAATACTTATTTCCTCTTATTTGTTCCATCGCTTCTTTTAACATTTTACTTATATGTTTATCTTTTCCATACTTTGTCTCTACTACCACAATATTGTTTTCTTTCTTTATCACCACATCTATCCTTCCTTTATCTGTATGTACTTCTCCTTCTACTTCATATCCTATCAGGCTCATTGTCACTAAAAACAATGAATGATAATATTTCTCTTTGCCTATATGTAAATCATATGGTATGTTTGCGTATAACTCTCTTAAGCT
>JAISOG010000001.1 GCA_031275795.1 Candidatus Endomicrobiellum incisitermitis
AACCACTTCATCATCGTTGCCATGCATATCAACTTTAATAAGTTCTATTCTACCGTTTGGATACTCTTTCAAGACATGTCCTTTGGGTGTATCATCTTCACAATAAACAATCGGATGTCCCTGAGCCAATATTTCGGCTCCTGCATCCCAATCATCTGTGGCTAAAGAATTTAGCATCTCATCTATCTGTTTTGATGTAACATTTTTCATTGTTTATCTCCTTTATCTGTCCAGTCCTTTTGAAAAATTCAAATTGACAGATTTTTGATTTTTAACAGCAAGTTCTTTTGATATACTTTTGTCGTTTAAAACATTCTCTATAATCTTTTTATTAAACTCTTTATCTGTTTTATTGTTATATATAAGACTTACTCCTTTATTGTCTCTTTTATATACTACAAATGCATCATACACATTTTTTTGGTTATACACGCTCTGTGCATTATCGCCTAAAACAGATACTACATAATCATGAGCCTCTTTTGATACCACTCTTCCGTCTCCGCCTGTTTCTCTCTCTTTTTTGTATCTCTCAATGGCGCTTAACCAGCTTAAGTCTTTCGGACAGGCAACTATTGCAACACCTGTTTTGTAGCCGTTTTGTTTAAGCTGTTCTAATGTATATAAAGGAGCTTTGGTGGTTCTGAATGTTCCTTCTATGATAATGTTATAGTTTCTCTCTGCGGCTCTTCTTATTGAGAGTTCTGTCATTTTACTTGCAAATTCGCTTGTATATTCGTGCATTTGAGAATGAAATTGTTCATTTATCTCTTTATATTTAGGGTGGTATTTTCTGAAATCATCTCCTGATATAAATATGCAGTTGCCTCCTAAAAACTCCTGTTTTATCTTTTCAGCAGAGCTTGACTTGCCGCTTCCGGGTTGTCCGCCTAAAACAAAGGCTGTTTTATTGTTTTGAGGAATTGCATTTGCGCGTTCCATTAATTTTTGCCATGCAAGTTCAAAACCTTCCAAAAGTTCAGTTTTATCAAAAGAGGATAAATTATTGCTATTTTGCATATTTAACCTCTGCCCAACTCTTTATCGGCTTTTGCTGTTCGTTCTGCAAATTTCTTACTATATGGTCTGTCTTTATACTTGTCTCTTATCCTTACAAGTTCATTTTTTACATTCTCATAGTCAATATACTGATATTCAACATTATTTAGAATATTGCGGCATATTCTTCTGACTATTTCATTATCTTTTTTTGCCTCTTCATTAGTACATTCAAAGTTATCATCATATTCAACTACCCTAAAAAAAATACCATCTATATCAGAAACTATCTCCCTTAAAACATCATATTCCATAGCTGTTGCCATTGTGTCTCCTTGTATCAAATTAATATTTTTCATTCGTCTAAATATATATCCCGCCAATTTACCTGCGTATTCTTAAGCTCTTTCATGCGAGCAACTTTTGCGCTGTCAGAGGTAAATATCTTTACAAATTTACCTATTTTAGAGAGATTAAAATCTAAAATAACACTTTCTTTTGTAAAGTTGTTTTTATATAAAAACTTTCTTTCATTTGCACCTGTATTCTTTAAAAATCTAAGTTCATTGGGCGACAGCTCAATATGGTTCTCCAAAGACTCTGTATTGTTTGTGGGAAAGATCACAAAATGAGCCATATTATCAATCCAGCTTTTAGCATTTGCGACTTCGTCAAAAAAGTCTAAATTTTGTACGCCAAGAGTTACTACGCCATTAAGTTTTCTTATTTCAAGTATTGTCTCAAGCAGCCGTTTTGCCATTATTTCATTATTCAAATAATCTTTCATCTCATCCACGAAAACAAATGTGCCCTTGTTCTTCGTTTTTGCATTGTAGAGTATTTTATGAAAAATATAAAATGCCATGAGCGAGGCTGTCTCTTTATCTTTTAAAACAGAATCCATATTCAAAATATTGATTTGATTTTGAAAACTAAGCGCGTCATCATCATTATCAAAAAAACCATCCAAGTATTGTTGGAATCTAATTCTTAACCCATCTTGCCTTACAAGAGAATCATAAAAATCTTTAAATCTTACATCGCTGCCTATTGAATACAAACTTTCAACGGTATCTCTTATCGCTTGCTGTTCTTCATGTTCTGTTCTATTGTCAATACTGCCCATCATCTCTAAAAAGGTTTGTAGAAAAACTCTGTTTTCTCGGCTTCCTTCTAAACTGAATGGATTTAATTTAAACTGCTCGTCAATATCATTATATTCCCCATCAAGATATGTACAAAAATTATGCATGCCTCTAAGTTTGTCAAGAGCAAAAATATTTATATCATATCTTGTCAGGCACATCATCAAAAAGCTCATCAAGGTTGTTTTGCCTGTACCTGTTTTTCCTATTATTAAGCAGTGCCCATTTGCATTTGCATCTGGTGTAAGATGAAAATTGAAAAAGTAAGGTGAGTTGCTTATATTTTTTAATATGGTAACCGGCATTTCTCCCCAACTATTTTTTGTAAAGCCTATAATATCTTTTTCAAATGTGCAAATTGTAGATATTGCTGATGATGTTTGTACTCTTTTTCTGGAATTGAGATTATCTCTGCTTGGAAAAAAACTAAAATAAAGCGGCTTTTGATTTATTGTCTCTTGTACGCTTACAAGTCCATAAGTAACCAATATAGATTTTATTTTTTCACAATTTTTATCAAGTTCCTGTTTGGATGCGGCACTG
This sequence comes from Candidatus Endomicrobiellum incisitermitis, assembly GCA_031275795.1. Taxonomy (GTDB): domain Bacteria; phylum Elusimicrobiota; class Endomicrobiia; order Endomicrobiales; family Endomicrobiaceae; genus Endomicrobiellum; species Endomicrobiellum incisitermitis. Next base: position 2,688 of record JAISOG010000001.1, read on the forward strand.
ACAAGAATTGAAAAACTAAAATACAACATGGTTTCTCTATCTGTTATTACCTCTTCTCTTAAAAACATTAGTTCTTCAACAACAATTTCAGAAACATTTTTAATTTTCTGATCTAATTTCCATTTGGCAGAACCTTTGGATATTGTATTGATATTAAAATTAATTACAAAATCAAAGTCGCAAGATAAAATCTGATTCATTAGTGTTGATTTTATCTCTTCAGTATCATATGCTTTAACACTTATAAAGCGGCTGTATATGTCTTCGCTGTCTCTAAAATGTATAAAGTAGTCTTTTTTGAAAGTTAGATTGCTGTTGATGTAACTATCAGATAATAAACCCTCTTTTGCATGTACTTTTGTTTCTTGCATATTGCAGTAACTTGCGTAAAAGCTTAAAAGCTCTTGCGCCAACATCATTTTTGGTTTAAAATCAGCTAGTTGCAATTTAAGTTGTATGCCTGCTTCTTCTAATTGTTTATATCTTATATCAATACTATCAACACCACTTTGTTCTTTTGTAATTTTATCTCTTTTTTGCTCAAGATAATTTGTAAAAGTCTTTGCTCTTGTTGATAAAATCACATAATAATTAACATCAAAAGCATTGTAATTTTTTTCCCATTTTTCAATTATAGGTTTAGAGTAACAATTGAGAATATGAAACTCTTTATTTTGATTTAATTTGATAGAATTTCTTTTGACAAATATATTGATATTTATAGTATCACCCATCTTTGAAAAAAAGATGTTACGCAACTGAGCTTTTTCCTCTTCTTCATCAGGCATCATTGATGCAAGACTTATTCCTGCAAGCTCATAACCAATAACAAAATTCGCATCTTTTGTAACTAATGTTTGGTCGTTGTAAATTCCCAATATGTTATTATCGTCTGCCAATGTATTTAGATTTTTAGCAAATGTATTTACAACTCTATCCAAAATACTCATTTTTTGCCTTTGCTTGAACTCTTGCAATAAATATATCAATAAAATCTTCGTCAAAAAATTCTATCACATAAAAAACAGACAGAGAAAAGAGAAAAACCAAAATAGAGTAAAAAATAATATGAGGAAACAAAGTTGCTGCAAATGTGGCCGATATTGCCCATGCATTGCGACTTAATCCCTTTATTTTTTCTTTTTTGGTTATTTCTCTTATATTATTTATTGTAATCACTTTTTACCCTACTAATGCGTTCGCAATAGCAACTCCGCCATAAATTAAAGCAATACCACATAAAGCAGATATAAACCACCATTTTGCAGGTTCAACCATTTTAAGAATTAACATTATGGCTATGGCAAATACTACAAGACTTACAAGTCCGGCAACTATGCCGCTTGTTAAAATTTCATAGACATTTTTCACAACCTGCTCAAATTTTGCTCCTGCTTCACTACTGGCAGCAAAAGTAAAATTTGACAAAACTAAGATAAGCGCGGCTGTTTTTGCATACTTAAACATAAAAAGACTCCTAGAAAAAATATTTAATGAAATAATACATAATAAAATATTAAAATAATATTAAATCCGAACAGTTGACTATCAAAACTGCGTATTTTAGGGACTAAAATTTAAAAATAGATGATTATATTATGTATTTTTAGGTTATCCTGCCATTTTATCAGAAATAATTATGTGATATAATGTGCATATGAAAACCATCAATAGCTATATTCTTGAATATGATGATATAAAAATTAAAAAAACGATAGAGCCGTATAAGGGCAGATTGGCTTTAAGAAAAGGGCAGATTGGCTTTAAGAAAGCAAAACAACCTGTTGTGAAATTAATATCAAATCTATCGCCGAAAAGTATTAAAAATGCTTTGAATTATATAATCAGAAATTCTAATGAATCTTTTGCTTTAGATGAAAATGGTAATGAATTGAACATGGAAGAAATTTTAGAAAATTGGAAGCAAAGTTTTTCTTATAAAAAAAATTCAAAAGAAGCATGGCATTTGATTTTTTCTATTGATGAAGAGAAATCTATACAGAACATAAAAGCGTTGAAAAAATCAGTAATAGATACAATGCAAAAAAATTTTACTGAGTATAAATATGTCATGGTTGAGCATTCACATCAAAATAATCCTCACATACATGTAATAATTAATAAAAATAACAAATTTACGAGACGTAAAATGCATTTCAATACACAAAACGAAATCAGAGAGTTTTTTAAAATATTGAGAGATGATTTTGCTGATGCACTTAATTATTATGGTTTAAATTTTCATTACGAAAATTTCTATAAACATGATAGAGATTTAGAGATTGATTTTTTAAAAAAACAAGCTGAGAAATTAGATATTGCTTTTAAATATAATAAGATAAAAGATACATTGCTTTTTGAAAAATTGCAGACAAATCTTGGTTTAAAACTTGATAATTTGTATAAAAAAATTCAATATCACAAAGAAAGAAATTCTTCTTTTACAAATAAAACATATAGTATGAGTGTCAATAATAATTTTGTAGATATAAAAGAAAATTGTAATTTTGAGCTTTTAAATTATCAAGAATTGCAAAGAGTTAGATCTGAATATGATAGAGTAAAAAAGTTATACAATGATATTAAATTTTCAAAAACTGAAGTTACTCGGCTAGGTAATGCTTTTAGTGATTTTGTAAAAATAGATAGTATTGTAGATAAGTTACTTGCTAATAAAGAATTATCCTTAAGAAATAAATTATCTCTTAAAAATATCAAATCTGTTATCAAAAAACATAAAGAAATTGTAGAGAATAAAATTTTAAATCAGTCTATTGCAACTAATGAAAAAATTAGTTTGTTAAAGCAGACGAATCTTGTAGAATTTAAAAATGGATATAAGCTTATCAATATACTAAAAGATATTTTGTACAATATTGAGCAATTAAATAGTATTAGTAATAAAAATGCTGATATAGTTGAAAATATAAACATTCAAAAGAAAAATAAAATTTGTATTGAAAAAATGTTGTTTTTTAGATATTTTCAAAACACAACAACTATCATAAATATTCAAAGTGAATTAAAGGAGCTTACTGGTTTGTTGACTAAGAGTAATGAGCGAGAATATTTTAATATTATTTCCAATATTCATAAAAAAAGTAAATTTATTGATAGTTTGCTAAAAGAACAAAACAATATCTCCAATTTTATAAGTGTAAATGATTTAAAATTAAAACAGTTGAAAAGTAAAAATAAGCAATCACAAATGGCATATAAAAGTTCTTCAAAAATTCAAGAAAGGTAAAAATACTTTTTACATATATTATAAAAATAATATATTGTTTAAAAATTAAATTGTATTTTTGATGAATATAATATATTATTTTTGAAATTGTAATTAGTAGTGCAAATGCTTGAAATTGCGGGATTTTGTTATTTTCTCGCGCGCGCATGTACGCATGCATGCGCGTTTATTTTAAAAATTTTAATATATTTAATAATTTTAGGGTTCTTGGGAAATACGATGTGATGGTGGTTTGTGAAGTGCAATTGTAACTTTTAAACTGTGAAAAACTACTTTTAAACTGTGAGCCTTGTATCATCTTTATAGTGAATATCTATTTTCTAAAAGTACCTAAAATAAGGCTTTTTGAAAAATAAGCCGTTTAAGGTTTCGGGTTGATTTTATGCGTAATTACTACTTTTAAACTGTGAGTTATAACAAATTCAATGTAAAGCAGTTTTTATTGGTGTTTTTTTATTCCTGTGGATGCTGTTTTTTCAAAAGTGCCCAAAATAGGGCATTTTAAAAAGACAACTGTTTAAGGTTTGAAGTTGATTTTATGCGTAATTATAACAAATTCAATGCTAATTACTACTTTTAAACTGCGAAGCGAAATGAATTATAATAGCGATATATACACTATTAAAGCCAATTTTTGTAAAACACCTATTTCAAAAATTTTCCATTTAAGCTAAAAAGTATGGGATATTTTATAGATATTATGACAAATTTAGTGCTAATTATGAGCTTGGCTTTTAAATCTCATAATTATATAAAACTACTTTTACATTGACAAATAGTAGTAATTACTATACAATACTGTCTTATGAATGAGATAGTGACAACAAAATATGATAAAAGGTATGTGCTACAGCATAATGATTTAATTAATGCCAAATACTATTTGACCTATGCGGAGCAAAAATTTATTCTTGAAACTATATCTTCCATAAAGCACGAAGAAAATAACTTTGAAGTATATGAAATATCAGCTCAAAAATTGCGGGAAAAAGATATTATTACTAATTCAAGCACTACCGCTCTCAAAGAATTTGCTAAAAAAATAATGTCGCGGGCGTTAGATATACGGCTGGGAGAAGACAGCTTTATGCTGGTCAATTGGTTTCAAACAATAAAATACAAAGACGGTGTTTTTTTTGTGCGGTTTAATGAGGCGTTATCTCCATATCTTTTGCAATTAACAGGTAACTATACCAAATTTCAAATCGGTTATATTAAGGGAATGAATTCCCAATACTCTGTTAGAATTTATACTTTTTTAAAAGAATGCTTCGGTACAAGAACAACAAGAAAATTCTTGATTGAAGACTTGATGAACATTCTTAAAGTGCCTGAAAGCCTTAAAATTTACAACAACTTCAAACAAAAAGTTCTTGATGTTGCCATTCGCGAGATTAGAAAATATACTGATATTCAAACTTTTTACAGAATAACAAAACAAGAACGCAAAAAAGTACTTGAGATAGAGTTTACTATCTCCAAAAATGAATTTAGAGATATGGATTGGAACATCTTTGTAGGCAGGAATATTATGTTGAAAAATAAAAAGAATACCGCTTTTACTGTAATATCCGATATTAATACTGATAAGGGTTATATAAATGTCTTATGTGATAATAAAGAGATTAAATCCTATCAAGAAATAAGTGATTTTTTTGATGCTCTTTGGGAAGCTGAAAAAAATCCACCTCTATTTTAAAATTTAGAATAATAGCAAAAAACGATTTCTTGCTATCTATTTTCGCCTTAAATCAAAAATAAAGTTTCAAAGCAGTTTGGGGTTACTTACATATCGTTCGTTGATTTTAGAGCAGTTTTTGAACGATTACGAGCTATATAGAGTTAAAAAATATTTTCAACTCCCTTTCTACTTTTTCAATTCTGTCCTATCCTGATGCTTTTTTGTTTAACTCAAACCTTGTTCAGAGCTATACACACAGTATTTTGATTTATGCTATAATATTGGGCAAGGAACAAAAATGACACAATCAGAATACCTGAAAATCAAACTTGATATTACAGCAAGGTTTTTAACTGTCTTGCTTGTGGCTTTTTTTGGCGTTTCAAGCTACTTGGCTATTAATTTTGATAAAAATAGTGCCTTGCTCAACAGCTTATCTGTTTTTGCTGTTATATTTCTTGGTCTTGGTGTCTTGTTTTTTGGTTCAGGGATAGTTATAATATTAAAAAAACTCGGAGGGCTTGTGAAATGATTGAAGCATTTGTAATTTTTGCTATTCTCGCCGTTTGCGGTGGTTTGACATATTTCGGCTATCAGGTAATCAAAGCTTAATAGAACACATAAATTTTGAATTTCTACTGTTGTAGATCTGTTGCAGACATAATACTCTGAGGATTTAAATAGTAAAATTTAAACCCTCAAACTTCTAAAGCTATTTATTGCGTTTACATTTTCCTGTCTGGGATAATGCGCTTGCGGCAACGCTTTTTTCGGCTTTAGAAGAATTTGAACTCTTCAAAATCTTTGAAGCTTTAGAAGCTACTTTACAAGAAGTCTTCTTATCCATTTTTTACCTCCTTTCATAAAATTTATAATATTATATCTAATACTTGAAAGAGGTGATGGATATCTTAAATTTCCGTTACTGCTTTTCAAAAGCCTGACGCCCTTCGGTTGTCTGCTTGTGCGGGAAGCAAACAGGCTTTATCTGCTTATTCTGTCATCTTTCAAGCCCGCACCAAGCGCAATTTATCTTTATTTGCCGCTTTTTGGTTCTTTTGAGAGTTGTTTTTTTAAAAAATATAAGTTACTTCGCCGTTTTCTTGCTTCCTCTTTTTTGCATGCAGCACAACAATATTTTTGATTTTCTTTAGTAACCAAAAATTCTTTATTGCATGTTGGACATATACGATATTTTATTCGTCTTCTTTTTTGATAGTTTAGTTGTGATATTCTGTCTCGTTTTTTACGGCATTCAAGGCAATAGGTAGAGTTTTTATTCTCTATCTTTTTCCCGCATGTCTTGCAAAAATTAGGCTTTTCGCTTTTGTTTGTTTTCATTTTCTTCTTACTCATTGGAATTTGTTATTTTATCAAAAAAACTAAATAAAGCGCAATAAGGTAAAAAATTATGGGGAGGCAATAATTTTAAAAGCTTTAATTCATCTGTATTGAAAAGTCTGCTTTTCAATACAAAAATCTGAAACAGTCTATTTCAGGGCGTTTCTCAATCAAGAAAACAGGCTTTAAGTTTGGCAAAAAGACGGCGAAACTTAAAGCGCTGATTTTTAGGCATTTCATAATTTAAGGTTTCTTCTTTTATGCTTGAACCTTAAGGCATAATTTTTTTTAATTTCTTGATACTTTTAGAGTAAATCCAAAACTTTTAATTAGTTTGGAGATGGTGTCAAATTGTGCTTTGGTTGCACCATCAAGCGTTCTATATAAACCCTCTCTGTTTACGCCTATATCTTTTGTAATAGCACTCATGCCTTTTGCTTTTGCGATATAACCTAAAGTGTGTTTAAATTCTGCTTCATCGCCGTCTTCAAGAACTTGATTGAGATAAAATTCTATCATTGCATCATCTACTGCAATCGTAATCTTTTCCATCTTCTTTCGCCCTTTCTTTTTATTTTGTCTAGAAATTTACTTGTTGTCATCCTAAAATATATTAAATAAACGCATGTAAGACTAAGAGCAAAAATAGATAATCCTAAAGGGATAATATTTATTTCTTATCTTCTTTGGCGTCTTACAGGGCGACTATATGCCCGCGCTTTTGTTAAAGCGTTTTTAAGATGTCCTATTGCTTCAGTATGTATCGGAAAAGGTAAATTTTTATCCTCCTCTTCAAGCTCTGTTATTCTTGCTTCTATCTGTTGAACAGTATATGTTTCAACAATATATTCAATTGAAAAATCTTCCATTGCCATTTTAATGTCTCCTTGCTTATCCTTCTCTTCCAATATCTTTCTCTATTGGCGTTTTTATTTTAACACTTTTTTCTATAGGTTTACAAGCTTTAATAAATAAAACTATTAAATTTGTCTTATTGCCATATTTTGCATGTGAATATGCATTAATCATATCATCTTTTTTTGTAATACTTAAATTCAAATCATATCCTGCCTCTTTTGCAAGTTGGCGCATAAATATACGCTGTACTCTGCCGTTGCCTTCCAAAAATGGATGTAAGTCGTTTAATTTTATAAATAATTCTGTTGATTGTTTGTTAAAATCGTGAAAATTTAAGTTTTTTAAAAAATTTTTACTTTCTAAGTCGCCAAATATCTCTTTTGCCAAATTATTTAATTCTTGCCCATCTATAAATTTATTAAAAATTCCATCATTGTCATATTTACCGAAAGAGCTATTTTTGAACCCTATTTCCGCTCTGTCTTTTCCTGCTGTGGAATAAATATCTTCAAATATAAATTTATGTATATCTTTTAGGTGTTTAAAATCAAAATTTCCCATAATAGGATGTTGCCTAAGATAAAATATTTTTTGTTGTGTAACTTCTTTTTCAATCCTGAATAATTCATCAAGCGTTTTAGCTCCAACAAGATTTGAACTTAATAGTTTATCAGTATAAATAGACATTATAAGACTTCGGTTTGATTTAGTTTAAATCTCTCAATGGTTTGCCTTATAGATTCATTCAATGTTATTTCATCATTTGCTATCTTAATGGTTCTTTCTATATCTTGCCTATCCAAAAACATATCTTCAATAGCAAAATCACAAATAATGTTATGTATATCCATAAAATCTTTATAAGACAGTAGACTTTTATATTCTCTTAATATTGCTAAACTTTCTTCTCTATTTTTAGGTATCTCTACTTCTTCCATTTTTTTCCTAAATATTTTAGATTTAAAAATGCTAAATTAGCATTTTTAAATCTAAAAATTCTATTCTTTTGCTATATAACGCAATAGCAATTTCCTTAACAATAAACTTGCGCTAACCATCTCTTCTTGTGCTATCTTATCAATAATTTTTTTTTCTTCTTTAGTAAAATATGATGCTACTCTTTCGGTAAGTTTAACATCGGCGGGTTTTTTGTTTCTGCCCGGATATCTTTTTTCTTCTTTTTCAAAAGTGCGCATATTGCTACTTTCGCTCTCTACCCCAGTTTTTATAACATCTTCTATTGTTATTAATTTTGTTTTTGCCATAGCTATCCTTGATATTTTCTATAATTATAGCATAGAAAGTGCTAATTTAGCACTTTTTGGCATTTTTTAGCACATTTAATAAGGATTTATAAGATAAATAAAAACCTTTGTAATTATTTCTTGACAGCCCATTTTCATTATAAAGCTCTTCCATACTAAGCCCAGTCAATATTGAATTTTCTAAGATTTTTGATTCTTTAAAAGAAAAAAACAGTATCGGCATATTTGAAAACTTATCTATAATGGCTTCTTTTATCTGTATCTCATCTTCGGTGTTCTTAATGCCTGTTATTAGAACAATAATATTTTTATTGTAGATGGCTATTTCATTAATCGTTTCAACGGTTCTTAGTATGGAGTTATAATTTGGCAGACATGGCAAGATGTTAAAATCACTTGTTTTTAAGATTTCTATCACTCCCTTATCAACAAAACCTCCAAAGTCATACACGCAATTATCTATATTTTTAACTTCTTTAGAAATTTTCGCCATTTTTGGATATATTTTTTCTATCATTGAATTGTCATTTGATTGTAAAAAGAGTTTTAAATCCTTAGCAATACTAAATGCAAAAGGTGTTTTTCCAACCCCTCCTTTTTTATTTATAATGCATACTTTCATATAGTTTTCCTTGTTTTAAATTTTATAATTTAGCATAAAAAGTGCTAAATTAACATTTTTTATGCTAAATTATTTTAGTTTATATTCTGAGATAAATTCTACCTCTGCAGATTAGATGATACATCAGAATGCAAATCTATACTGTGGGCTTCTATTATTACACGATAAAGTGTTTTATCGCCATCTTTCCAGCTATTTTGCACTAAGTGTCCTGTTACGACAACCTCTTTGCCCTTAGTAAGATATTGATGTATGGCATTGGCATGCTCGCCATAGAACACTACATCAAAAAAAGATGATTTTTCCTTGTTGTGATTGTGTGCTAAACTAAAATTTACAATCGTAAAATTTTTTTCTTTTGTCTGCCTGTCAATTTTCTTGGCATCGGCTACAAGTCGTCCGCTAATTACTACTACATTTGTCATTTTTAACCATTTTTAGAAAATTTTTTGATTTTGCTATTTATTGAACTATCTTTAAAATAAAAGTTTGCTGTTGCTAAAATAGGTTTTGCCTTATGTCCTGTTGCAAGAATAATAACTTTGTCTGATGGTATATTTAGAATATCTTGAGCTGTCAATAATTTTCTTGCCTCTTCGCTTGTGGATATACTGCCAAAAAATTTAGTTCCCTGTGTACTTTCACTTGTTTTTTTTGCTGTATAATCTCCTATTTCTTTAGCTATCTCTTCGGCGCTATTTGCATTATTCATTCTAAAAACAACTTGGTAGGCTATTGTTTCGCTTAATATCTTAACATCATCCTCGCTGTAATGCTTTTTAATAAGCGCATAACTTTGAGTAATAAAAATAACGGCTATATTGTAACTTCTGGAAATTGCCGGAAGTTCCAATAAAAACTCCAGTTTACCAAATCTTACAAACTCATCCATCAACATATAAACTCTTTCGTCTGCTGCTTTTGATTCTCTAATCATTAAATTTTTTGCAATGGAATCAATAATAATTCTAATAAGAGGTGATAATGTTGGTATATCTTTTTCTAATGTTTTAAGGTATACCGTTATATTCTCTTTTCTTAAATCTTCATAATCAAAACCCATTGTATCGGTTACTTTTTGTATTCTATAATCTCCAAACAGATTTGTAAATCTTGCAAAAGTAGAGAGAATTGAGCCAAATTCATTTGCTGGTGTGGCAAAAAATTGTCTTGCATAATCTCTGATTATCATATCAAGACTTTTATCGTCTCCAGCTTCTTTCAAAAATGCTTTTAGAATATTCGGATCCTCCCCTGTAAGTGCTTTTTTCTCAGCTATTTCTATAATGCTATCTTCATTAAGTTCTTCTGACCAGTCCTTTTTTGGCGCCCTATGTATTTCAAATAGTGTAGCTTCACCATTTTTTGATATATAATACATTGTAAAAAAAACAAATAGACTAATGGCCTGCTGCCGCCAATGGTCATCATGATTGTTTTCTTTAATAAAAATAATATTTGCCACCTCTTTAACAAGTGCCATTTGTTCCGCAATACCTAATTTTTCCATTATTTTTTTTGCAAAAGGATTGAAGCAAAAATTGTTATCACTGCCAAAAGGATTAAAAATCAAGATTTTATTTTTCAATACATTTTTTCTGTACTCGCTTGTTAAAGTGCATAATTCACCCTTGACATCTGTTACGATAAAAGACTCTTTTATATTTAAAAGATTTGGTATAGCTATGGCTGATGTTTTACCTGTGCCTGGGGGCGCTACAATAAGACAAGAGAGCGGCGCATTGTATTTTATTTGCTTTCCAAAAGCTTTTCCAAGCGTAAAACCGTCATTAAAGTTTAATCCCATTTTAAATACATCACTTTTTTTGCCCCATTTTGCTTTGCCATATTGCGTGCCTTTCGGAGGTTTTAGAAAATATATAAAAGCTAAGAATATTGGCAAAAATGCCCATGCCAAACATAACCAAAGCTCTTTCTTAAAGTTTTTAAATTTTCCATCGGTTATGTGTTCAGTAATTTGTATAACTGCTTTTGGCAGCTCTTTGAAGGATATATCAAAAACAATATGTAATGCAACAGCAAAAATAGGGATTGAGAGTAAAATTGCCAATATTAATATACCTGTTTTTTTAGCTATTATTTGTACTATCTCTTTAATAGAGTATCTATTCATTTCGCCTTGCGTATTCCATTTTCTAAGAGTTGTAGCTATAATAACAAGTAATCCTAATACAAAAACGCCAAATAAAAAATATTGATTCAAAAACGCCAGTCCATCATTCACCTGTAAAACTCCTTTTTGAGTATATCGTTTATATCTCTCATCTCTTCAACCAATTTTCTTGTATTCTTTTTTATTTCTTCAGCCAAAGTATAAAATTCTTCCTCTCTTATTGCAAATCCACTGTTCAAATGTGCTGCCATTTGATTTAAATTGCTGCCCATTTTAGCCGTGTTGATGATAATTTCTTCATTAAGTAAAACTATCTTTTCCAATTGCACTATTCTCTTGTTATTCATTCTCCTAAAAACAGCATCTTTAATAAAAGTACTCATTGTTTTTTTTCGTTTTCTCGCCTCTTTTCTGATAGCCTCATGCTCTTCTTTTGTCATTATAATGTTAAATCTTAATTTATTTTCTCTCATAATACAGCCTTTATATCTAAAACCTCGTTAATTACCCTCTCTTTCCCTTTTCTTTGTATTTGTATAATATAATCTATTGCTGTTTTTATATATGATATCAACACACTCTCTACAACTTGTTGAGAACCAAACATGGCATTTGTAATAATTGCTTTTATTGCATCTTCAGCGCTATTAGCGTGCAGTGTTGATAACATTCCAGAATGTCCCGTATTGGAAAGTCTTAAAAAACTCATAGTGTTGCGTGTATCTATTTCGCCAAGCAGTATTCTGTCCGGACGCATTCTCATTGTACTGTTTAGCGCATTCTCATAGCTCATTTTTTTAGTCTCTATTTTGGGTACTAAAATTTGAGACTTGTTTATGTTTGAAATTATTAATTCGGGACTATCTTCAATGGTAACTATTCTATCATTTGGATCAATTTCATTCATCAAAGTGTTTAAAAAAGATGTTTTACCTGTGCTTGTTCCACCGCTTACCAAAACATTTTTTTTATCCCATACCATTTGCTTAAAATCATTATAGTTATACCTGCATTCGAGTTTAAAATCTGTAATTTCAAACTTATGTATGCTTGGTATCCTGATTGTGACACTAATTGGCGAATCTCTTAGCATAACTTGATGAATTGCCTGCACGCGATAGGTTGTGGTTGGAATTGAACACGATAAAATAGGATTATCGGCATTAAACATGAGTTCTCTTGCGCTTGCAAGCTCTGTGCAAAAATCTTTTAAAAAAGAGAGGGAAATATCACTGTCTTCTACTCTTTCCCAAGTACCCAATCTATCTAAAAATATCTCTTGTGGCTTATTAATTACTATCTCATTTGCGCCGCTTTTAAGATATTTATCAAGCGCATCCAACTTGTGTTGTAAAACCTTTGTTATCATACTTTGGCTTTTGACAAATTAGCTTTAAGTTGTTCATGCAGTTTATATAGTTTTGTCTCTTTTGCTTTCAAGACTTTTTTTTCATTATCAAGCTCTTTTTCAAGTTTTTCTATCTTTTTTATTAAAGCGCTTGAATTTCTAATGCTTTCAATTATTTCTTTTGTGTTTTCGCTCATTTTATATCCTTAAAATTTAAGATTCGGGCGTAAAAAATTTACGCCCGAATAAGTTTTTACTTCGCTACATATCTTATTATATGTTCTTGTGCAACAAATATAGAGCCGTCGCCTCGTATATACTGTTCTTTTGTCTCCCTAACATCAATTACTTGATTATTTGCATTAGGTAATACAATTTTAAATTCAAAAGTCCCTATATACTTGTAATTATAAGTTGATGGACCTTCACCACCATTATAACTTGTTGTGGCATCCTGCCCGCTATACGAAACTTGTCCTGCATACTGTCTCTCTCCAAGATAAGTTCTGAAAGATTCCATACTCTGTTCATTTGAGGCAATCCCTTTATTAACTTGTATAGAAAACGGGCATCCATTATTGTAAGTAAAGCCTTTTAAGGTGGTAGTACTTGCACAATACTCATCAAGTATTACACTATTTTCTGCTGCTATCTTACAATTACCACTATTTCTATAATGCCCCCCTGAAAGCCAAATACTTCCACTACTTATACTATGACCGCATGAAAAAGACTCATAATTTCTTGCATAATTAGGCTGATTATCCAAGTAGCCGTCAATACCGTATATTTTATAACCTGTGCCGTCGAAAATGACTGTTTTATTTTCCAAAGTCTCTTTTACAGTCTCTTTTACACTGCCGTCAAGTACATATGCAATTTGCGTTTTCAAATGGCAGCTGTCCTCTAAATCCACTCTTTTATCTTCATCTGTATCATTAAACCAAAAACGAGATTTAAACCATGAAACTTTAGTTGTATCGTTATGCTCCCATCCGCAGCTCTCCTCTTGATACGGATAGGCTTTGCTTGTTGTAATATCTTTATCAGTATAAATCTTTTTTGTTGTTCCTGGAACTATAAAATATTTATGAATTTTTCTAAGAGCTTGGCGGGCTTGCTCTTGATATACATAACCTGCAAACTCCTCTTGTATATCTACGCCACCGCTTGTATAAGTTTCACAATCTGTCGCAAACTGTTTTTGTCCAAGCAAATCGTAATAGGCAACTCTTTGCTTGTAAAATACTCTGTCATTGACCATTTGCCATTCGCAAGTCGTATCATCATAAAAATGTTCATATAAATCAACTTCTTTATTGTTTACGCACTCTCCTACATCATAACGCTTATTATCCGCTGTATAATAAGCTTGTGCCTGATCTATAGAATATTTATTAATAAAATCATGTTTGTCTTGGGTGCAGCTTGTACTGTCATATTTGAGTGACAATTTCAAATCGGTCGGCACACATTGACCAACCGAAACTTTTTCGCCGTTATGATAATAAAAATACTGTTTTTGAATAAGTGCTAAATTGTTATCATAATCCGGTGTTGCTTTGCAGCTTCCTATTTCACTGTTTAAATCAATCTCACTTAAAAACTCGCAATTTTGGACTTTATACTCTTTACCATTGTCCATTGTTGCATAAAGCTCAACGCCAAGTTCTATTTTATTGTTTGTGTAGTCTATTTTACTTTTGCAAGTTCTTGTATCAAATTTTTCATAAATGGAATTAGATTGATATTCTACACATTTACCATCTTCTTTTACCCATGCAATAGCAACTCCACTGCTGCTGTCTATATAAGGCGTTTTGCAGGTGATAGCTTCTGTATCTTTGCTTGTACTGTCTGCGGAATTATCTGTACTGCCCGAACCGTAACCAGTATAAGGATTTACGCTTGTATATCCTCCCCCTCCGCTTGTATATCCGCTACCGCCACTGCTTGCTATAGTACCAATACCAGCATTTCTATTACTGTCAATTGTTCTTGTAGCATTATTTGGCGTTTTTGTATTATTGAGTATCCTTAAAATTTCTTGCTTGCTCCCGCCTGTTAATAAGAGTTTTGTATTCTCTTTTAATATGGCATTGTTTTGATTTTTAAGTTTGGATACTCTATAAAACGGAGTATTTAAATCATAAGATTTGCCGTTATATTCCACTCTGTCAAACCTGATTTTTACATCTCCATTTTTATCTATTTTACTTTCACCCCTCATAATTAATTTTTGAGAGATATTAAGTATTGGCTCCGCTTCAAGTATCTCAATAGGCGATGCAAGATTAGCATCTCTGCGTATCTTGACCTCCAATCCACTATCTGTATTTGCAGTTGCAAATACATAACCAATGACTACAAAAAGTACAATTGTCAATTTTTTCATTCTATTCTCCTTTTTAGAACTATTTTATTTCAAAATATTGAGCTAATGTTTCTCTATTTTTTGGTACTGGAATCCATATATCAACAGTAGGATTAATAAAAATTCTGCTGCCTGCTTCAATCCTGATAGTAGGATTTACTTTTATCTGCTCTTTAATAATGTGATTAATTATCGTAGATATGTCATTGCCTGACTTATCTAAAATAGTTTGTGTTTGTGAATTGTCAAAATTTTGAGTCTCATTTGCTATAAGTATCATTAATGCATTGCTAAGTGTAGATAGAGTCAAGGCAAGTCCGTATCTTTCCCAATATTTATTATCAAGTTCTCCAAGTACGCCGCTTTGTCCAATAACATCAGCGCTTTGTGTATTAGTCAGTAAAATATTTATACCATGAGGCGTAATAATTCTTGTCCATACTATTTGTAAGCGATTCTCGCCAAGCTTATTATTATTAATATACTCTCCGATAACTCTTGAACCTTTTGGTATTAAAACGGCTCTGCCCATAGCAGCAAACATATCCTCTTCTACCTGCGCTACAACCTTGCCGCTTAAATCGCTTGTAATAGCATTAATTAAAATTGCCGGTATCATTCTATCAGCAGTTATCGTTCTGAGAAGTTTATGTTCGTTAGTGCCGTCATCTCTTGTATTATAATTTTCAAATTGATCTGCACCATAATCAATCCTGTTTTTGGCAGATATATAGTTTGATGAGGGAATATTTGTACTGATGCCTATATTTAACCTTGAAGCAAGCAAGGCTTTGCGCAATTGCTCTTTTGAGTCTATTTCAGGAAATATAGATTCATCATACAATTCTTCATTTACGCGTTCAATATTTACCACAGCGTTTTCTTTAACTCTTGTAATTATATCCACAGGTAGAGCTTCTTCATTTATTTGCGGTGTTGTATAACTTTGTGGTGTTGTTTCCAAATTTGTTGGGATATTGCTTTGCTGTTCCTGATACAAATAACTTGATAAAGGAAATCTTGTATCAATAAAACTGTCATTCTCTTCCGTTTGTATTGTATCATCTGAAAAGATAACATACAATATTAAAGAACCCATTATTAAAAAAACAAAAACAAGGGTGATGATTAAAACTTTAAGCGCCGGCTTCACCTGTTTTTCCTTACGCATACATATTCATCACCGATACGCAAAGTAAACTTATCAGATATTGTTTCAGCTATAATATAATTTCCGACAATCCTTGAATTTACCGGATTATCATAGCCATCCACAACTCTGTAAATAGCCGGAAATTTGCTGTCTGCTCTCTCTTTGTCATATCTAAAATATGTCCATTTTTTATCATTGAATATATCAAGCGCTTTTAGATTGTCAGCCCCCGACTGCAAATAACCTCTTTTTATATCATCTGTATCAATTTTTACTTCATTTACATTATCGCCTATAATAATATATTCTTTACTGCCATTTTGTTCATCTATTCTTCTTTTTACATCTGCTTCAAATGCCTCTTTGTCTAAATTTCTTATATTTAAATTGCCTATTTTATCCCCGTTTCCGACATACACAATCATATGTGGATTATATTTACTGTTGTGATCTGTAGAAAAAAGATAAAAAGAGTATATTTTTCCACTTTCGCCTATAATAGTTAAACTCGTATCTATTCCTATAAGTTTGGGTTTGATAATTACTATATTTGATAAATCATATTTATCTTTTTTAAAAGTGATTTTTGTAAATCCCTGCTCATCTCCCAAAATAGCATCAATAATTGTGTCATTTTTGAGTATTATTGTAGTAGTCATTGCATAACGCGTTCTTACTTTATAAGTTTTTCCATGCTGAAATGTCAAATTTAAAACATTTTCGCTTCCAGTTCTCTTTTTATTGAAAAACACATCCTGGATAGCATTTAAATCAATCATATCATATAGTGCGCTGCCATCAACATTTATATTACTGCTGCCTGCTTGAGATTCATCAAGAAAAATAGACTCTTGTGCGGGCAAAAAACTAAATGCCATTAATATTACAAATATTATTATTCTTTTTATCATATTATGCTCCTGGTATTGTAATTTGAGTTACGCCATAATCTTGCACTAAAAAGCTTGTCGGATTTTTATTGCTCTCTTCAGCTTTTATAGTTTGATCTTGAAAGCCAAATGAAACTACAGCTCTATACCTTGTTTCGCTTATCAGCGTACCAGTTTCACTGTTTATTATTTTGGCAATAAAATCAACTGATGTTATGCTTTGCTTTAAAAAAGCAATATTTATAATATTAATCTCTCTTTTAATCTTTTTATTTGTATATATAGAATCTTTGGTATTTACTATTTCTTCAAATACTCTCCAAACATTTGATGCACTTTGCAGTCTTGTAATATCAAAACGCTCTTTATCAGTTATTTGATCTATCGTTTCTCTATTTCTTACATAGGTGCTTACAAGAGCATTAAGTATGTTTTGATTAGTGCGGATATTATAATCTGCTTTTTCAACTGTAACAAAGTTTTGTTCTGCTGTAGAAAAATGTACCAGGTAAGGTTCTTTTTCCTTTAAAGGAAAAAGAAACAGAATAACTACAAGCAGTACAATAATAGCTGCAAACTGTGTAATGCAGATTGTAAATAAAAAGCCTATCAAACGCTTTTCGGCGTTATACAAAGCCAAGCCGTCTTTTACCTTTTCAAACATTACTTATCTCCTGCTCCAAACAAGCACAAGGTGATTTTTTTAAACCCTTATATTTATCTGCACACCCGCTAAAGCCCAAAATCAAAGCAGTTAAAATCACTAAACCAATTATTTTTCTCATACTCTCTCCTTTCCAATATTTTTTTCCATCAATATTTTTTTATTTTCAAGGTTATTTTCCAAAGGCTTTAAATTCTTAATGAAAAGCGCTATCATTCCAACATTTTTTCCCAACATTCCATCTTCGCAAGCATTTATCATCTCTTGTTTGTCTATTTTTGTCTCTAAATCCAATTTATATCCAGCATTAAGAGCAAGTTGTTCCATAAATATACGTTGCGTTCTGCCATTGCCTTCACGAAATGGATGCAAAGTGTTTAGTTTGATAAAAAAATCAGCGCCTTCTTTTGTAAATTGCAAAAAATTAAGTCCTTTCAAATTATTTTTTTCTTTAAGCATATTAAAAAGCTTTTCAGCTTCCAAAGGAACTTCAATACCATCAGCAAACCATACTACTTTATCTCGCGCTGCATTGCGCTTACCAAAACTATCATAAATACCCATTTCAAATCTATCTTTGCCTGCAAACGAATAAACTTCTTGAAAAAGATATTTATGTATATCTTTTAAATGTTGATAATCAAAGTTGCCTTTGATTGGATTGTCTTTTAAATATTTTGTAGCTTGTACTGTAATAATTCTTTCTTTGCAGTTAAGTTCTTCTAAACTATTAGCAAAAACGAGATTACTATCAAATAACTTCTTAGTAAAACTATCCATAAGCATTCTATTGGTGATTCTTTTTATATTCACTATCTTCCATCCATATATACTTTATTGCTTTAGTCCATTCATCATAAGTGTATTTACCATTATCAACAGCAAGACTTGTTTCAAAATCTATTTCATTTAAAAACATATCCTCTATGGCAAAACCATAAACATTTTTTAGATTTTCTTCATATTGCTTTGGTGTCATTTTGTTTTTATACTTGTTTAATATATTTATACTCTCTTCAAGGCTCTTTGATTCTGTATGTCTAATTGATTTAATGTCTGAAACAATCTCTTCAAATGTCATCTTATCCTTCCTTATTTATATTATTTTATGCTAAATAATGCTTTTCTAATATTATTTAGCATTTTATGAACCTCTAAATTTTTTAGATAATTTAGAAGCTGCAGCTTTTGCCATTGCCGTTGTTTTGGTTGCTGCTGCTGTAGCACCCATTGCTCTTCCTGCGCCCATAAACGCACCGCCTGCAACACTCAAAGATGATATAGCGCCTGATAAACTGCCGCCCTCATTTTGACTGCCGATAATTTGATTGATGATTGTCGGGATTTTGAAGATGCAAAAAATTATGATGATTTGACCAATTATAACTGAGCTTATAATTTGAAAATCCATATCAGATATTGATTGCTTTGTAAGCTCTTCTTTTGTAAACTCAGCTAATTTTATAGCAAATACCCCAAAAAGAGAAGCAAAAGGAGCATATAAAGAATAACTTATATAGGTTCTTGCCCAAGAAAATAACAGTCCTCGTGTCTGTTTCCAAAGTGCAAAAGGAAGTATAAGAGCAAACAATGAAAAAATAATTTCTGCAATAAATATCGATATTATAGATAGCCCGGCTATCGCCGTTATAAGCACCATAGATGTCATGCAAAAAAGCACATACATAACTTTTGGTAAAACCCATCCATCTGCATCAAGTATATTTTTAGCAGTATCTGCAAATGAGCCTGAAACCTCTATTACTACATCTTGTGGGAGAACCATCTTTCCCATACTACCAGTTATAACAACATTTAGTCCTTGTGAAAAAATTGTTTTTGGTATATCCATAATATCAGTAGTCAGATTATACACTGTTTTATTGTTCAAAAACATCCATATAAAAGCATACATCATAAGAAATGTCATGGCTCTAATAATTTTTTCTCTGTTTACGCCATCTTTGATGATATATATACCATACACCAATATTGATAGTGAAAAACAAGCTACAAACCATTCATTATTGTATATACCTTTTGATGCACCATAAATCATTGCACCTATATTATCACCTACTTGTTGAAATAGTGCCGCGAGCTGTTCAAAAGTATTCAATATTGTTTCCTATATTTTTCGTTTAAATTTTGGCAAGCCAAGTTCGTCTTTTTCCATTTCGTTAAATTTCTTTTCATTTTCGCGAATCATTTTATGTGTATTGCTAATTTCAGGATTTTCCATATAGGCATTGAAGCACTCATCACTGAATACAAAATTGCTGTTTTTCTTTTTTTTTGCCTCTGTTTCAGCTTTAACACACTCATTTGATTTTTTTATTGCTTCTTTTTGATGTGATTTATAGTATTCTCTACTCTTTATCTCATCTGCATTGCTATAACTAAACATAAGCGATAAAACCGCTAAACTTAAAATTACTTTTCCCATTGCGAACTCCTTTATTCAGGTATACCAAGTTTATTTTTTGGTAGTTTGTCGTAATCTTCCTTTGCTCTCTGCATCTCTTGTCTTACTTCAAGCTGACCTTTACTGTATCGCCCTTCATATGCATTTGCACATTCCTCATCAAAAAGATCTTTGCATGAATCTATTTTTTTTTCAGCCTCATCCCAATTCTTTTTATAGTATTGCACTGATTTTACCGAACTGCTTTTACTCTCATCTGCATTGCTACAACTAAACATAAGCGATAAAACCGCTAAACTTAAAATTACTTTTCTCATTGCGAACTCCTTTAAAAATTTCGTTTAAATTTTGGCAAGCCTAAAATATCTTTTTCCATTTTTTCAAATGTTTTTTTATTTTCTTCAATCATTTTTTGAACATTTGTTTCTTCTGTTTTAACCTTCTCTTCACTTCTTTTTATCTCTTTTGCCACTTTCCCAAAATCCTCGGCATTTGTCTTTTTACCGTTGCTGCCTGCTATCATATTTAAAGAGATAGCATAATCCATAGCCATTGTATGTTCATATTGCTTTTGAAGTATTTCAGCCATATCAAGTAAAATAAAATTTGTTATCTGTGTCTGTTTTAATAAGTCTTTGCTTGATTGAATATTTTTTAGATGCTGTTGCCAGTTTTTTATTCTATCTTTTCTCTTTTGCATTTCATCTTCATCAAGATTGTAATTATGCCAAGCGTCAATACTTGCATAAGCGGCTTCTCGCTTTAACTGATCTAAAGCTATGCCTTTTGCATTCAAATAAGCATTTAATCTATCGCTTGCAAGGCTGAATTCTTCATAAGAACCTTCATTCATAGCCCTTTTATATTCATCATAAAGTTTTTGCAAGGTTTCATCATCTTCATCTTTTGTCAAAATGTTTAAAAAGCTTTTGGAAGCTGTTCTGTCAGTTGAATTGGCAATAAAATGTGAGTTTTTTAAAAAGGTCTCTAAGCCTATATTGTCAAGGTTATCGCTTATTCCCTCCATTCTGTCTTGCAAGCGCTGCAGGGTAGTTAAAAAATTTTCCAAATCATTTGTTGGATTATAAATTAAATTGCCGACTTGATTAATACCAGATTCTACTTTATTTAACGCTTGGTTTGCCTTGTCAAGCTGATCTAACATCTCAATTGCAGACTTTACCTGATCATTTAATGCTTTCAACTGATCTGCAAAATACACATAAGAGCCTGGATCTGTAACAACATCTCCGCCCAAAGCAAAAATATCTGTTGAAAAAAATAGTGCGGTAAATAGCGCTATGAATGATTTTCTCAATTTTTACTCCCTTTATCTGTCCAAACTTTTTGAAAAATTCAACTCAATGGACTTTTTGTTTTGTGAAACAGCTTCTTTAGCAACAGTTGTATCTTTAAACCATTGTGGAAGCTCTCTTTTGCTTAACTTTATTGTGCCGTCTCTTTTTATGCAAAGCAGATTTTTCTTATGCTTGCTGTTATCAAATACATAGGCTCTGTCTGCAATCTCAAAAGCTTTGGATAAATTATTTATACTTCTATCGTATCGTCTTAAAATATCATCTTTTGGAACATCATGTCCGCCTTTCGCAACTCTTTCTTTTACTCGCTTATTAGACAAAAAAGCATTGCTAATTCCAACATAAGCTAAATTTACTTTATAGCCCTGCTCTTTTGCCTCTTGCATGAGTCTTATCTCGCCGCTTCCTGTAAGCGTTGTTTCAATAGCAAATGATTGTTTATTCTTAAACATCTCTTTTCTTTGTTCAAGAGCTATTCTGCCTGCTTCAATGACAGATAATGATTGTTCTTTGGCTATAACATCTGGATTTATGATATCTACTTTATTAAAAATGAAATGTTCGCTCAATGTGCTTTTGCCTGCTCCATTAGGACCTGCAATAATAATCAATTGAGGTTTATTTTCCATCTTTAACTACTTTAACCACTTCATCATCGTTGCCATGCATATCAACTTTAATAAGTTCTATTCTACCGTTTGGATACTCTTTCAAGACATGTCCTTTGGGTGTATCATCTTCACAATAAACAATCGGATGTC
>JAISOG010000009.1 GCA_031275795.1 Candidatus Endomicrobiellum incisitermitis
CAAAATAAAAAGACAAAAAAGACTTAAATGAATTTTGCTCATATGCCGCTCCGATAAGGTTCTAAACCAGACTAAACAAATTATATCTGTGTCAAGTCAAAGGCAGATCTAGTTTAGAATCTTATCTACGTTACTAGAGCAATCGCAACAAACATTTAAACAAATTAGCAAACTCGCAAAATGAAAAGACAAGAAGGACTTAAATGAATTTTGCTTCATACAATGCTAATTTGCAATATTAAATGTTTGTTGCTCATAGAACGCTCTTTAAGGTAACTCCGTTAAGATTCTAAACCAGACTAAACAAATTATATCTGTGTTGAGTCAAAAGCAGGTTTAGTTTGGTATCTTAACTACGTTACTAGAGCACTCGCAACAAACATTTAATCAAATTAGCAAACTCACAAAATAAAAAGACAAAAAAGACTTAAATGAATTTTGCTTCAGACACTTTTTTAACAGCTATGAAGGAGATTTAACCGAGATTGAAGGAGTAGAAGAAGACTTAAAAGACTACTTGTTTTGGTATAATAGCAAAAAGGTTCACCAAGGGTTAAATTGGCAAACGCCTTTTGATTTTACTCAACAGTGCTTAATGCTTCAAAAGTTTAATATGTTATGAACGCGTACAAGTTGTTGGACAGGTGAAAAATATTTGGTATAATGTAAACGGTAGAATTTTAAAATAGTTAATAATTAAATAGTGAGGAGAAAAGATGGCATTTGTAAAAAAAGATGTGGTTGAACAGTATAAGACACATGCGACAGACACAGGTTCGCCTGAAGTTCAAGTAGCGCTTCTTACAACAAGAATTAAATATCTTTCAGACCATTTTAAGAAATTTCCTAAAGATTTTGGTTCAAGAGTAGGATTTCTTAAAATGATAGGCCATAGAAGAAGATTGCTAGATTATATTAAAAAGAATAATAAAGAAAATTATACTGCTTTGATCAAGAAATTAGATCTTAGAAAGTAAATTTAATTAATAACTTAGCGCAAGCTACAAAGGATACAAGAAAATGCTTTATTCTAATATGAGGCGTTTGCTTGGATCTTTTGTATAGTTGGTGCCAAGTAGTGGAGTTAAAATGGAATATTTTAAAAAAGAAGTAGATGTTGCTGGCAAAAAGTTTACTATTGAGTCTGGAAAAGTAGCAAAACAAGCAAATGGAGCTTGTACTGTAAGAGTTGGAGATACTGTTGTACTAGTTACTGCTGTTGCTTCAAAAGAACCTAAACCGGGCATAGATTTTATGCCTTTAACTGTAGATTATAGAGAAAGAACTTACGCAGTCGGCAAAATACCAGGTGGTTTTTTTAAGAGGGAAGCAAGACCAAGAGAAGGTGAAATTTTAGTAAGTAGGCTTATAGATAGAAGTATCAGGCCTCTTTTTAGTAAGTATTGGAGAAATGATACTCAAATTTCTGTTATAGTGCTTTCTCATGATGGTGAAAATGATTCAGATTTGCCGTCTATTATAGGTGCTTCAGTTGCTTTATATACTTCAAAATTGCCTTTTAATGGACCAACAGCTTCTGCTAGAATAGGTAAAATTAATGGAAAGCTTATTGTAAACCCAACTATTTCAGAACAAGAACGTAGTGTTTTAGATTTAGTTGTAAGTGGAACTGAAGAAGCTTTGACTATGGTTGAAGCAGGAGCGCAAGAACTTTCTGAAGAAGAAATGTTAGAAGCTTTAAATCTTGCTAAAGAGACAATAAAAGAAATTTGCCTGTTTATAAAATCTCTTCCGACCATAACAAAAATAGAAGTTTTAGAACCTGTATATAATACAGATTTAAAGAAAGACATAGAACTTGAGGCAATTTCTAAAGCTCAAGAAGCTGTTAGAATTAACGAAAAAAATGAAAGAGCATTTTTTTGGGAGTCATTTAAAAAAGATATATCTACAAGAATGGTTGAAAAATATCCACAAGAAGAGTCTGCTGTAATAGATGTTATTTTAGAAGATATTTTTTATAAAAAAGCAAGAGAACTTGTTTTAAATCAAAAAGTGCGTACAGATGGACGTGGTTTAGAAGAGATAAGACCTATAACTTGTGAAATAGATATTTTGCCAAGGGTTCATGGTTCTAGTTTGTTTACAAGAGGCCAAACTCAAGCTTTGGTAACTGTAACGCTCGGTACTCCAGGTGATATGCAAATTATGGATGAGCTTGCTGGAGAATATAAAGAGCGTTTTATGTTACATTATAATTTCCCTGGTTTTTCAACAGGAGAAGCTAAAGGCGAAAGAGCTACAAGTAGAAGAGAAATTGGCCATGGTAACTTAGCAAAAAGAGCGTTAAAGGCTATTTTGCCAAACGAGCAAGATTTTGGTTATACAATAAGAATTGTATCAGATATATTAGAATCAAATGGTTCTTCTTCTATGGCTTCTGTTTGTGGCGGTTCGCTTGCTTTATTTAATGCAGGCGTTCCTGTAAAGGCTAGCTGTGCAGGTGTTGCTATGGGACTTATGAAAGAAGGTGAAAATTATGTGATCCTTACAGACATTATGGGCATGGAAGACCATTTAGGTGATATGGATTTTAAAGTAGCAGGTACACGAAAAGGTATTACTGCCCTTCAAATGGATATAAAAATTCCTGGTCTTACTACAAAAATTATGGCTCAAGCTCTTGCTCAAGCTAAAAGAGGTAGATTTTTTATACTGGATAAAATGGATATAGCAATTTCTACACCAAATAATAAGCTTTCCAGTTATGCTCCACGTATTGCAACTTTAACAATTCCTCAAAATAAAATAGGTGAGCTTATAGGCCCTGGTGGGAAAAATATAAGGAAGTTGCAAGAAAATAATAATGTAAAAATAGATATAGAGGAAACAGGTAAGGTTTTTATATCTGGAATTGACTCTGGGGTAGACGTTGTAAGAGAGTATATTGAGTCTATGACTGCTGAGGTTGAAGTTGGCAAAATATATAAAGCAAGAATTACAAAAATTATGACATTTGGCGCTTTTGCAGAATTTTTACCTGGGAAAGAGGGTCTTATACATATTTCTCAACTTGCATCTGGACATACAAAAAAAGTGGAAGATGTTGTTAAAGAAGGTGATGAAGTTAAAGTTAAAGTTACAGAGATAGATAAGCAAGGAAGAATAAACTTGAGTATGAAAGGTGCTGTCTAATATAGAAGACTTAAAAATGTTATTTGGTGTATTTTATATATTTTAATAGATAATGACATTAGCACCACAACAGTAATATAAATATAAAAGTCGTTAGGTTATTTGTTATTGTCTTTTAGCAATAGTTAATTTGGAAAAAAGGATTAATATGACTAACGATATTAAAAGTAAGGTAAAGTCTCTTTATGAAATAATGAAAGATGAAAAAATTGGTGAACTTGAAGTAAGTTCAAAAGATTATAGTATTTCAATAAAACGTAAAACTAATAATTCTCCACTTGTTGAAGCTAAGCCTGTTGTAAAGTCTGAAGATTCTGTTGCCAAAGAAGAACAAAAACAAGATGAAATTTTATCTGAAACAATAAAATCTCCAATAACTGGTGTGTTTTATGCATCTGCGTCTCCATCTTCTCCTGTATTTATTAATGAGGGAGATATTGTAGAAGTTGGAGATACAATTTGCATAATAGAAGCTATGAAAGTTATGAATGAAGTTAAAGCGACATTTAAAGCTAAAATACTTAAAGCTCTTGTTGAAAATGCTACTTCTGTAAATTCAGATCAAGATTTATTTGAAATTAAAAAAGTATAAATGGTGAACTAATGCAATCAGATATTGGTTTAGTGGCAGGCGATATTTGGAGGTATTTAGTTGAAAATGGCGATTCTTCTACAATAAAGATTAGAGTTAATTTAGGTATTTCAAATACCACGCTATATTTAGCTTTAGGTTGGCTTTTGAGAGAGGACAAGATTAATATGGCTCTTACAGATTATAGCTATAAAATTTCTTTAAAATAATTTCTTCTATTGTTTTAAGATTAAGAGGTCATCTTAGTGAGTAAGAGAAGAAAAAATAAATTTAAAGTACAAGATGATGTTAAAGTAAACAGGGAAGCGTTAGCCCTGTTTTTTGCTTTGTTATCTTTTTTAAGTACTTATATTTTTGTTATTCCAGAAAAATCTGGAATAGTTGGACACGCATTTTTTGTGGTTGTTTTTAGTGTATTTGGTATGGCTTCATATGCATTGTCGTTTATATTTTTTTGGTATTTTGTTATATACATAAGGCAGTCTGTTAAAATAAAAGAGAGAATGGACTTTGTTTTTGCTGTACTTTCGCTTGTGTTGTTGTCAATATTATTTGAGTCTGTGCGTTTACTATTTAAATCAAAAGTTTTTGGAGGTTGGATAGGTGTAACTTTTTATCCATTTTTTAGTGAAATGTTTGGTGTAAGCCTTTCATTCATTTTGATTTCTACTCTCTTTCTGGTAGTTAGTGCTAGTTTTTTAAGAGTTTCTATAATTGGTTTGTTGTACAATTTTGTAAAAAAGCTTATAGAATATATAAAAAATTCTAAGAATAAAGAAAATTTACAAAAACAAACAATAGAAACTGTTGACCAATCTTTTTTTAAGCAAGATTCTATAAAGCCTAACATCGTAAATAGAAGTGAAAAAGAAGATAAAAAAACTATAGAAACAAATAGTGTTACTACTAAAGCTAAACAGGAAAGTCTTGACAGTAAAACTTTTGACTATAAACTTCCTCCGATAGATCTGTTAAAAAGTGATGCAACGTCTAACTTTTTTACAAATAAGGATGAACTTTTTAAAAGAGCAGAACTTTTAAAAAATACTTTAGGTGACTTTGGTATTGAGGCTGAAATTAAAGATATTATACCTGGTCCTGTTGTAACAAGATATGATTTAATTTTAGCTCCTGGCGTAAGAATACAAACGGTTTCTAATATAATAGACAATATTTCTCTTGCCATGAGAACATCATCTATAAGAATAGTGCCTATACCTGAAAAAGCTGTTGTTGGTATAGAAGTACCAAACTCTCAAAGTATGATAGTCGGACTTAGAGGAATTTTGGAAAGTAGGACTTTCAGTAGTTCTACTTCTTTGCTTTCTTTAGCTTTAGGAAAGACAAGTGATGGTCTAGGGTATATAACGGATTTAGCTCAGATGCCACATTTGTTAATTGCTGGAGCTACTGGGTCTGGAAAGAGTGTGGGAATACATACAATAATATTGTCCATTTTGTATAAGGCTCGCCCTGATGAAGTAAAATTTTTGCTTATAGACCCTAAACGTGTAGAAATGCCAATTTATAGAGATATTCCTCATATTTATAATCCTTGCACTAACGCAAGTCAAGCAGATATTATAACTAATCCAAGAGAAGCTGCTGCCGCTTTAAAAAAGCTGGTTATAGTTATGGAAGAAAGATATGAGAAGTTTGCAAAGCTTATGGTGAGAAATATTGAAGAATACAATGCAAAAATGATAGAAATCTCTGGAGAAAAAGAATTTTATATAGTTGTTATTATTGACGAGCTTGCAGATTTGATGTTGGTTGTACAAAAAGAAATAGAAGATTCTATCCAACGTTTAGCTCAAATGGCGAGAGCAGTAGGAATACATTTGATTCTTGCAACGCAAAGGCCATCAGTTAATGTTATAACAGGTGTTATTAAAGCCAATTTTCCAGCAAGATTGTCGTTTCAGACTACATCTAAAATTGATTCTAGAGTAATTTTGGATACAATAGGAGCAGAAGCGCTTATGGGAAAAGGCGACATGTTATTTTTGCCACCAGGAGAAGCAAGGCCTACCCGTCTTCAAGGTGCTTTTGTTTCTTTAAAAGAGGCAGAAAAAATTATTTCTTTTATTAGTGCTCAAAATTTTCCTAGATTTTATGAGCCTATGGTTACAGAAGTCGATGTTAAAAGTAATGTTGATTTAAATAAAAATAGAGGTTCAGATATTATTTATGCTTTAAAACTAATAAATGAACGTAAAAGAATATCTCAGGATTTATTAAAAGCTAATTTTGGAGGTTCTGCTAGAGCTACAAACATATTAAGTATTTTGGAAGTAGAAGGTTTTATATCAAAACCAGAAGGTACTAATAAGTGGCATATAAATTTTGATAAAATATCTAAATATTTGGAAAACATGGGTAATTAATAAAAATGAAACAAAAAAGTACAGTTTTAATAGCTTTATTTTTGTTTTTCTTTTTTATTTGTAATGCTTTTGCTCAGGATTTAAACAATAATTTAAATATATTGTTTTCAAAAATAGAAAATGTTTATAAGTCTATAAACATTTTAAAAGTTGAGTATACAGAAAATATCATTTTTGAGTCTACAAATGAAAAACAAAAAGTTTCAGGAACTTTGTTTTTTTATAAACCAAATAATGTTTACATATCTCAAAAAACTCCTAAAGAACAAAAAATTTATATTGACGATAAAGAGGTGACAATATATAATTTAGAAAATTCCCAAGTTATTATTGATAGTTGGCAAAATGTTTTTGATGGGGATTTTTCTGTTGCAACTATTATAAATTTTGGCAATAATTTGAACAAAATGAAAAAGACAAATAGTATTAGTGTTTCAGGAGAAAATGAAAAATATATAATTTTAAAGGTTGTTCCTATAAAAAGGAGAGATTTAGTTTTAGAAATTTATATTTCTAAAACTAGTATGTATCCTTGTAAATCTATTTTACAGTCTGTTGGTACAAAAGTAGAAACTATATTTGAAAGTTATGTAGTAAATCCTATTTTAGATAAAAAAAACTTTAAATTAAATGTCTCAAATGATGTTGAAGTAATAAGGCTTAATTAGGAGATATAATGAAAGAAATAGGAAAGATGCTTAAAGAAAAAAGAGAGAAACTGAATTTGACTTTACTTGATGCACATAAAGTTATAAAAATTCAAGAAAAGTATCTGAAAGCAATTGAAGATGGTGATACTGGTATTTTCTTTGCAGAAGTCTATTATAAAAGTTTTGTAAGGTCTTATTCAAAATTTCTTGGTTTTGATCCTGAAGAAGTAATAGATATGATAAATCTTAAATATAAACAGAAGATGTTAGAGAACGAATCTAAAAACTCTAACACAAATAAGAGTAGTTGTAAAAATCAAGGTGATATAAAGAAATTGTTGATAATTTTAGGTATAGTAGTAGCAATTATTTTGAGTGTTCTTATTTTGTTCTTTAATAAAAAAGTTTTAAATTTTAACAATGAAGCTGAAAATTTTATGATTGTAGAATCTATTGAAAATTCTCATAATGATAATAATCAAGAATTATCTCTAAAGCAAAATGAAGAATATAATTCATCAGAAAATAGTGATGATAAAAATAATGGTGTTGAGACTGAGCAACGTAATTCTACTGATATTTTAGTAGAAGACAAACAGCAAATTGAAAAGCCTATGTCATCAAATAAGCAGGAAATTGAGATTATAGCTAAAGAAAATGTTTGGATTAGATTAGACAAAGATGGTAAAACTGTTTATGAAGGAATTTTAAATAAAGGTCAAAGAAAAGTTTGGGATGCTAATAAAAAGTTTATGTTAAAGATGGGGTATGCTCCAGGTCTTAAAGTTTTTTTTAATAGTCAAGAAGTTGATGTTGTTAAAAATTCAGTTCAAGACGTTAATACAATTGTTTTGGAATAACTGGCTAAGTTTGTATGTTATTTTAAGGTTATTGTATTTCTAAAGGTAAAAATTATGCAAAAGGTTGCCGTAATTGTTTTGGGTTGTCCAAAAAATATTGTGGAAGCAGAATATTTGTTAGGTATTTTAAATGATAAAGGTTTTAAAATAACTAACAGTGTTGCTGATGCAGATATTGCAATAATACATACTTGTTCTTTTATAAAAAAAGCACAAAAAGAGTCGGAAAATACGATACGAAATATTTTGAATGTAAAAAAGAAAACTAATTTATTGGTTTATGTTTCCGGTTGTTTATCACAAATGTTGCAAGATAAAATGTTAAAATTATTCCCTGATATAGATGGTTTTGTTGGCACTGGCACATTACAAAAAATACCAGAGTTAATTTTAAATAAAAATTTTGACAAAATCTTTTTACCTCCAGGTGGTTTTAATAATTCAAAACATAGAGTTCTTTCATCTAATATACCTTCAACATATTTAAAAATTGCTGAAGGTTGCCAGCATAGGTGTAGTTTTTGCATAATTCCATCTTTGAGAGGAAATTATGAAAGTAGGACTATAGAATCTTTGGTTAATGAAGCTAAAGCATTAAGTGACCATGGGGTGAAAGAACTTATTTTAATAGCTCAAGATACAACAGGTTATGGTAAGGATATTTATGGAATTTTTGCTTTAGATAAGTTGCTTGCAAAACTTGCAAAACTTAGCAATTTAAAGTGGATTAGGCTGTTATATGCTTATCCATCCAGTGTAACTAGTAATCTTTTAGATGTCTTTAATGAGTATAAAAATATATGTAACTATATAGATATCCCTATACAACACATCAGTAGAAATATTCTATCTAGTATGAAAAGACCTTTAAATACGGGAAAAATTATAGAGAAAATAAAAACAAAATTGCCAGAAATTGTTTTAAGAACTTCTGTGATTACAGGGTTCCCTGGCGAAACTAAAGAAGATGTTAGGGAATTAATTTCTTTTTTAAATAAAGGTTTTTTTCAATATATTGGAGTTTTTGAGTATTCTAATCAAAATGAGGCAGAGTCTTCAAAGCTAAAAGGACAAATCAAAAATGATATTGCAAAAGGAAGAAAAATAGAGATAGAAAAAGCACAATATGAAATTTTTAAGTCAAAAATTGCTAAAATATTATACGATAAGATAGATGTTTTAGTTGAAAGCTGTGTAAAAGAAGCAGATAAGTATCGCATAAAAGCAAGAAGTTATTTTCAATCACCAGAAATTGATGGCAATATAACATTAACACAAGACAAGTCGTTACAAGTTGGAAATTTTTATAATTCAACATTAATGAGCTTAAAAGGTTACGATATAAACGCCAAACTTTAAATTATATTTAGGGGAAATTGATGAATTTAGCAAATAAACTTACTTTGACAAGAATATGTATTGTTCCTTTATATATTTTGTTTATGGAATTAAGCGGTTTTAGTAATACAATTTTAGCTTTGTTGTTGTTTATTGTAGCTTCTATTACTGATTTTTTTGACGGTAAAATTGCTAGAAGAAATAAAATAGTGACTCCTTTAGGTATATTTTTAGACCCTTTAGCAGATAAAATGTTAATATCTGCATCTTTTATTTGTTTTACTAATATTCCATTTTTAAATATTCCAGCATGGATGGTTATTTCAATAATTACAAGAGAATTTTTAATTACAGGACTCCGCTCTATAGCAGCTTATAAAAATTTGATAATTCCAGCTGATAGGGCAGGTAAGTTTAAAACTACTTCTCAAATTGTAGCCATTTTGTTGATAACTGTAATCTTAATACTAAATGAGTATTTTATAGCTAATCCAACTTCTGTTTATTTAAACAAATACTTTTTGCAGTATAGTAATTTTGTAAATAAAACACCATTTTGGATAACTTTTGTAATAGTTATTCTTACTGTTATTTCTGGGTTAAATTATATGTGTAAATATAGAGGTTTGTTAAATGAAAAATAAAATCATACTGTTTTTGTCTTCTGCGTTTGGTGCAGGTTATATGAAATTTGCTCCAGGCACATTTGCAACATTGGTAGGCCTTATTATCTGGGCTTTATATGCACCTACTCAATACAATTTACAGCTTTATTGGATAATATTAATTCTTGTTATTTCTATAGTAGTTTCTTCTTTAGCAGAGAAAATTTATGATATAAAAGATGATCAAAGAATAGTTATTGACGAAGTTGCTGGCATATGGTTTACGTTAGCATTTCTTCCAAAAACTTTTATCTTTTTATTTTTAGGTTTTGTTTTATTTAGGTTTTTTGATATTAAAAAACCTTGGATTATATATAAAATGCAAAATTTAAAAAGTGGCTTAGGCATTACTCTAGACGATGTATTAGCAGGGATATTTGCAAATTTCATATTGCAAATTATAAATAGTATATTTTTTAATTTCTTACATAATAACCAACTAAAATAATTTTATGTATTTATAGTCCAAAGTATGTTGTTTTGTTGCGTATTAGAGGAGAACTTTCAGTGATAAAAATAAAAAAAATAATATCTGGGGTTTTAGAAACAAATTGTTATGTAATTTATGATTCTGATAATTTACATGCTGTTATTGTTGATCCTGGACAAGATGGTAAAAAAGTAATTGATGAAGTAGAAAAAGATAAACTTGTGCCTGAAATGCTTATTAATACCCATGGGCATTATGATCATGTACTTTCAGATGACCAAATACGTTTGAGGTTTAATATTCCTTTAGCAATTTCTAAAGAAGATTCTTTTATGCTTTCTGATGCAAATAAAAATGGATCAAGTTTATTTGCTGTGGCTACAATTGTAAAAGATGCTGAAATTTTTTTAAAAGATAATCAGGAGGTAAAACTTTCGTTTACAACTTTTAAAGTTATAGATACTCCTGGCCATACAAAGGGGGGAATATGCCTTTTGTTTGACGGCTTTTTGTTGACAGGTGATACTCTTTTTGCTGGCACTATTGGTAGAACTGATTTTGATGATGGGAATTATCAAGAAATGCTTGAGTCTCTTAAAAAATTAAAAAAATTGGATCCATCCATTATAATTTATCCTGGTCATGGTAGCAGGACTACTCTTGCAAATGAACTCAGACATAATCCTTACATTATGAATTTGTAAATTTGTTTAAGTGGTTATAAATTAAATTTCAGGAGATTTTATGAAAAACATTTTGTTGTTTTATGTTGTGGGAATATTTATTTTTTCAATGGGCTGTAAAAGACAAGATATAAAAACCAATAATGACATTCAAGAAAATAGTATTGAAACTGTTTCTTTTAGTGATGAGCCATCAATACGGGTTGATAGTGAAAATGAAGAGGAGCTTAAAACGGTATATTTTGCTTTTGATAAAAGCGAGTTAACAAAAGATTCTCTAGAAACTTTAAAAGAAAATGCTGCCTATTTAATGAGAAATCATGGTTTTAAAGTTGTAGTAGAAGGACATACAGATAATCGAGGTACAACAGAATATAATTTATCTTTAGGACAACGTAGAGCATTAAAAGTTAAAGAATATTATGTACAGCTTGGAGTTTTGCCAAATAGAACAGCTACAATTTCTTATGGCAAAGAGAAACCAATTGATCCTGAAAACAATGAAGTTGCTTGGTCCAGAAATAGAAGAGCAGTAACAAAAATTTTAGAGACTAAAAAATAATGAGATATCTCATTAATATTTTTTTATTATTTTTTGTAGTATTTCTTTTCAGCTGTGCGACTTCTCCGTTAAAATCCAAAGATATTGTAGGTCTTAAAGAAGACGTGTCTCAGTTACAAATAGAATATAGAGAACTTAAGCAAAACCATGCTGATTTATATGCTAAGGTGGACTCTTATGCTTCTATGACAGACATTCTTAACGCAAATATTTTAGATTTACAAAATAAAATTTATTTTTTAAGTCAAACTATAAATGACTTAGAAGCAAGTGTAACCAAAACAAAATCTGAGAAATATGATGGCGTATTACTCCCATCTTCTTTATACCAAAGAGCCTATGGCGATTATTTGACTGGCAAATTTGAACTTGCATATTCTAATTTTAAATCTTTTGTAGAGAAATATAATAATGCAGAGCTTGCCTCTCAAGCCCAGTTTTATATGGGAGAATGTTTGTATTCTCGTAATATGTATACTGAAGCTATAGTGGACTACAAAAAAGTTGAACAAAATTATAGAAAATCTGATTTTATACCAGCTTCAAGGTTAAAGATGGCTTTATGCTACGAAAAGACTGCTAACCATGCCTTAGCACTAAAAATATTTAAGTCGATTATTAGAGATTTTCCAAAAACTCAAGAAGCTATAACTTCTGAAGAGAAATTAAAAAGCTTTAACAATAATGTTCAAAAAAAGTGAAATTTTTCTATGTTTATTTGTTTCTGCTATATTACATATGACTATTTTATATATTGCGTCTAATATTGGTAAGAAAAATAATATTTATTTGTCTGCTCAAACAGAGGTTGTTTTTTACTCTGCATCAGAACAGATATCAGATCAATCTTTTAACAAGTTTTTTGAAAATAATGGCCCTGTAGAAAATAGTAAAGATGAAGCTTATGATCAAAACGATATAAAACCACAAGTAGAAGAGGAAGTATTAAAAGAAGATATTGTTGATAATAATGATGTTGTTGTGGATCAAAAAGCAAAAACAAAGAAAGCAGTTAAACAAAAAAATACACAATCACAAGCAAAAAAAGAAAAGAAATCTTCAGATAAAAAAAATAAAATATCAATAAAAGTAAAAGAAAAAAAAGTATCTAAGAATACTCAACAGACGTCAAAAGTTATAGGTAATAATTCTAATATACAAACTCATAATAGGCCAGATAGCAATTCTTCTGTATTTGGGTTTGGGTCTCAATACGAGGGACTTTCTTTTGAAAATAAGGATTTTAAATTTTCTTACTACGCAAATCAAATTGTTGGTAAAATTAAAAGATATTGGAACTGGTCGCTAAACTATAGTCAACTAAAGGCTGTAATTTATTTTAAAATACATAAAGACGGATCTGTATCTGGCATTTTAGTTAAAAAGTCCTCAAAGAATACTGAGTATGATAAATTTGCTGCAGATACTATAATTAGGGCATCTCCTTTTCCGGAGTTGCCAGAAGGATATCCAGAAGATTTTCTTGGTGTATACTTTGAATTTGTCGCTAATTGAAATTGTTTTTAGATAGCTTTAGGAGTCGAAATCAATTATGAAGGTTAGTAAATATTTAATTTTTATTTTTTTATTTTGTTGTTCAGTTTGTTTTGCGCACAACGATGTGTATTTGTCTCTTTCTGCTACAGCAAAAAGATCTGATATTGGTGTTGATGATTTTTTTGTTGTTAGCAAAGATGAAAATTCTTTAAAATGTGCAAAAGCATTAAAAAATATAATAGAAAACGATTTAGTGCTTTGTAGATATTTTAATGTGATCAAAAGTGAATCTGAAGATGCAAATAATCAAAACCAAGAGAAGCTTTTTATTTGGGAGCAGAAAGGTGCTTCTGTTGTTGTCTGTGCGACTGTTGCAGTTGAAGGTGAAAACGTTATCTTAAATATAAAAATGTTAGATGTTGGTACTGGAGAAACTATATGGACGCATGAATATAAAAATGAAGTTTCTAAAGTTAGGTCTCTAGCTCATCAAGCAAGTGATGAAATTGTTAAACGTTTTACAGGTGAAATTGGTGTGTCAAGTTCAAAGATAGTTTTTGTAAATGATAGTACAAGATTTAAAGAATTGTATATTGTAGATTATGATGGTTACAACCTTAGAAGGTTAACTAGAGATAAAAAAATTAATATTTTACCTAAATGGTCTCCGGATGGAGAAGAAATAATATATACTAGTTATCTTTACCGTAATCCTGATTTATTCTCTTTAAATCTTGTAAAAAATAAGCGACGTATTATTTCTAAATATCAAGGTTTGAATGTTACAGGTTCTTTTTCGCCAGATGGGGAAAAAATAGTACTTACTTTATCTAGAGGAAGATTTCCAAATCTTTATTTGATAGGCGCTAATGGCGAAATTATTCAAAGATTGACAAACGGATTTTGTATAGATACAAGCCCATCCTTTTCTCCTAATGGGCAAGAAATTGTTTTTATTTCTGATAGAGCTGGGTATCCTCAGCTACATTTAATGGGTATTGATGGTGGAAATGTAAGAAGGCTTACTACAAGTGGATTTTGTGATTCGCCAGCTTGGTCGCCTAGAGGTGATAAAATTGTCTTTACAATGCGCAAATCTAAAGGTAATTACGATTTGTATATTTATGATTTACCTACAGGCAACATAACGCAGTTGACAAATAAACAAAAAAGGAATGAAAATCCAACATGGTCGCCTGATGGTAGGTTTGTTGTTTTTTCCTCAACAAGGTCTGACAAGAGTGAAATTTATATAATGGCAATAGATGGTTCCGGAGTTAGAAAACTTGTAGAAATACCAGGTTCATCTTATACTCCTTCTTGGTCGCCTGTTTTAAAAAAGGACTAAACTAAAAAGATGTATAATAAGTAGTATTAATCACTTTTGTAGTATGGGAGGGATTTATGGCAACAGAAAGATTGGTAAAGTGGAGTAAAGAAGCACAAGGATTTTGTAGTAGTAGAGATGAAGTACAGTAAAGATAATAATAAAGTAGAAGAGAAGTTAAAAGAAGCAATGGTTCAAATAAGAAATACTAGATATTATGAGAAGTATATAAGCACTAATCCAATACTTTTGGCAATAGTGTTTAGTGAAAACAAAGATATTACTTGTAGGTTTGAGAATATATAAAGTTATTTTCCTGTTTAGTCTTACATTTTTATTGTATAGATATAAGCAGCGGAACTTCTCCACAATCTGGAAACAAATAACAATTTACACATTCGCTCCAAATTTTATGAGGTAACATTTCTTTTGAAATTACAGAATAACCTAATTTTTTGAAAAACTCTGGTTTAAAAGTTAATGTAAAAACTTTCTCTATACCTAAATATTTTGCATTTTCATGCAACTTTTCAACTATTTTTCTTCCAAACCCTTTACCTTGAAAATCCTCTGAAACTGCTAAAGCCTTAACTTCAGCTAAATCTACACAAGAAACATGTAAAGCTCCACACCCTATAATTCTATTTTCGTGTTCTAGAACAACAAATTCTTGGATACTTTCATATATAGCATTTAACGACCTATGAAGCATCTCTTTATTGTCTGCATAATGTTCTATTAAATCGTGCATCTCTTTTACATCTGCAACTTTAGCTGACCTTATATTCATTTTTCCCCACTAATTTAAACCACATCATAATTTTTATATTTATTAAATACTACGATATTATTATTTGATTTGTCAAAACAAAGTTTATTGCTCATATACCGCTCTTTTGGGGAACTTAGATAAAGATACTAAGTTATAGAACTAATGTCTTTTCTGCGGTTTCTATTTTTTGTAAAAACACACTTAAAGATGGGCGACTTATATACTTTGTTAAATAAGATTCAACATAATCCCAAACTTTGTCATCTTCTATTGCCTCCAACGTATCAATGTCATTACCAGAACAGTTTGAAAGTCTTTTTATAGATTTAACAACATTTTTATCAATTAAAACGCCATCATTTTTTATATAATCCAAAAAAGAATACCCTGAAATTTTTAAAAAACGTAAAACAAATGCAGTAAATGCTCTTTTTTGATGACTGCAGTCTGAAAGTACTTGCCAAAGCCTTATAATTAAACTATATTTATCTCTATTTTCCATATTATATGGAACAAACCTATCACAAATTTCTGTAGCATATAAAGCATACAAGTTTTTCTTAAAGTCTCTTTTCATTTTAGAGTTGTTCTCTATAATTTTTGCTCCTACAATTTTAGAATGAAACCCATTATTAAAAATCATAAATTCGCTTTCTGTTAAAAGTTCAGTAGCACTTGAAAGTTTTGCTGCAATTTTTTTAGCGCTAGGAACAACAGCTTGAAATTTCCCCCACTCATAAGAATAAATTGTAACAAGCTTGTCTTGTTCACCTTGCACTTTTGAGTTAAGAACAATTCCTTTTATCGTGTAGTACATTTTTTTAACACTATTCTATTTACTTTTTTTAAATCCGCATCATGTATTTCTATTGTATAGCCATTCCAATCTATCTTTTGGCCTACTTGCGGAATTTTGCCAAACAAGTTTAATGCCCATCCATTAACAGTTGTATAATTACCTTCAGGGATATTTATTTTTAGCTCGTCATTTAAAACAGATATAGATTCATAAGCTTGTATCATGTATTTGTTATGAGCTATTTTTACTATAGTTTTTTCCCTGATATCGTACTCATCCCAAACTTCTCCAACAATTTCTTCTACTAAGTCTTCCATTGAAGCTATCCCTATAGTAGCGCCAAACTCGTCAACAACTATTGCAATGTGATGATGTCCAGTTTTAAATTCTTTTAATATCTTACTTATTTTTGCATTTTCAGGAGCAAAATACACCGGCCTTATTAAATCTTCAAGAACTATAACCTTAGAATTTCTCCATACAACAGCAAGATCTTTTGCATATACTACACCAATAATATTGTTTATATTTCCTTTATAGACAGGAACTCTTGAATATCTATTATCTATAATACGTTTTATTATTTCTTCTTCTGGTAACTCTATATCTACTGCAAAGACTTCAGAAATAGGCATCATAACTTGAGAAATTTTATTTTCTGAAAAATCCATTATATTACTAACAATTTCTCTAGAATCTTCTGGCAGTGGAGAAGTGTTTTCATTTGAAAGTAAAAAGTTTATTTCATGCGCTTTAACATGTTCTGTTTCTTTATCTTTTATAAACACTTTTACAATCTTGTTTGAAATACTAAGCAAAAAATTTATAACAAATTTAAAAACAAACGAAAATTTTATCACAATTGGCAGTACAAACATACCTATCTTCTTTGAATTGTATCTGGTTATTGTCTTTGGAAAAATGTTACCTAAAACTAATGCAAGGACTATTGAAATTATAGGGAAATATACTGTTAGAATTTTGGAATTAATATTGTAATAATACACAATATCTGACTCAAGAGAAGATAAAATAACACCCATACCAACAAGAGATAAATTCATACCAATAATCATGGCTGTCATAATTTCTTGAGTATTTGTTTCCCAATAAGTTATTCTACTGAAATACTTTTCTTCTTTTTCTTTAATACTACGCAAAGAAGCGCTAGACATGCTTGTAATTGCAGTTTCTGCACCGTTAAAAAAACCTAAAGCACAAAGAAAAATAACAAACAAAACAATTTTAGTTGTTATTAAAAATATCATTGTTCAAACTCGTATTCATCAAGAATTTCTCCCACAACTTCTTCTAATATATCTTCTAAAGTTACCATACCAACTATATTATTGTTGTTATCTTTTACAAAAGCTATATGTGTTTTCCCACTTTGAAATTGTTTTAACAACTCGTTTATTTTTTGTCCTTGTCCTACATAGTAAGGCTCTTTTACAAGAGAGCGTATGAAATGTCCTTTATTCTCTTTCCATAAAACTAAAATATCTTTTATATGTACATATCCTATTATGTTATCTTTAGACTTAATATAAACAGGGACTCTGCTTCTAGAAGTTTCAACTGCTTTATCTAAAAAATCCTCTTCATCTAAAGACAAATCCACAGATTCTATATTACTAAACGGAATCATTATCTTTTCTACATTTAAATCTTCAAACTTTAAAGTACGTTTAAGCATACTACTAGTTTCTTTATCTAATTCCCCCGTCTGTATACCCTCAGAAAGAATATTTTCTATTTCCTCATCACTAAGAGCATAAGAGTGTGTTTGGTCTAATGTTTTTGGCACTACAAATTCTGTAATTTTTATAACTGGATATATAAAAGGTTTTAGCAAATTTTCTAATTTTGAAAGTATAGGCACTGCTTTTAACGTAACTTTTTCAGAGTTAAGTCTTGCATAAATTTTAGGAGCTATTTCACCAAAAACTAAAAGCACAAAAGAGGTTATAATCCAAGAAAACACCTCAACAACATTTCTGTTAATCATAAAAAAAACACGTGTCAATAAATCAGTTGAAACAAAACTTGTAAGCATGTCAGCTATCACATTAATTGTTAAAATAATTGTAAGAAGATAATACGGTTGCTTTAGCCAACCAAATAAAGACTTAGATAATTTTGGAGATTGTACTATAAGTTTTTTTATTCTGTATCTTGACAAACTTGTAATTCCAATCTCTGCTGCTGAAATACAAGCAGACAAAAAAATGAGAACTAATAAAACAATTACCCACGAGAAAACAAACATTTAAATATTTTATCCTGTTTACTAAACATCTTTACTTTATTTTCAACATCATAATCAGTATACCCGCAAAGGTGAAGAACGCCATGTATAGCAAGATAGGCAAGCTCTTCTTGCCAAGCATTGTTATACTTTTTTGCTTGCTTTTGAGTTCTATTTTTGGAAATATAAATATCTCCCATAAACTTTTCTAAAGACACTAAAAACGAAATAACATCTGTTATGCGTTTTACTTTTCTATATTTTGTATTAAGTTTTTTTATATCCTCATCGCTTACCATGATAAAGTTTATTTGATATTTCTTCTTTTTCTCCGATTTCAATGTTAAAATAGCGGCTCGTTTTAACACTTCTACATATTGTTTTGGGAAATTATAAAAATTAATAAAATTACTACTTTTATTTATACTCAATTCTTGCATGATAAATCCCTACTATTGTCGAGATTATACTATTCCTGATTGATTCCAAATCTTTTAAAGTAATTGGACATTCAGAAAATTGCCTATCAATAAATTTATTATTAATAATTTTTTCAACCATGTCTTGTATCCTTACAGCCATAGGTTCTTCAATACTACGGCAAGCAGCTTCGCAAGAGTCTGCCATCATAACTATAGCAGCAACTTTGGTTTGAGGTTTTGGCCCTTGATAACGAAAATCCTCAATATTTACATTTACATCTTCTTCTAAAGCTCTGTGATAAAAAGAATACATGGATGTAGTGCCATGATGCTGCTGTATAATA
The DNA here is from genome assembly GCA_031275795.1 of Candidatus Endomicrobiellum incisitermitis. GTDB lineage: Bacteria > Elusimicrobiota > Endomicrobiia > Endomicrobiales > Endomicrobiaceae > Endomicrobiellum > Endomicrobiellum incisitermitis. The sequence goes on from JAISOG010000009.1 coordinate 18,733, forward strand.
TTTATAATTTCGTTGTCTATATTATACTTTCTTGCAAGAGAAACACCGTCTTTTACATGGGAAACTAAAATTAACCTTGACATTTCAGGAGTTAAAGCATCGTGAGGATTGTGTCCTAACGTCTGATTTTCTATAAAATAGTGAGGGTTGTTAAGCTTGCCTATATCATGATAATAAGCACCAATTCTTGCAAGCAAAGAATTTTCATTAACACTATTTGCCGCACGTTCAGCAATATCTGCTGTCATTATAGAGTGATGATACGTTCCAGGAGCTTCCAGCATAAGACGTTTAAGCAAGGGGTTATTGAAATCTGAAAGTTCTATCAGTTTTATATTCGTCGTTCTAGAAAAAAGTTTTTCAAATAAAGGCATTAATACTAAAAGCAAGACAGTAACAATAGAACCATTTAAAGCGCTGTAAATAAGGTCATACTTAAATTGATACGAGTCATAAGCATCAACAAACAAATAAAACATTGTTACTATTAAAATGTTTACAACTGAAACTTTCACACCAGAATTTATAAAATCAGACCTTTTGCGAATATTTGAAACATTTGTAATAACAGCAACGCTACCACAAAGCATTACAAGAAAAACATCAAACCTAAAATCATTTAAAAAAGCCACCACTAAACTTAAACTTATAGCATACAGTGTCCCTATTCTCTGAGATAAAAGTATTGCTCCCATAAGAGAAAATGCAGCCACTGGAGTAATAAAAGGTGAAGAGTACTCCATTGAAAGTTGGCAAATTAAAATTGCAATAACAAAAATAAAGCTCATCAAAACCACAGCATCATTATCTTTTATTATAGTTTGTTCTTTGCTTTTTACTTGGACAATAAATAGAATTATGTTTACTACAACAAAAATTGCAGTAGCAATCATAGATCTCCAGTTAATACCAAAAACTATAAAGAGCATTAAATAAAATAAAATTATTGTAGCCACAAAAGAAATAAAAACAGGTATTTTAATTTCTTTTGTAAATAAATTTTTAGATTCTCTTACAACGGGTGTTGAACGAGAACTTTTTCTTAGCTCTCTTGCAAGATGTAAAAGCATAAACCTTATTTGAACTCTTAACTTTTCAAATAAATGATTCATATGTCCTCTTAAAAATTTAAAAACAAACAATTTAAATTTTTCACTAACACTAAATTAATTTGTGTTTACTTAACAACAACTTTAAGGCCAAGTTCTTTAAGTTGCTTATCGCTTACTGTAGAAGGAGCATTAGACAATGGGTCTAAAGTTTTTTGGGTTTTAGGGAAGGCTATCACTTCTCGTATAGAATCTTTCCCAGCAAATAATGCGCACATTCTATCAAACCCCAAAGCTATTCCACCATGAGGAGGAGCACCATAAGCAAGAGCATCTAATAAAAACCCAAATTTTTCTTTTGCTGACTCATCAGAAATGTTTAAAATATCAAAAATTTTCTTTTGCACACTACTGTTATTTATTCTTATAGAACCACCACCAAGTTCTACACCATTTAAAATAATGTCATAGGCTTTTGCTTTTTGAGAACCAGCATTTTCTTTATCTATAACATCTGGATTTTTAGGAGCTGTAAAAGGATGATGAAGCGCCTGCCATCTTTGTTCTTCCTTATTCCACTCCATAAGAGGAAAATCTACAACCCACAAAAAATTGAACTTGTTTTTATCTATAAGGCCAAGTTCTTTACCTAATTTAAGTCTTAAAGCACCTAATCCTTGTGTGACAACTTTTTCTTCGTCTGCTAAAAAGACAATTAAATCTCCAATATTTGCATTAAGTTTTGAAATAATTGTTTTTATCTCTTCCTCTTTAAAATATTTTACTATATTAGACTCTGCCCCTGAGCTAGTAACTTTCATCCAAGCAAGTCCCTTAGCACCATACTCACCAACAAATTTTGTAAGAGCGTCTATTTCAGACCTAGAAAAATTTGCTCCTTTTGGGACACATAATCCTCTTACAATGCCGCCTTTATTTATACTAGAAGTAAATACACTAAAACCACAATTTTTAAGTTCTTGTGAAAAGTCCTTTATTTCCATACCAAACCTTGTGTCTGGTTTATCAGACCCATAACGAAGCACTGCATCTTGATAAGATATTTTTTCAAATGGAGTTTTAATTTCTATGTCTAAAACTGACATACATAGTCTTGTAAACATTCTCTCTACAAGGCTCATAACATCTTCTTCATCAACAAAAGACATTTCAAGATCAATTTGAGTAAATTCCAATTGCCTATCAGCTCTTAAATCCTCATCTCTAAAACATCTTGCAAGTTGATAATATTTATCAAAACCAGAAATCATCAAAATCTGCTTAAAAATTTGAGGCGATTGAGGAAGAGCAAAAAAACTACCATGATAAATCCTTGAAGGTACCAAAAAGTCCCTTGCTCCTTCAGGTGTTGATTTTGTTAAAAAAGGAGTTTCTATATCTAAAAAACCTTCTTCGTTTAAAAAGTTTCTTACTTGACTGGCAAGTTTATGGCGCATTATAAAATTTTTCTGAAAACTCATACGACGCAAATCTAAATATCTATATTTTAATCGCAGCTCTTCAGAAGTATCTATAGTGTCTGAAATTTCAAAAGGGAGCACAGCAGATGTATTTAGCACTTCTATTTCAGAAACAACAAGCTCTATATTGCCTGTAAACATATTAGGGTTAAGTGTACCTTCAGGTCTTTTTCTTACATTTCCTTTAACACATATCACATACTCGCTTCTAAGATTTTGAGCTATCTTAAACATAGAAGTGTTTTCCGGTTGAAAAACAATCTGCAAAATACCTTCTCTGTCTCTTAAATCAATAAAAATTACACCGCCATGATCTCTTCTAGAATGAACCCAACCACACACCACAATTTCTTGACCTATACTACTTTCGGTCACTTTGCCACAGTAAATGCTTCTCTTCATAAAAACCTCTGTATATTTTTATAGATATAATATAACTTAATATTTATAGAATCTTATTTGCAACTTTTTTACTTTAATGAATTTGAAAAATTTAAAATCGCTATAATCGTTTTACCGTCACTAATTTTTCCACTTTTAACCATTTTCAAAACATTATTAAAACTTAAAATTTCTGTTACAACAAACTCATCTTCATCAGGTTTTGCAATACCTTTTTGCAAATCAAAAGCTGTAAAAATATGTAAAATTTCAGTAGAAAAAGCTGTAGACGGATAAAAAGATATCATTTTATTTAGCTTCCCAGCTTGGTAGCCTGTTTCTTCTTTCAACTCCCTTGCTGCACATTCTAAAGGAGTTTCCCCAACATCTATTTTCCCAGCTGGAATTTCATAAGTTGTTTGGTTTATAACATATCTGAATTGTTTAACCAAAACAATATTAGAATCGTCTACAAACGGTAAAACTGCACAAGCGCCTGGATGTTGTATATATTCTCTTTTTGCAGTAGCACCATTTGACAATCTAACATCATCACAACAAAACTCTAAAACTTTGCCTTTGAATATACTATTTTTTCTTATAAGTTTTTCAGTCATAAAACCTCTTAGATTACGATCAATATTCTAACATTTTTTAACTTGTTAGTAACATAAATAGTTAGAGGAGCGCTTAACAAAAACATTAAAGCTAACATTACATATAATACTTTTTCACAAACACTTCTTTTATAATAATGTAGAGAGTTATATTAGTTTTTTCTAAGCATGGCTAAAACTTGAGTAGGAAGTCCCCAAAGATTTATAAAACCTTCTGCATCTTTATGATTATATATTTTGTCTTTTTCAAAAGTTGCAAGTTCTTGCCAATATAAAGAATACTTTGCATCTCTTGATATTGGAGTAATATTACCTTTATAAAGTTTCAGTTTTACAGAACCAGAAATATGTTCTTGAGTTTTATTTATAAATGCGTCCAAGGCATCTTTCAATGGAGAAAACCATAACCCATAATACGAAAGCTCTGCATATTTAGCAGACAAAGATTGTTTAAAATGTAACGTATCTCTATCTAAAGTAATAGATTCCAATTCTTGATGGGCTGCATATAATACAGCTGCACCAGGAGATTCATAAACACCTCTTGATTTCATACCAACAAGCCTGTTTTCAACTATATCTACTCTTCCTATCCCATTTTTACCAGCAATTTCATTTAACTTTAAAATTAATTCAACAGGTTTTAAAGTTTTTCCATTAATTGCAACTGGAATACCTTTTATAAAACTTATTTCAAGGTTTGTGTGTTTGTTTGGAGCTTTTTCTAAAGAAACTGTCATCTTAAACATTGACTCGTCATAACCTTTTTTTAAGTTTTCCAAAACACCGCCTTCATAAGAAACGTGCCACAAGTTTGCATCTGAAGAGTAAGGCTTTACTTTAGTTACAGGAACTGGAATATTCCTTTTTTTTGCATATTTTATTGCATCTTCTCTGGATTTTATATCCCACTGCCTCCAAGGAGCAATAATTTTTACATTTGGAATTAAAGCTTTAAAGGCAAGCTCAAAACGTACTTGATCATTACCTTTTCCTGTTGCTCCATGGCAAACAGCGTCTGCATTCTCTTTTTTTACTATTTCTGCAATTTTTTTAGCAATGATAGGTCTTGCTAAAGCTGTACCTAAAAAATATCTATTTTCATAAAGCGCCTGAGATTTTATTGCTGGATAAATATAGTCTGTGACAAACTCTTCTTTGGCATCTATTATATATGACTTGGATGCTCCTGTTTTTTTAGCTTTTTCGTTTAGACCTTTTAGCTCTTTACCTTGACCCACATCTACACAGCAAGCTATAACTTCGCAATTATAATTTTCTTTTACCCAGGACAAAATAACAGACGTATCAAGACCACCTGAGTAAGCTACAACAACTTTTTTTATTTCAGATTTTTCTTGTAACATTTCTTTTACTCCACAATTTATTAATATATGCTATCAAATCAAAAAGTGACAAAACACAAACAACAATTTTTAACTACGCCTGCTTTGTTAAAGCTTCATCTATAATTTTTATTGCTGTATCAACATCTCTTTTAGTAATTATAAGTGCAGGCAAAAGTCTTAAAACTGTATCATGAGTACAATTTATGATCAATCCTTTAGTCAAACAATAACTTACAATATCTTTACCATTAACAGTCAAATCAACACCTATCATCAAACCCATACCTCTAATTTCTTTAATAATAGAATGTTTAGTTTTTAATGTTTCTAATCTTGAAAAAAGGTATTTAGAAATTTTAAGCGAATTATTCAAAAATTTTGAGGTCATAATTTTTAAAACAGAAGTAGCTGCTACGCAAGATACAGGATTGCCGCCAAAAGTAGAACCATGGTCCCCATACACAAAAGCGTCAGCACACTTTTTAGAAGCAATCGTTGCACCTAGAGGGAGTCCATTAGCTAAAGATTTTGCTATTGTAACAATATCAGGTTTTACATTATAATTTTCAAAAGCATAAAATTTTCCTGTACGGCCTACCCCACACTGAATTTCATCAAAAATTAAAAGAATGTTGTTTTTATCACATAAAACTCTTAAATCTTTTAAGAATTTTTTATCTGCAGAAAATACCCCGCCCTCACCTTGTACAGGTTCTACAATAACTGCAACAGTTTTACTGCTTATAAGTTTTTTTACAGACTCTATGTCATTAAATCTAGCAAAAACAAACTTTTCTTGTAACGGTTTTAAATATTCATGAAATTTTTTTTGGCCTGTAGCTGCCATTGTAGCCATTGTCCTGCCATGAAAAGAATTATCAAAACAAATTATTTCATAACGGTTGCCGTCCTTAGATGGATTTAAAAAACCCCATTTTCTTGCAAGTTTTATTGCACATTCATTTGCTTCTGCCCCTGAATTTGATAAAAAAACTTTAGCGCCAACAAAAGTTCTCTTAGCGAGGGCTTGGCCTAACTTAATTTGAGACGGGGCATAGTATAAATTAGACGTATGCATATACAAATCTGCTTGAGATTTTACCGCTTTTACAACAAAATCATTACAATGACCCACGTTACACACACTAATACCTGAAAAAAAGTCTAAATATTTTTTACCTTTGTCATCCCAAATAAACTGATTTTTAGCTTTTTTTATAACCAAGTTATTACGTTTATACGTGTGTATAAAATACTGATTTTCTATTTGTTTTATATTCATTTTTTTATAACCGTACCATTCATTTTTATAATACCACTTGCACCATCAACTATCCAAACTTCTTGCACTCCTTTTTTAAGAGAATTTACACAAGCTTGTATTTTAGGTATCATGCCACCTGTTATTATTTTATTTTTTATAAAAGAATCTACATTTTTCATTTTTATCTCTTCTATAGGCTTGTTATCTTTATCTAAAACACCACAAACATCTGTTAGAAATACCAACTTTTGAGCTTCAAGTGCGCTAGCTATAGCAGAAGCTAAAGTATCAGCATTGACATTTAAACTGTTTGCATTGCTATCACAAGCAATAGAGGCTATAACCGGCAAAAAATTTTCTTTAAGTAAAACCTCTATAAGTTTCTTATTTACCTTTACAGGCTCTCCAACAAAACCTAAACGTTTAATCTGCTTACATATTACAGTACTTGCATCCTTTGCTGATATACCTACAGCTTTTACTTTATTTTTTATAAGACCTGCAACTAAATTTCTGTTAACCTTACCACTTAAAGCCATTTCTGCAACAGATAAAACTTTTTTATCTGTAAATCTTAAACCATTTATAAACTTACTTTTTATAGAAAACTTTTCAAGCAAAAAATTTATTTCATGGCCTCCTCCATGAATTAAAATAACTTTCTGCTTACGTGAAATTTCAGCCAGTTCTTTTAAAATTTTTTTTTGAGATTTTAAATTTTTAGTTAAACTGCCTCCAAATTTCACAACCATTAAAGGTTTCATTTTATTTCCTCTTTACGTTCTTTTGAATATTTACATTTAGAATGAAAATTACACAAACTGCACTTAGACACATCTGCTTGAAAATTTTCTGACGCTATTTTTTCTGCAACGTCTACAGCAATGTCTATGGCTTTATTAATATCATCTTTTGTCCTTTTTGTATAAATCTTTTTATTCTCAGACAAAAAATACACTGAAATTTTATTTGGATTAAACCCAAAAATATTTTTACAAGCATAAGCGTAAAAAGTTAATTGCAAATCTTTATCTACTTTTTCTTGTTCCCAAATATTTATATGAGTTTTATAATCCATAACTTCATAGGTACCATCTGGATGTTTATCTATCCTATCAATAATCCCTATAAACCTATACTTGCCGATATTAGCATCAAAAGATTTTTCAACATATACAATTTCAGTTTTAGACTTTTTAAAAGATTCATAATAATTCTTTAATATTTTATCACCTCGCACATAATACTCAAAAGTTTGCCAAGGACTAGCAAAACCATCGTTTTTCCAACAACTATTATAACAATCTACTAGCTCATCATAAGATTTTTTTTTGCCGTCACAAAATTGTTCAAGCGTTCTATGAATTATATTCCCAAAAGTACTGTCAGCATTAGCGGGAGCGTAAAGATTATCTATATATATTAATTTATATCTATACGGACAAAACAAATACGCATTTATTCTTGAATAACTTATCTTAAAATCTTGCCACATTTGTATTTTACCTTATACGCCTATAAAAGGAAATAACAGTATCACCATACTTTTCTACTCTAAAACAGTCAAGTCCGGCAACTTCTCCTACAGTCTCTTTGACATGCTTTTGAACTATTAAAACAGAGTCCTCTTTTAAGACATTATATCTAACTATATTTTTTAAAGTAGGCAATGTCAAAGCTAATGCATTTTTGTCTCCATCTTTATAAGGAGGACCCATAAAAACTATATCGTACTTGTCTTGCAAAACACAAAAGTCTTTTACAACATTACATTTAACAACTTCTGCACGATCGTTGAGCTTTAAAGCGTTTAAGTTGTTCTTAATAAGAGACAAAGATATATTGCTAAGTTCTGCAAAAACTACTTTTTTAGCTCCTCTTGAAAGAGCTTCAATCCCAACAGAACCTATACCTGCAAACAAGTCTAAAAAAGTGGCATTTGGAATTTTAAACTGTATTATGTCAAAAACAGACTTCTTCATCCTGCCAAGCATTGGGCGTATAGACAAATCATATTGAGGAAGTGTTTTTAGAAATCTCCCTCTGGCTGTGCCTGCAATAACTCTTAAACTCACAAATATTCTCCAAACGATTAATTACTATTCATTAATTTATATTGTATTAGTTAATACCTATAACAATTTTAATGTTTTTATGTCACAAATTGCTTTTAAAGCAACTCCTTAAGATATAAAAATTTACTTTGATCTAGTTTAGAACCTTATCTACGTTACTAGAGCAATCACAACAAACTTTTAAACAATTTTGCAAACTCGCAAAATGAAAAGACAAGAAAGACTTATATATATTTTGCTCAAACAGGAATGGGGCCTCTCTAAAAACCTTGGCGCATATCCTTACTATGCCTTTTTTGACACTGCTGCGTTAAAAAACTTGTGTTTATGACACGATAAACCCTATGTTTTTTGCCTTGCATTGTCAAAAAATTCACAGCAATTATAGGCATTAGAGTTTTTAGACAGACTCTTTTTGCAATATTAAATGTTTATTGCTCATAAGCTGCTCTTTGAGGTAATTCCGTTAAGATAGTGCATAGACACTCAATCTTTCCTCCTCCTCCTCACTAGTTTGGTTGGTCTAGTTTGTACGCATTCATAACATATTAGACTTTTGAAGCATTAAGCACTGTTGAGTAAAATCAAAAGGCGTTTGCCAATTTAACCCTTGGTGAACCTTTTTGCTATTATACCAAAACAAGTAGTCTTTTAAATCTTCTTCTACTCCTTCAATCTCGGTTGAATCTCCTTCATAGCTGTTAAAAAACTGTGTACGCGTTCATAACATATTAGACTTTTGAAGCATTAAGCACTGTTGAGTAAAATCAAAAGGCCTTAGCCAATTTAACCCTTGGTAAACCTTTTTGCTATTATACCAATGTACACCGTTGCTCTGCTTATTGCATAGGCATCTAATGTTGATGCTAGACCAAATCGTTGATAATGCTCTATGATGCTTTTACGGTATTTGGCTTCTTGGCTTATTTGGCTTTCTACTACTGCTTTTTGCAAGGCTTTTATTGCCCGTTTTGCTCCAATTTTGTGGTAAATTTGAATATAGCTCATATTAGAATCCCTCAAAAATTTTGCCTTTGTCAAAGCAAGGAGACCCTTCCTTTAACAAAGGATTATATATTTTCAAAGTCTAATATTGTTCCTTAAAAAAAGAATATAATAAAGAGTAAAAGGCGTTGGACGATTGATCAAATATAGGGCTTAATTGCCCGTA
>JAISOG010000026.1 GCA_031275795.1 Candidatus Endomicrobiellum incisitermitis
AGAATTTATAAGTTGATAAATATAATTGGTTTTATCTATATATAAATAATCATTTTGTCTTAAATCTTTGAAAGATTGTATCCCTACTGGCAATTTCTTCATAAAGTATTCCTTAAGATATATTATGTATAATATTTTATTATATTTATCGAATTCAAATACTTTGGAATAGAAATTCATAAAACCGATTTTGTACTTTACACAATATTTTTCACAGACTTAAACCTGTATTAAACTACAACTATATTAATATCATAATATCATCTAAATACATTTTGTGACATATTTTCAAAAAGTTACTCTTTTCTTCAAACTCTTTTATATCTGATAAGTACTTACTTGTCACTATTATATGTTTATCCTGCAGCTTTGTCTTCTATATCACTTCTACGCCATTTAGGCTCTCTTTCCCAAAGTTATATTCTGTTATTAAGAATACTTTTTCTTTTTCCTTCTCTCCTATCTATATATATTGCTCCATCTTTTCGTAAAACTTCAAATGCCTGTGTCCCTATTGGTAATTTCTTCATTTACTTCCTCTCAACTATATATTTATTCATTAAGTATACCATTTTTCTACTAAATTATCTTTATGCTAAATATTCTTATTATTTTTTTTCAACTATCAACTTCTCTCCTTTGCATCTCTACGCTTACAATATCAATATTCTTATTCTTTATTGTAAAAGTTCAAACACATTGTTCCTTAAAAAAAGAATATAATAAAGCATATAAGGTGTTGGACGATTGATCAAACACAGGGCTTAATGCCCGTATTCATCACAATCTCCAACGCCTCTAGGGTAATAGCTTGATGGCTTGCAAAAGCTCATAATTCCCTTATGACGCTTGTGAATGGGTCTGTCTAAAAACCTTAGTGCATATCCTTACTATGCCTTTTTTGACACTGCTGCGTTAAAAAACTTGTGTTTATGACACGTATGACACGATAAACCCTGCGTTTTTTGCCTTGCATTGTCAAAAAATTCACAACAATTATAGGCATTAGGGTTTTTAGAGAGACCCCTTTTGAACTATTAAATGTTTATTGCTCATAGGCTGCTCTTAGAGGTAACTCCGTTAAGGTTCTAAACTAGATCAATATCTGCTGCATTTTGTTTGATATTGATATAATGTTGGCTAAGTACCCGATTTTCTAGACGGTATAATTTGACAAGATGTTTAAAATACTATAAAATTAATATCAAAGTGGGTTGTTTTTTTGTAATTTCAACAAATTGAGAGTTTAATGGATATGAAAATATTAGTAGTTAATTGTGGCTCGTCGTCTGTTAAGTATAGCCTGTTTGAAATACGCAATGAAAAAAAGCTTGCTTGTGGTATTGTTGAATGTATAGGTTCTACTAAAGCTTTTTATACAAAGCAGTCACAGAAAGTAAAAAAACAAAAAGAAGTTGTAAAAGTTCTAAATCACACTGAAGCTGTAGAGCTTATAATAAAAGAACTCTTAAATAAAAACAGTGGTGTGATTTCAGATATTAATGAAATTGCTGTTGTTGGACATAGAATAGTTCATGGTGGAGATAAGTTTCATAAGTCAGTTTTGGTTACAGAAGAAGTAAAGCAAGATTTAAAAGATTGTTTTTTGTTGGCGCCACTTCATATGCCTGCTCATTATGCTGGTATAGAAGCTGTTGAAAAAATGCTTCCAGGAGTTCCTTCAGTTTTAGTTTTTGATACGGCTTTTCACCAAACTATGCAGAATTATGCTTACATGTACGCATTACCTTATGAATTTTTTGAAAAGAACCATATAAGAAGATACGGTTTTCATGGTACTTCTCATGATTACGTTTCTCAAAGAGCTGCAGAAATGTTGGGCAGGCCGTTAAGTAAAATTAAGTTGATAACAGCTCATTTGGGAAATGGTAGCAGTATTACTGCTATTGACAACGGTAAAGTTGTTGATACTTCTATGGGATTTACTCCTTTAGAAGGTGTTATGATGGGAACTAGGTGTGGAAATATTGACCCTGCAATACTCCCTTATATTCTAGATAAGTATCCACAATATAAAGAAGAGGACGCTTTAAATAAGCTGCTCAATAAAAAGAGCGGGTTGATTGGAATTTCTGGTGTTTCTGCCGATATGAGAGATATTTTGATAGCAAGGGCAAGTGGTAACAAAAGAGCTTCTTTAGCTTTTGAAATGCTTTGTTATAGTGTAAAAAAATATATATGTGCTTATTTTGGAATTTTAAATGGTGTAGATGCTCTAGTTTTTACTGCAGGTATTGGAGAACATTCTTCCCCTGTAAGAGAGAATGTTTGTAAAAATTTAAGTGCGTTAGGTATAGAAATAGATTTAGAAGAAAACGCTAAAGCTTCTGATAAAGAAAGAGTTATTTCTACAAAATCTTCAAAAGTTAAGATTATGGTTATACCTACTAATGAAGAGTTGATGATTGCTAAGGAGTCTAAAGTGGTGTTGACAAGTATATAATTAACATCTTATAATTAAAGGATTGTTATGAAAGAATTGATTATACATTTGTCTGACTTTTTAAAAAAACGCACAATAGAAATAAAGGAATGTAAATATACAAATGATATTGGTTATCAAACAAATATATATGTATCTTTTGTAGCTGTTAAAGTTTCTGATTCTAAAATATATGTAAAAGGCAAACTAGTAGGTTTTATTGAACAACAATGTTCTCTTTGCCTTCAACCCTACAGCCATCCTTTGGAAATTCCTATTAACGCAGATATGGATGTTAAAGAAGGTTGTGTTGATGTTAATGAGGAAGTTAGACAGTTAATACTTCTTGAAATGCCATCAAAACCTATCTGTAGTAGTGATTGTTTAGGTATATGTAAAATTTGTGGAAGACGTAATAAAAAAGATGACTCTTGTTCTTGCGTTGATGAGTATGACAGCTGTATTAAAGAAAGATGGAAAGAATTGTTAAATAAATATCGGAGGAAGTAAAGATGCCAAATCCAAAAAGGAAACATACTCCACATCGTAGGGATTGTAGAAGATCAGCAAATTCAAAACTAGATGCTCCAAATGCTAGTAAATGTTCAAACTGTGGTGCATCAAAAATGCCTCATAAAGTGTGCCCTGGATGTGGTTTTTATAATGGAGTTTTAATTGTGCCTAAAAAAGTTAAAAAGACTGAAAATACTCAAGAAGAGGCTCAAACATGATAATTGCCCTAGATGCAATGGGTGGAGATTTTGCGCCGGTATCGACTATTGAAGGCGCAATTTTAGCTGCAAAACAGTCCAATCATAAGATTTTGCTTGTGGGTAAAGAAAAATCTATTCTTGATGAGATGTCTAAGTACAGTAAAAAATATAATTTAAAATCTCTTAATATTGAAATAATTAATGCAGATGAAGTTATCGCTATGGACGAACATCCTGTAAAGGCTGTTCGTCAGAAGCCAAATTCGTCTTTATCTATTTGTGCAAGTCTTGTTGCAGATGGTAAAGCAGATGCATTTGTCTCTATGGGTAATTCCGGAGCAGTTATGGCAGCTGCTCTTTTTTATTTAAAAAGAATAGAAGGTGTTTTAAGACCTGCTATATCTATATTTTTCCCTACTATAGAGGGGAGTTGTATAATTGCTGATATGGGAGCTAACGTGGATTGTAAGCCAGAACATTTACTACAGTTTGCAATAATGGCTAGTTTGTTTTGTGAGAAAATTGCTGGAGTAAAAAGACCAAGAGTAGGGTTAGTCTCGGTTGGTGAAGAACCTACAAAAGGTAATGCTCTTTCTTTGGCTGCTTTTGAGCTTTTAAAAAAAGCTGATATAAATTTTATAGGCAATGTAGAAGGTAGAGATATTCCAAGGTCTAAAGCAGATGTGGTTATATGTGATGGTTTTGTTGGAAACGTTATTTTAAAATTTGGTGAAGGTCTTTCTGAAATGATTTTAAAGCTAGTCAAAAAAGCTTTAAAAAAGCATCCTTTTGCGTGGGCATCTTTACCATTTTCGTGGCTTGCTATAAAAGATTTAAGAAAAAATGTTGATTATACTGAAGTTGGCGGGGCTCCACTTTTAGGTGTAAATGGGATTAGCATAGTGGGGCATGGTAGTTCTAATGCTAAAGCTGTAAAAAATGCAATTTTTGCGGGTGTAAGAGCTGCAGAGCATAATCTTGTTTATGAAATAAAAGAAGCTATAGCAAAATACAATAAGGTTATAAATAATGAATAAAAAAATTGGTGCCAAAATTTTAGGTACGGGTTCATATTTCCCCAATAAAGTTCTTACTAATGCTGATCTAGAAAAAATTGTTGAAACTTCTGACGAGTGGATAAGCACTAGGACTGGAATAAAAGAAAGAAGAATAGCTGCTAATGGTGAGTACACTTCAGATCTTGCATATAAAGCTTCTTTAGAAGCTATTAAAGCTGCAAATATTAAACTTGAAGAAATAGATTTAGTTTTAGTAGCTACAATTACTCCGGATATGTTTTTTCCTTCTACAGCCTGTTTTCTACAAAAAAAATTAGGGTTAAATTCAGTTCCAGCTTTTGATTTGTCTGCAGCCTGTAGTGGATTTGTTTATGGCGTTGCTACTGCAAAAGCGTTTATAGAGGCTGGACTTTATAAGAATATTTTATTAGTTGGTGCAGAAGAACTTTCTAAAATTACAGATTGGACAGATAGAAATACTTGTATTCTATTTGGAGATGGTGCAGGTGCTATGATTTTGTCTGCTTCGCAACAAAATAACGATATTTTATCTGTTTTTTTAGGGGCAGATGGTTCTTATGCTAACTTGCTTTTTATCCCTGGTGGTGGAAGCATCAATCCAGCTACTGCTAAAACTGTAGATGAAAAATTGCATTCAATGAAAATGCAAGGGAAAGAAGTTTTTAAGGCAGCCATACCTAAAATGGTGTTTGCAGCTCAAAAAGCTTTAGAACTTTCAGGGAGAAAATTGGAAGATATAAAACTTTTTATTCCTCATCAAGCAAATATGAGAATAATTGAGGCTGTTGCAAAAAAGATGAATATTCCTATGGAGAGGGTTTTTGTTAACATACATAAAACTGGAAATATTTCGTCTGCAACTACAATTACAGCACTAGATGAAGCTATAAAAACAGGAAGGCTAAATAAAGGAGACTTAGTCGAACTTGTTGCTTTTGGTGGTGGCTTTACGTGGGGAGCTACAGTAGTAAAAGTTTAAATATAGTAGAGGGCAAAATGTCAAAAATAGCGTTGATGTTCCCAGGGCAGGGCTCACAAACAGTTGGTATGGGTAAAGATCTTTATGAGAAAGATTCTAAAGCAAAAGAAATTATAGATTTGGCAGGAAATGACATAAAAGATATTATTTTTAATAGTCCTGAAAGTACGCTAAAACTTACTCATTATGCTCAACCTGCAATATTTACTGTTTGTATGGCTATTTTTGAAGTTTTTAAAGCTAACTATAATTTTGCAAATTCAGAATTTGTTGCAGCAGGGCATTCACTTGGTGAATATTGTGCATTATGTGCAGCAGGGTTTTTTAATTTTAAAGATGGTCTGGAAATGGTAAAAGCTAGAGGTAAGTTTATTCAAGAAGCTTCTTGCAAAAATCCTGGCATAATGGCTGCAATTTTAGGCATAGAGAAAAAACAAGTTTTAGATATTTGCATCAAAGCTTCTTCTTATGGTGTTTGTGAAGCAGTTAATTTTAATTCTCCAGGGCAGATAGTTATATCTGGTGTTTCTGCTGCGGTAAAGAAGGCTGTGGAGTTTGCAAATGAGACTGGTGCAAAGACTGTTATATTAAATGTTTCTGGACCTTTTCATTCTTCTCTTATGAACTCTGCTTCAGATGCAATGTCAAAGGAATTAGATAAATATAATTTTAATAATCCTTCTTTTGGAGTGTATACAAATTGTGACGCGCAGCTTACTAAAGATGTGTCTCAAATAAAAGAGAAGCTTGTTGCTCAAATAAAAAGTCCGGTAAAGTGGGATGAAAGCGTACAAAATATGATTTTGTTAGGTTATGAAAAGTTTATAGAAATTGGCCCTGGAAAAACTTTGTCTGGGCTGTTAAAAAGGATTGACAAAACAAAAAAAGCTTTAAATATTGAAGACAGTATAAGTTTGCAAAAAACATTGGAGGAAATAAGTAAATGAGACTTCAAGGAAAAGTAGCTGTTATTACAGGCTCTGCTCAAGGTATAGGTAAGTCAATAGCTGAAACTTTTGCATCAGAAGGTGCTAATATTGTGATATCAGATATTAATGCAGAGGCTGCTTTAAAAACAGCAGAGGAAATAAAAATAAAATATAATGTTGAAACTATGTCTGTTGTATGTAATGTTGCAAAGTTAGAAGAATGCGAAACTTTAATAAAAGCTGCTCTTGACAAATTCTCCAAAATAGATATACTAACCAACAATGCAGGAATAACAAAGGATAATCTTGTTTTGGCAATGACAGAAGCGCAGTGGGATGCTGTTATTGCTGTTAATTTAAAAGGTGTATTTAATTGCATAAAAGCTGCAAGTAGATCTATGCTTAAAGCAAGACAAGGCAGAATAATAAATATAGCTTCTGTAGCTGGACAGATGGGGAATGCTGGGCAAATAAATTATTCTGCAACTAAAGGTGGCGTTATTGCTATGACAAAGACGTGCGCAAGAGAGTTCGCGTCAAGAAATATTTTGGTAAACGCTATTGCTCCAGGGTTTATACGTACAGCTATGACAGATAAACTTACACAAGAGCAGAAAAAGACTATATCTAGCACTATACCTTTAGCAAGACTTGGAGAAGCTTCTGATATAGCAAAAGCAGCGTTATTTTTTGCAAGTGACGATTCGTCTTATATAACAGGGCATGTTTTAGCGGTAAATGGTGGAATGTATATGTAAAATAATTATTACCTTAGCTGTAATAATATAAATAAAAAAATTGCCAATATATGCAAAAATTACAAAAAAATAAAGGGGGACGTGAAAATGGCAGATCTTGAGACTAGAGTAAAAGAGATTATTGTTGAACAGTTGGGTGTAGACCCTGCTGAAGTTGTAGCAGGCTCGTCGTTTGTAAATGATTTAGGGGCAGATTCTTTAGATACCGTAGAGCTTGTTATGGCTTTTGAAGAAGAATTTGGTATTGAAATTCCAGATGAAGAAGCAGAAAGAATACAGACTGTAGGAAATGCTATAGATTATGTTAAGGCACATGCTGCAAAATAAGGCATAAATAATGAATAAGAGAATAGTTATAACCGGCATAGGAGTTGTTACACCTATAGGCATAGGTATGCTTGAGTTTGCTAAAGCTTTAAAAGAAGGAAAATCTGGAGCTAGTCTGATAGATTTCTTTGACACAAGTGTCTATACTACAAAGTTTGCTGGAACTGTTAAAAACTTTAATCCAGAACAATTTATAGACAAAAAAAATATAAAGAAAACGGCAAAGTTTACACAATTTGGCTTTGCAGCTGCAAAGATGGCTATAGAAGATTCTGGTTTAGATTTATCTAAAGAAGATTTGTCAAGAATTGGTGTTATAACAGGGACTGGTATAGGCGGTTTGGAGGTAATTGAAGAAGAAGAGCAGGCTTTACTTGTAAAAGGGCCTAGACGAGTAAGCCCTTTTCTGATCCCTATGATAATTACAAACATGCTACCTGGAGAAATAGCTATTAAATATGGTTTTACTGGGCCAAACTATGCAGTTACAAGTGCTTGTGCTTCATCTAACCACGCTTTAGGTGATGCGCTAAGGTTGCTGAGACGTTTAGAAGCGGATGTAATAATTGCAGGTGGTTCCGAAGCTGCTATTACTCCGTTAGGGCTTGCAGGCTTTTCTTCTATGAAAGCTCTTTCCCAAAGAAATGATGACCCACTTAAAGCGTCTAAACCTTTTGATAAAGATAGAGATGGTTTTGTTATAGGAGAAGGCGCTGGTATTATTGTTCTTGAAACTTTAGAACACGCATTAAGTAGAGGAGCAAAAATATACGCTGAACTTGCAGGTTACGGTGCATCTAATGATGCTTATCATATAACAGCTCCACATCCTGAAGGTAAAGGTGCTATTATGGCTATAGAAAAAGCTATTTGTGATGCAGGCATTTCTAAAGAAGATGTTGACTACATAAATGCGCATGGTACATCTACAGCTATGAACGATAGAATTGAAACTTTTGCAATAAAGAAAGTTTTTGGAGACAGAGCTTACAGCATACCTGTTTCTTCTACAAAATCTATGACAGGTCACCTTTTAGGAGGTGCAAGTGGAGTTGAGCTTTCTGCTACTGTTTTAGGTATGCAAGAAGGTTTTATACCTCCAACTATCAACTACCAAACTCCTGATCCTGATTGCGATTTGGATTATGTGCCAAATGTAGCAAGAAAACAAGCTATAACTTGCGCAATTTCAAATTCTTTAGGGTTTGGTGGTCATAATGCTACAATAGTAATAAAGAAATATGTTAAGTAAAAAAATAATAAAATTTCAAAAGGTTATTGAATATTCATTCAATGACCTTGAAGTTTTATTAACAGCTTTAACTCATAAGTCTTATGCATTTCAAATAGGTCAAAAGAGTTGCAATGAACGTATGGAATTTTTAGGTGATAGTGTTTTGTCGACTATCGTTGCAGAAGCTTTATATTTACGCTATCCTACAGACAATGAAGGCAAGTTGTCTCAATTAAAATCTCAAATTGTTTCTACGCCTAATTTAAGTGTTTGGGCACAAAAAATAAAGTTGGGTAATTACATTTTTTTAGGTAAAAACAATGATACAAGAGAGTCTAGAAAACGAGAAAGTTTGCTTTGTGATGTTTTTGAGGCTGTTGTAGGTGCTGTATATCTAGATGGTGGTTTTGAAAATGCAAGAAATTTTGTTCTAAAATTTTTAGATTTTAAGCGAGAAATAGTAATAACAGATTATAAAAGTAAACTTCAAGAAATTGCTCAGCGGTTATATAAAAAAATTCCAGATTATAGAATAGTAAAAGAATTTGGTCCTGATCACAATAAAAAGTTTAAAGCAGCAGTATTTGTAAATAGTGAGCTTTTAGGCAACGGGGTGGGGAGCTCTAAAAAAGAAGCACATCAAGCTGCAGCTCAAAAAGCTTTAAAAAACCTAAAAAAGTCTCTCGATGTAAATATTGTTTAACAAGCAGCATTTACGTCGGTAGATTTTATTAAAAGAGGTTAAAATTATGGTGATGAACTATATGTTGTCTGAAGAAGAACAGATGATGGTTGAAACTGCTAGAAATATAGCAGTGGAAAAAATAAAACCTGTTAGAGAACATTATGATGAAAAAGAAGAATTTCCATGGGAAATTGTAAAAGAGTTTGCGCAAGCTGATTTGTGCGGTGTTTATATACCTGAAGAGTATGGTGGGTTTGGTAAAGGTATAATGGGTCTTGTGCTTGTTGTTGAAGAGCTTTGTAAAGTTGATGGTGCAATTGCACTTTCGCTTGCTGCTACAGCGCTGGGAACTCTCCCAATTCTTCTAGTGGGAAATGAAGAGCAAAAGAAAAGATATTTGCCTGACATTGCTTCTGGCAAAAAACTTGCTGCTTTTGGTTTAACTGAAGCCTCTGCAGGTTCTGATGCTACTGGTATGGCCACCACTGCAGTTAAAGACGGTGATTATTATGTTTTAAACGGTACAAAATGTTTTATAACTAATGGTGGCGATGCAGAAACTTATACTATTTTTGCAAAAACTAACCCTTCAAAAGGCGCAAGGGGAATTTCTTGTTTTATAGTAGACAAAGGAACTCCTGGTTTTGAGTTTGGTAAAAAAGAAAAAAAGATGGGTATAAGAGCTTCTTCGACAAGAGAACTTATATTTAAAGATTGTAAAGTACATAAAGATAATCTTTTAGGAAAAGAAGGGCATGGTTTAATGATAGCTCAAGCTACATTAGATAACTCTCGTCCAGGAGTAGCAGCTCAAGCTCTTGGTATAGCAGCTGGTGCATTAGATGAGGCTGTGGATTATGCAAGAAAGAGAGTACAATTTGGACAACCTATAGCTTCTTTTCAGGGTATACAACATATGCTTGCAGATATGGCCACAGAAGTTGAAGCTGCAAGAGCATTGCTTTATGCTTCTGCAAGAATGATAGATTCTGGTACTTCAAAACGTACTAGTAAAGAATCGGCAATGGCTAAACTTTTTTGTTCAGAAGTTGCTATGAAAGTAACAACAAATGCCGTACAAATTCTTGGTGGGTATGGTTATTCTAGAGAGTATCCTGTAGAAAAAATGATGAGAGACGCAAAAATAACAACTCTTTATGAAGGAACAAGTCAGATTCAAAAAAATGAAATTGCTCTTAATCTTATAAAAGAATCTGCAGCAAAAGCTAAGTAAATTTTTTTGATATTTTTATTTATATTGATAGGTGCGGAGAAAAAATGAAAATAATTGTCTGTATTAAGCAGGTACCTAACACAACAGATGTACAAATTGATGCCAATACAGGTAGACTTAAACGAGAAGGTGTAGAATCTATAATAAACCCTTATGATGAGTATGCTATAGAAGAAGGAGTAAGACTTAAAGAGAAATTTGGTGGCAAAGTAACCGTTATAACTATGGGCCCACAGCAGGCAGAATCTTCATTAAGAGAAGCTATTGCTAGAGGCGCAGATGAAGCTGTTTTAGTAAGTGATAAAGCTTTTGGCGGTTCAGATACTTTGGCAACTTCTTACACTTTATCCAGTGCTATAAAAATAATAGGGGAGTACGATATTATACTTTGTGGTAAACAAGCCTCAGACGGTGATACTGCTCAGGTTGGGCCTGCTATAGCAGAAATGCTTAACATACCGCACGTTTCTTGTGTTAAAAAGATTGAAGTTGTAGATGATAATTCAATTAAAGTAGAAAGAATGATGGAAGATGGTTACGATTTAATAGAAAGCTCCTTTCCTGTTTTGTTTACTGTTGTAAAAGAGATCAATAACCCAAGAATACCTTCTCTTAAAGGTAAAATGGCTGCAAAAAAAGCTGTTATTAAAACTTTTAATGTGGACTCTATTGGAGCTGATACAAAAAGAATAGGTTTGAGCGGATCTCCTACACAAGTTGTGAAAATATTTAACCCTCCACAAAGAACAGGTGGAGAAAAGTTTGTAGGTGAAGCAAAAGATGTCGCTGCTAACTTGGTTAAAAGGTTGTCTGATCTTGGGATTATATAAAGGGCAATGATAAAAAGTGGAATACAAACTAACTTTTCACTTTGTAAAAATAGGAGCTTTCTAGAATGGCAAATATTATTAAGATTATAAGCGAAAAATGTGTAGGTTGCCAAATGTGTGCTAAAGATTGTCCTTTTGGTGCAATTTCTATGCTCCAAAGACCTGAGCATCCTAAAAAACTTGCGCTTGCAAGTATAGATTTAAACAAATGCACTTATTGTGGGACTTGCATACAAACGTGCAAATTTAATGCAATAGAGTTAACAAAAGATGTACCAGTAACAAATGTCGACAAAAACCTTTACAGAGGTGTCTGGGTATATGCAGAGCAAAGGCATGGAGTTGTTCATAGACTCTCGTATGAACTATTAAATAAAGGCAACCATCTTGCAAAAGAGTTAGCAACTACGCTTAGTGTCGTTTTAATTGGTGATAACATAAAAACAAAAGCTCAAGAATTCATTAATAGAGGTGCTGATAAAGTTTATGTTTGTGATGATCCTGTTCTTCTTGAGTTTCAAGAAGAATCTTATTCGACTGTTTTTTCTCAATTGATAGAACAAGAAAAACCTGAAATTATTTTAATAGGTGCCACAGATATAGGGCGTTCTTTTGCTCCAAGAGTTGCAGCAAAAATTAAAACTGGTCTTACTGCAGATTGTATGTCTTTAGAAATAGACCATGATACGAGAAATTTAAAACAAACTAGACCTGCTTTTGGTGGCAATGTTATGGCCACTATTGTAACTCCACAACATCGCCCTCAAATGTCTACAGTCCGGCATAGAGTTTTTAAAGAAGCCAAAGTGCAAGAGGGAAGAACAGGTGAAATTATTGATTTTAAATTGGACATCAAAACAATAATAAATAGAACAAAATTTTTAGGCTTTGTAAAAGATGAAAGTAGTTCTATAGATATTTCTGATGCAGATATTGTAGTAGCAGGTGGAAGAGGGGTTGGAAGTGTTGAAGGTTTTAAACTTTTAAAAGAACTTGCAGATCTTTTAGGTGGAGCCTTAGGAGCATCTAGGGCTGCTATTGATAGTGGATGGATACCTTATTCTCATCAAATAGGGCAGACAGGTAAGACAGTTTCTCCTAAAGTTTATATAGGTTGTGGAATATCTGGCCATATGCAGCATATTGTTGGTGTAAATGCAGATATTATTGTTGCAATTAATAAAGATTCTTCTTGCCATATGATGCAGATAGCTACTTATGCATTAGAAGGTGATATATACGAAATAGTTCCAAACATAATAAGAGAAATAAAATCTTTTAAGTGTAGTAGTTAATTTTCTTTTAGTAGTAGTTTCTTTACAATGTTTCTAGAGCATTTATTATAAGTTTTAAAGTAAATTTGTACACTTAAAATTACAGATATGCTTCTTTAGGCAACTGGTGCAAAGAAACTTGTCCATAATAGTTAAGATTATGTTTAATATAAGTTAATATCGATAGGAGTTAAAATGGCTAAAACAAAGGGGAAAAAAATTGCTAAAAGCGTTAATCCTAATCGAGATATGAAAAATTTTGTTGTAGACAATCCTAAATCTTTAAAAGAACTTATTTCTCGTGTAAAGAAAGCACAAGAAACTTATGCTAGGTTTACTCAAGATCGTGTTGATTCTATTTTTAAAGCCGCAGCAATTGCTGCAAATAAAGCAAGAATTTATCTTGCTAAAATGGCTGTAGAAGAAACTGGTATGGGCGTTGTTGAAGATAAAGTTATAAAAAATCATTTTGCTAGCGAATATATTTATAATAAACATAAAGATGCTTTAACTTGTGGCATAATAATGGAAGACGAGCCAAACGGTATTAAAATAGTAGCAGACCCTCTAGGTGTTATAGCAGGCATTGTTCCAACAACTAACCCAACTTCAACTGCAATTTTTAAATCTCTTATAATATTAAAAACAAGAAATGGCATAATTTTTTCTCCTCATCCGAGGGCTAAAAAATCTACTATAGAAGCTGCAAAAATTGTTTTAAATGCTGCTATTAAAGCCGGCGCTCCAGAGGATATTATAGGCTGGATAGACGTACCTTCTTTAGAACTTACAAATTTGCTTATTACAGACCAGAATGTTGCTACAGTGCTTGCAACAGGTGGCCCTGCGATGGTAAGAGCTGCATATTCTTCAGGTAAACCAGCTTTAGGTGTAGGCCCAGGAAATACTCCTGCAATTATTGATGAGAGTGCAGATATACAAATGGCAGTTTCTTCTATTTTAATGTCTAAAACTTTTGATAATGGCATGATTTGTGCTTCAGAGCAATCAATAATAATTGTAAAGGATGTTTATAAAAAAGTTATTGACGAGTTGGTTCTTAGAGGCGCATATATTTTAAATAAGAACGAAAAAACTAAAGTTGCACAAACTATGATTGTTAATGGTAAATTGAATTCTCAAATAGTTGGTCAATCTGCATATAAAATTGCTCAGTTGTCAGGTATAAAAGTGCCTAAAGATGTAAAAATCCTTGCAGGGGAAGTTTTAGAAATAAGTTTAAATGAAGCTTTTGCCTATGAAAAGTTATCTCCAGTTATTGCCATTTATAAAGCTGAAAATTTTGAGGATGCAGTAGAAAAAGCTTATAGGTTAGTAGAACTTGCTGGAGCAGGTCACACATCTGTTTTGTATACCGATGAGAGGAAGCAGGATCGAATTAATGTTTTTGCTGAAAAATTGCATACAGGTCGTGTGTTAATAAATACTCCTTCATCTCAAGGTGGGATAGGCGACTTATATAACTTTAAGCTAGAGCCGTCACTTACTCTTGGTTGCGGTTCTTGGGGAGGTAATGCCGTGAGTGAAAATGTTGGAGTAAGACATTTATTAAATTATAAAACTGTTGCTCAAAGACGCGAAAACATGTTGTGGTTTAGAGTACCTCCAAAAATCTATTTTAAAAGAGGTGCAACAGATTTAGCTTTGCGTGAGCTTGCTGGCAAAAAACGTGCATTTATAGTTACTGACAGATTTTTGTTTGACTCTGGAGCAATTTATAATATTACAAGAGTTTTAGAAGATATAAATATTGATTATCAGATATTTTTTGATGTAAAGCCAGAACCTACTCTTGGTACTATAGACGAAGCTTTAGTAATGATTAAAGTGTATCAGCCTGATGTCATTATTGCATTTGGGGGAGGTTCTCCCATAGATGCTGCAAAAATCATGTGGTTAATGTACGAAAATCCAGATACTGACTTTCAAGATATTGCAATGAGGTTTATGGATATTAGAAAAAGGATTTGCAATGTTTCTGAATTAGGGAAAAAAGCGCAAATGGTTGCAATTCCAACAACTTCTGGTACAGGATCTGAAGTTACACCTTTTGCTGTTATTACTGAAGATTTGACTCATATAAAATATCCAATAGCAGATTATGCGTTAACACCAAACATGGCAATAATAGACCCAAACTTTGTTGATTCTATGCCTAAAAGTTTATGTGCTGCATCGGGAATAGACGCTTTAACTCATGCTATTGAGTCATATGTTTCTGTTCTTGCAACAAACTTTACAAACTCACCTGCTTTGGAAGCTGTAAAATTGATATTTAGGTATCTTCCACGCTCGTATGAGCAGGGCATAAATGACCCAATTGCAAGAGAAAAAATGCACTATGCTTCAACGCTTGCTGGCATGGCTTTTGCAAACGCTTTTTTAGGAGTTTCTCACTCAATAGCGCACAAGCTAGGTGGAGCGTTTAATATTCCTCATGGCGTTTCTAATGCTTTGGTTATAAATCAAGTAATAAGATATAATGCTACTGACCGTCCAAAAAAACAAGCAATTTTTCCTCAGTATAAATTTCCAAACGCAAAAGCAAAATATGGACAAATTGCAGATGAGTTAGGTCTTGGTGGGAAAAATGATGATGATAAAGTTGAATTGTTAATAAAGGCTATAATTAAATTAAAGAAAGATATTGGCTTACCTCTCTCTATAAAAGAGTATGGTATTGAAGAAAAGTCCTTTTATAATAATTTGGACAATTTGGTAGACCAAGCTTTTGATGATCAGTGTACAGGTGCAAATCCTGTGTATCCTTTAATGGAAGATTTAAAAAATATTTTGATAAAAGCTTATAATGGCGATATTTGAAATATGTTGTTCATACACTATTTGTTTACACTTTCAAACTTACAAGCAATATCTTTGTTTTCACTAAACACTATTGCCAAAAGTATTGGATTACTGCTTATATACTTCTCATAATACTTATTTTCTCTTATTTGTTCCATCGCTTCTTTTAACAT
>JAISOG010000035.1 GCA_031275795.1 Candidatus Endomicrobiellum incisitermitis
AGAAAAGAGTATTGTGGTAGTAGAGACAAAGTATGGAAAAGATAAACATATAAGTAAAATGTTAAAAGAAGCGATGGAACAAATAAGAAGAAATAAGTACTATGAGAAGTATATAAGCAGTAATCCAACACTATTAGCAATAGTGTTTAGTGAAAACAAAGATATTGGTTGTAGGTTTGAAAGAGTAAATTGAGTATGAGATAAAGATAGGAAAAAAGAAGGAGTAGCAGGTAATACTTCTAATAGGAAATTTAAGATGTTAGTATCTGCTGTTTGTGTATTTTTTGGTGGAGCTTTTGGCGCTTTGAGTAGGTTTTTAATATCAGAGTTGTTTTGTATAACAAAATGGGGAATTCCATTCACTTTAATATTTATAAACTTTTTTGGTTGTTTGTTTATGGGCATTTTTGGTAGTTTGTTTGAGTTGTTTGATCACAGTAATAGCGTTAAGCATTTTTTGCTTGTAGGTTTTTTAGGAGGATTTACAACTTTATCATCTTTTTCGTTAGAGTTTTTTGACTTAATAAAAAATTCTCAAATTTTTTTAGGGTTTTTATATGTGTTTTTGTCAATTGTGTTATCGTTGAGCGGCTTTTATTTTGGATATGCATTAATTAAAGTTGCCATAAAGTGTTGGTAAATTTATTTTGTGGGAATAAACATGAAATTTGGTTTTGTAAAAGTTGCAGCAGCTACTCCACATTTACACGTTGCAGATCCGTTAGCAAATAGTAAGGAAATAATAAAGTTAATAAAACAGGCAAATTCTCATAATGTTGAAGTTTTAGTTTTCCCTGAACTTTGCACAACGGGCTATACATGTGGAGAGTTGTTTTTATCTAATGTTATTTTAAGTTCTGTTAATAATGCGCTTTTTGACATTTGTAAAACAACTTTAGGTAAAAAGGCTTTAGTTTTTGTGGGTAGCCCTGTATGTGCCAATAATAAACTTTATTCTTGTGCTATTGCTTTACAAAACGGAAAAGTTTTAGGGGTAGTTCCTAAAACATATTTGCCAGCATATTCTGAATTTTATGAAACTAGACATTTTGCTTCTGGGAACAATATCGCTAGTGAAATTAACATTTGTGGTCAAAACTGTTTTTTTGGAACAGATATAATTTTTGAAGCAAAAAATACTCAAACATTAAAAATTGCTGTTGAAATATGCGAAGATATGTTTGTCCCTGTACCACCGTCTAGCAGACATGTAAAAGCTGGAACGTCTATAATAGTAAACCTTTCTGCTTCAAACGAACTTATTGGCAAAAGCGATTATAGAAAAACGCTTATTAAAGCTCAGACTGGTAGACTTTCTTGTGGATATGTGTACGCTTCTGCAGGAACTGGAGAGTCTGTAAGCGATATAATTTTTTCTGGCCATCGTATAATAGCTGAAAATGGGGAAATAATTAAAGAAAGCCCTCTTTTTGAAACAGGTCTTACAATAACAGAAATTGACACGCAAAAATTAGACTATGAACGTCGTAGGTTGAATGTTTTTAAAACAGGTGTTTTTAATTATAAAGTTGTTAAGTTTGACTTTGATGTTAACACTACAAATTTAACACGCAATATTTCGCCTTTACCTTTTGTTCCTGACGATAGCAACTCTTTATCTAACAGGGCTGAGCTAATACTGCAAATGCAGTCTCAAGCTTTAGCTCAAAGATTAGAATTTACAAATTTAAATGCTGTAATAGGCATTTCTGGTGGGCTTGACTCTGCACTTGCATTGTTAGTTGTTTTAAGAAGTTATAAACTTTTAGAAAGAGATTTAGAAGGTATTATTGCTGTTACTATGCCTGGCCCTGGTACAAGCAAAAAAACGCTTGAAAATGTGTATGGCATGTCTAAATCGTTTGGAATAAAAATAAAAGAAATTTCTATACTAGAAGCGCTAAATAAACATTTAAAAGATATTGGACATGATGGAAATAAAAATATTGTCTATGAGAATGCTCAGGCTAGAGAACGTACACAGATTTTAATGGACATAGCTAATCAGCAAAAAGGGCTTGTTATAGGTACGGGTGACTTATCAGAAAATGCTTTGGGATGGTGCACTTATAATGGCGATCATATGTCCATGTATGCTATAAATGCGTCTATTCCAAAAACGCTTGTAAAATATCTTGTCTCTTATGAAGCCAAACGAGTTAAAAAATATGAAAAAGTTTTAACAGACATTTTAAATACAGAGATTAGTCCTGAGCTTTTGCCATCTAAAGACGGTAAAATTTTTCAAAAAACAGAGCGCATAGTTGGCCCTTACGAGCTTTGCGATTTCTTTTTATATTACACAGTGCGTTTTGGCCAAAGTCCGGATAAAACTCTTTTTCTTGCAGCTAAAACATTTTCTAAAAAATATAGTAAAAAAGAAATAAAGACGCATTTTGTAAACTTTATAGAACGTTTTTTTTCAAATCAGTTTAAACGCAATTGTATGCCAGATAGTATAAAAGTTGGTACAGTATCTCTATCCTCTAGGGGAGACTGGAGAATGCCTACAGAAGCTAGCAAAGAGCAATGGTTGAAAAGTTTAAAATAGTTTTAGAACTTAACCGTCAACAATTTTCATTTTAATTACGCGCATATGTTTCCATTTGTCTGTTTTGTATCTTTTATAACAGAAAAACATGAGCATAATACAGTAAATAGTTAGAACACTCCAACATGGATATAACCCTAATTTTAAAATTCCAACGATCAAGTACATCAGTGCGCTTATAAATAGTGCAAGTTTTATAACAAGTTGCATTACAAATTTTGTGTCTCCTGCACCTTTGATTGCGGAAGAAAATACTATACTTACAGCTTCAAACAAAGCAGACGAAGCAAGAAATCGGAATAATATTAATACAGTTGGTCTTATTTGTTCAATAATAAAAGTATCTTTCCCTCTTGAGAAAGGGTATATAAACATGTCAGGGAATACTAAAAATGCAATAACAAGAATTGTAACATAAGTAAGTGTTATATGCATTACTGATTTTATAGCTATTTTAGCAATAGAAGCTTTGTTTTTACCTAAATAGTTTCCAACAATTATTGAAGCTGTCACGCCAAAACCCAACAATGGCATATACGCAATATTGTATATGTTCATTGCCATGTTTGATGCTATAAGTTCATTTTTGCCTAAAGTCCCTATTACAAGTGTAAAAAGAGTAAACACGGATAAGTCAAAAGACATATGTATCCCGTTTGGTAAACCAAACTTTACTAAACGTTTTATTTTATCGATGTTTAGTTTTGTGTTCCTTGTTTTATATAACGTATTATTTTTTTTAGATAGCATTGGTATAAGTAGTAACATAAAAGCTACAAAAGAACCTATGATAGTTCCTATTGCAGCTCCAGTTATGCCAAGCTCAGGAAAGCCGCATTTACCAAAAATTAGAACATAGTCAAAAACTATATTTACTAATACGCCTGCTATGTTTACAAGCAAAATAACAGTTGTTTTTCCTCTACCTGAATAAAAGCCAGATAGTGCTGTAAGAGCAAAGTATGTACAGGAACCGTAGCATAATGCATTAAAATATTTAACTTCTTCACATATTATACTTTTTGGATGCCCTATAAAATTAAATATATCTTGAGAAAAAAAAGTAAAAATAATAAGCACGAAAGCACTTAAGATTGCTATATAAAAACTTTGCCAAACAGTGTTGCCTATTGAATGGTACTCTTTTTTGCCATTGTATTGAGCAACAAAAACATCTACATATAGAGTCATTCCAGCAAAAATATTTATAAGGGAACAGTTTAGAAGACCTGCAGGAAGAGATGCTGCATAAGCATCTTTAGAGTAGCATACAAGAAAAAATTTATCAATAAAGGATTGAAAAGCCCATGCACTTGTAGAAATTATTAATGGAATTGCTATTTTAAGAATTTCTTCATAACCTGCAGTGGCAAAAAAACGTTTTTTTATATTTTTATAAAGTCTATAAATCATCACGAGTAAGCATTATCCCATTTGGCTTATAGATTTGCCTATATTGATCGGGTACTTCTGGAATCAAAGTTTGCATTAAGGTGTGAAGGGTTAACGGGACGACAGTTACACCTTGGCTTATATAATAGCCTTTACCTCTTGCACCCATATTGTCAATCATAATTCTTAATTCTTCGTCGGAATATTGTTTCCAAAAATCTGTATCTATATAACCACATTGCCCTAAATGTTTTAAGAGTCTTATTAATGCATAAATTGAGCAATTTGCATAAGTTTGTCCTTCATAACGTTTATCAGTACCATCTACGTAATAGAAATGGCTTCCATTAAATACTATATGACCAGGTTCACCTTGATAAACTTCTATTCCTATTTTGGCTCTTGCACGACTTTGAACATCTGAAAGACCTCTATCTTTAAAATCTTTATACAAATTTTCATATAATATGGTAGCGAATGTGGTATCGGGTATGTTACTATGACTTAGACTGTTTAAATCAGCAGTAGTATTAACTAAATTGGTAGATTTTTTTTGCTCAACTACACGATCCACCTCTTGCAATAAATTTGAGCCATTTGAGCAGGCTGATAATAAAAATATAGATAATAGTAGAAATAGATGTATGTGTGTATTCATAATAAAATATTATAGTACATTAAAGTATTTATTTCAAGTAATGAAATGTGAAAAATATGTGTTCTTTACTTTTAAATTTCAAAGAGTTTAACATGTTGTCAGATACTAAATAATAAATTGATTTTTTGTTTATAGTTTGATAAAATTCTGCCTGTTGTACACCTTATTTTGTCATTAAAAGCGCTGCTAGCTCAATTGGTAGAGCAAACGACTCTTAATCGTTAGGTTATAGGTTCAATTCCTATGCAGCGCATATTGTGTTAGTATACAAAATTTTACTATACAAAAGTGCGGGCGTGGCGGAATTGGCAGACGCGTATGGCTTAGGACCATATACCATAAGGTGTGGGGGTTCAAGTCCCTCCGTCCGCATATATTTTTATTATAAATCCATAATAAATTACTTGTTATAATATAAAGGGAAAAGTAAATGGCACAAGAAACAAAAACAGTTGAATTTAAATCTAGGGTCGTAGATAGAAAGCCGTGTTCTATAACTATTGATGTTGAAGTAGCAGAAAATGTAGCCTCTTGTGAAGTGGAAAATGCGTTTAGTCAGATGCAAAAATATGCAAAAGTGGATGGTTTTAGACAAGGCAAAGTGCCTATAAGCGTTATAAAACAAAAATTTTTAGAGCAAGCTAAAAATAAAGCAATAGAAAATATTGTTAGAAAAACGGTTTTAGACGCATTAGGTAGAGAAAATTTTGTACCTATAGATTTTCCTGTAGTAGATGAGTTTGATTATGAATTAGGGCAAGTTTTAAAATATAGTTTTTCTACACAGTGTCATCCAAAAATAGAATTAAAAGATTATAAAGGTATTTCCATAAAGAAAGAAGTTTTTAAGATTACTGATGCGAATTTAAACCAAAGTTTAGACGCTTTAAGAGAAAGAAATGCAAGACTTGTAGAGTCTAAGTCTCTTGAAGTTAAAAAAGATAGTTTTGTAGGTGTAGATTATGAAGCTTTTGATAATGAAGGTAAACCGTTGCCTGAAATTACGTCTAAAGGGCACATGTTAGATTTGTCTTCGGGGAACACACTTGAAGGTTTTAAAGATGCGTTAGTTGGCGCAAAAGTTGGTGAAGAAAAAGATGCTAAAATAGAATATCCTGCTGATTACCCAAATAAAGCGTTAGCAGGAAAAACGATCTCTTTTAAGGTAAAAGTAATTGAAATTAAAGAAAAACAAGTTTCAGAACTTAATGATGATTTTGCAAAAGATATGGGTACAGAGAATTTAGAAGATTTAAAAAACAAAGTAAAAGAAACTATGGAAATGCAGGAGAAGCGTCGTCAGGATATGGACGTTGAAAAACAAATTATAGATTATTTGCTTGAGAAAAATAAATTTGAAGTACCTTCTTCTTTAGTGGCAGAACAGAAAACTGCTCTTATAGAAAAAATGAAGTCTTACATGCAAAATCAAGGTGCTCCTAAAGAGTATATTGCAAATCAAGTTGAACTTGGTGATTCAAAGTTTGCTCAAGAAGCAGAAAATAATGTTAGACTTTCTTATATTTTAAATTCAATATGCAATGCTGAAAATCTTGCAGTAACAAATACAGATATTGAATCAGAAAAAAATAAAATGAAATCTTCTAACTCAGGAATAGATACTGATGTGGACAAATATTTTAACGAAAAAAAGGAAAATATATTAGTTTTTTTAAAAGAACGAAAACTTTTTAATTTTTTAATTGACAATGCAAAAGTAGAAACAGAAGAAAAAGATATGCCTTTAAGTAAAAATTAGTTACAGTTGATAGTTTGGGAGGAGAAATGCCGTCTGTAATGCCGACAGTAATTGAAAGATGGAGTCAAGGTTCTGCTGTAACTTATGATTTATATTCAAGACTTCTTAGAGATAGAATTATCTTTGTAGGTGGTTATGACGGCTCTATTGCAACAGAGTCTGCTAACATATTAATAGCACAGCTTTTATATTTAGATTCTGAAGAGCCTGGAAAGGATATAAGTTTGTATATTAATTCGCCTGGTGGTATGGTTACTGCTGGACTTGCAGTTTATGATACTATGCAGTTTATAAAGAGTCCTATAACTACGATTTGTCTGGGAATGGCTATGTCTTTTGGCGCTGTGTTACTTGCTTCAGGCACAAAAGGTAAAAGATATGCTTTAACACATTCTCGTATAATGATACATCAGCCTTTGATATATGGTGGAGGTCTTTCTGGTACAGTGTCTGATATAGATATAGAAACAAAAGAGTTGCTTTCTACAAAAAATAAACTTTCAGAAATACTTGCAAAACATACAGGGAAAACTACAGAACAAGTTTTAAAAGATACAGATAGGAATTATTATATGTCTGCTCAGGAAGCAAAAGAGTATGGACTCGTCGATGAAGTTGTTGCTAGTTTAAAGTAATATTATAATTTAAAGTAGGGTTATAATGAGTAAAGAGTTTAATGAACATTGTGTTTTTTGTGAGAGAACTTATCCGGAAAAGCTTGTAGGAGTAAATGGTTTTTATATTTGCCAGACCTGCGCTAAAACTTCTTTGGACATGTTTAAAGATTTAAATAAAAACGGTTTTAAAAGTACTGCACTTAACTTGTTGAAGCCAAGAGAAATCAAAAGTATTCTTGATAGTTATATTGTAGGGCAAGAACACGCAAAAAAAACTTTGTCTGTGGCAGTGTATAACCACTATAAGAGGCTACAGAACGTTATTTTAGATAATAAAGATGATGTTGAGCTGCAGAAATCTAATGTTTTACTTATAGGACCAACTGGTACTGGCAAAACATTGTTAGCGCAAACTTTAGCAAAGATTTTAAATGTTCCGTTTGCTATTTCTGACGCTACAACTTTGACGGAAGCTGGGTATGTTGGGGAAGATGTTGAAAATATACTTTTAAGACTTATTCAAAATGCAGATTATGATATAGAAATGGCTCAAAAAGGTATTATTTATATAGATGAAATAGATAAAATCGCAAGGAAATCTGACACACCTTCAATAACAAGAGACGTTTCTGGAGAAGGCGTGCAACAAGCGCTTTTAAAAATTCTTGAAGGAACAATTACAAATGTGCCTCCACAGGGTGGAAGAAAACATCCTCAACAAGAATATATAAAAATAGACACAACAAATATTTTGTTTATTTGTGGTGGCGCTTTTGATGGTCTTGAAAAAATAATAGAAAAAAGACTGTCTAAAAAAACTTTAGGTTTTATAACAAATGGCATAGACAATAGAGAAAACTTTAAGACTACTGATTTTGCTTTGTCTAATGTCGAAAGTCAAGATTTAATAAAATTCGGACTTATACCAGAATTTGTTGGTAGGTTGCCGGTTGTTAGTAGCCTTAATCATTTATCTGTTTTAGATTTAGTTCATATTTTAACTGAACCTAAAAATGCGCTAGTAAAACAGTACAAGAAAATGTTTTCTTTAGAAAACGTAGAGCTTGAATTTGAACAAATTGCCTTAGAAGAAATAGCTAAGGAGACTTTAAAAAAAGGCTCAGGAGCTAGAGGATTGAGGTCTATTATAGAAAATATTTTAATGGATGTTATGTTTAATGTTCCTGAGGATACCTCAATAGGAAAAGTCATAGTTACAGAAAATACTGTATTAAAAAAAGAAAGTCCTGAGTTTGTGTATAAAAAAATACAAAGGAGACCAAATGAGCGAATTGGATAGATTTATCACTGATAAAAGTGAAAGTCTAAAAATTCCAGATACATTACCTCTTCTCCCAGTAAGAGATATTATTTTATATCCTGCTATGGTGTTACCTTTAGCTGTAGGTAGGGAAAAATCTATTAGAGCTTTAGAAGAGTCTATGGCTACAAATAGACTTATTTTTGTTGTAACTCAGAAAAATGTTCAAGCTGAAGATCCAACGCCAGATGATGTTTACAATATAGGCACAATATGCGAAGTTTTACAAATATTAAAAATGCCAGGAGGAACTTTAAAAGCTTTAGTTGAAGGGATTTCTAGAGCTCAGTGGACAGATTTTAAGCTTAATGATAAAGGGTACATAGAAGTTGGCGTAAACGTTTTTGATGAAAAAACTGAAAAGACACCAGAGTCTGAAGCAATTATGAGAAGAGCTATATCTCTTTTTGAGCAGTATGTAAAACTTAATCCAAGAATGCCTATGGAAATTTCTGTTGCTGTAAGTAATGTTGTTGACCCTGCAAGACTTGCTGATACTGTAGCATCGCATCTTGTTATAAAAAATAGTGATAAACAACAAGTTTTAGAGTTAGTTAATCCTATAGAACGTTTGGAAAAAATAGTGCAAATACTTAACTCTGAAATAGAAATATTAAATATAGAAAGACGTATACAAAATAGGGTAAGAAACCAAATTGAAAAGACTCAAAAAGAATATTATCTTACAGAGCAGATGAAAGCTATCCAAAAAGAGCTTAAACAAAAGGATGATGTTCAAAAAGATGTAGACGAGCTAAAAGAAAAATTGAACCAGGTGAAAATGCCGCAAAATGCTTTAGATGCTGCAGAAAAGGAAATAGCAAGACTAGAAAAAATGATGCCCATGTCTCCTGAAGCGGGCGTTATAAGAAATTATATAGACTGGATTCTAGATTTGCCTTGGGAGAAATCTACAGAAGATAACTTGGACTTAAAAAGAGCTAAAGAAGTTTTAGATCAAGATCATTATGGTTTAGAGAAAGTTAAAGATAGAGTCTTAGAGTATCTTGCAGTACTTTCTAGAGTAAAAAAGATTAGAGGACCTATCCTTTGTTTTATAGGACCTCCTGGAGTTGGAAAAACTTCTATTGCAAAATCTGTGGCTAGAAGTTTAGGTAGAAATTTTGTGAGAATTTCTATGGGAGGCGTTAAAGATGAAGCAGAGATACGAGGCCATAGGCGCACTTATATAGGCTCTATGCCAGGCAAAATTATACAGTCTATGAAAAAGGCCGGCTCTAATAACCCTGTGTTTATTTTAGATGAAATAGATAAAATGGGTTCTGACTGGAGAGGGGATCCCTCTGCTGCTTTGCTTGAAGTTTTAGATCCAGAACAAAATTATGCTTTTAGTGACCATTATTTAGATTTAGAGTTTGATCTGTCTAATGTTATGTTTATAACTACAGCAAACTCTCTTAGCAATATACCTAACACTTTATTAGATAGACTTGAACTTATACGATTTTCTGGATATACAGACCATGAAAAACGCAAAATAGCAGAAGATTTTATAATATTGCGACAGTTAAAAGATCATGGATTAAGTGCACAAGAATTAATTTTTGCTCCAAATGCTTTAGATGCAGTAATTAAAAATTATACAAGAGAAGCAGGTGTTAGGAATTTGACAAGAGAAATTGCTAACTTGTGCAGAAAAGTTGCAAAAGAGTTAGAGCTTAATAAAGAATTAAAAACAGTAACTATTACTACAGAAAATTTGAATAATTATTTAGGGGTACCTCTTTATGAGAGGGAAAGTGTGCCTGCAAATGGTATTGGTGTTGTTACTGGGCTTGCTTGGACAGAAGTTGGAGGTGAAACTCTAACTATAGAAGTAAATAAAATGAAAGGTAAAGGAATTTTAGTGCTTACAGGAAAGCTTGGAGATGTAATGAAAGAGTCTGCACAGGCAGCCTTGACATATGTTCGTTCTTCTTCGGTTAAGCTTGGAATAGATGAAAATATTTTTCCAGATACAGATTTCCATGTGCATGTTCCGGAGGGCGCTGTACCAAAAGATGGCCCTAGTGCTGGGATTGCTTTGGCAACAGCATTAGCCTCTTGTTGTATGGATAAGTCTGTTAAAGAGAAAATTGCTATGACAGGTGAGGTTACTTTAAGAGGAAGAATACTTGGTATCGGTGGGTTAAAAGAAAAAACTTTGGCTGCTTATAGGGAAGGTATGAATACAGTTTTATTCCCAGAAAGTAATAAAAAAGATTTAGCAGATATTCCAGAAGATATAAAACGTAAGTTGAAAATGATACCAGTTGCACATATGGATGAAGTTATTTCTTTAAGTTTGGGTCAAAAAGTTGTTACAAAAAGTTTAAATAAGAAAAACAAAAAATAATAAAAGGTGTAGGAGTAGTAGAAGATGTTGAAACAATACCTTTTAACGCCTGGCCCGGTTCCCGTCCCACCACAAGTTGCTTTAAAAGAAGCTTTACCTATAGTCCACCATAGGACCGACGAGTTTGTGTCTATTTATAAAGACATATCTGAAGGGTTAAAATACGTTTTTCAAACAAAAAATGAAGTTTATACTCTTGCGTGCTCAGGTACTGGCACCATGGAAATGGCTATTGTAAACTTGTTAAGTCCAAATGATGAAATTGTGGTAGCTAGTTGTGGAAATTTTGGGGAAAGATGGATTGAAATAGCACAATCTTATGGAATAAAAGTTGTTTCTGTGTCTGTTGAGTGGGGAGAAGTTGTAAGCCCTTTACAAATAGAAAAGACTTTGAAAGAAAATCCAAACATAAAAGCAGTTTTTACTACATTTGTAGAAACTTCAACAGGTGTAGTAAACGATATTAAGTCTATAGGAAAAATTGTTGCAAACACAAATGCAGTTTTTGTTGTTGACGCAATTTCTGGTATTGTAGGGCAAGAATTTAAAACTGATTTGTGGAAGGTTGATGTTGCAGTATCAGCGTCTCAAAAAGGTTTTATGTTACCTCCTGGACTTGCGTTTATTACATTTTCTCAAAAAGCTAAAGAAATGGTTAAAATGTCTAAACTCCCTAAATTTTATTTTGACATAAAAAAGTATAAAAAATTTTATCTTAAAAACCAAACACCGTTTACTCCTCCTGTCACTCTTATTGTTGCTCTTCAAGAAGCGATAAAACTTATTAAAGCCAAAAAACTAGAAAGTTTTTGGAGCGATTGTAAACTTTTTTCTAAAGCAACTAGAAAAGGTATGCAAGCTTTGGAGTTAAAACTTTTTGCTAAAGTTCCGTGTGAAGTTGTAACAGCTGCTGTTGTGCCAAAAGATCTTGGCGAAAAAATAGTTGAAATTTTAAGAAAAAAGTATGGTGTGTTTATTGCAGGTGGGCAAGGTAAACTTAAAGGTCAGATTATAAGATTTGCTCATATGGGCTATATTAGCAAGGCAGATTTACTTGCAGGGTTTGCTTGTCTTGAAATGGCCTTAAGCGAGCTTGACACAAAAAATATTGAAAAAGGTAAAGCTGTTGCAGCTGTCCAGGAAGAATTGTATAGAGACTAGTTTTTTTGCCGCATATTTTAATAAAGGGGTTTTTATTTTAATATGATAAAAGTCTGTTATATTATTACAAAATTAGATCTTGGTGGAGCACAAAAAGTTGCTTTAGCTATAGGGAACGGACTTAACAAAAACCTTTTTAACGTTTTTTTTATAACAGGAATAGGTGGCATTTTAGATAAAGATATTGACAAAACATTTAAAATCTATAAATTAAGACAATTAGTACGAGAAATATCTCCTATAGAAGATTTAAAAGCTATAATTACCATATACAAAATTTTAAAAATTGAACGTCCAGACATTGTACATACTCACACGCCAAAAGCAGGTATTTTGGGACGTATCGCAGCAAAACTTGCTGGAGTGCAAACAATTTTCCATACAGTTCACGGATATGGTTTTAGTGATAAACATAAATGGTACTTAAAATATTTGTTTATATACATTGAAAGATTTTGTACATTGTTCTCAACTAAGCTTATATTTGTTTCAAAAGAGAATATAAGAAAGGGATTTAAATATAAAATTTCTAAAAAAAACAATTTTACGCTTATAAGGGCTGGTATTGATACAAATTTTTATAAAAATTTTGCTTTAAAGTCAGATTTTAAAAAAAGTATTGGTATAAATCATAATGCAAAAATTGTTGTTACTGTAGCATCTTTTAAACCTCCAAAAAATCTTAAAGATTTTATTAATGTTGCACATTTAGTTACTAAGAATATAAAAGATGTTGTGTTTGTTATACTTGGTGATGGTGAGCAAAGGAAAGAGTTGGAATCATTAATAGAAAAATTTAATTTAACAAATAAAGTTATTCTTCTTGGATGGAGAACAGATATCGCTAATATACTTAAATCAAGCGATATTTTTGTTTTAACGTCCCTATGGGAAGGGCTACCTTGTAGCATTTTAGAAGCTATGTGTTGTGCTAAGCCTGTTATTGCCAATGCTATTGATGGTATAAAGGAGATTGTGGTAGATAATAAGACTGGCTTTCTTATAGAGCCTAACGATTATGAGCAAATGACAAAGAAAATAGAATATTTACTTTTAAATGACAATATTTCAAAAGAAATGGGCAAAAATGGGTTTAACTTAGTAGGGGAAGAATTTAATATAAATTATGTTATAAAACAGCATGAAAAGTTGTATTTAAACTTTATGTGACTTATAAAAACCCTTCACAAATGAGTCTAATAAAACATTGCAAGTTGTATACCATCAAGCTTCTAAAACTTCCCTTAAAACCAGGCGAGTCAGTTAACAAAATATGTCTACCAGTTTTAAGCTTTGCCATTTATTTTGTCCCTACGAATCTTTGTGTTGATTATACTTAAAATTTTACAATATAGTAAAATTTGTGTACCATACTCTCTACCTATATTTGCACTATATCTTTTTGTTTTGATTACTCTTCCTTTATGTTTGTTGTAGAGGGAAAAATTACAAATGACTTTATGTGCTTATAAATTTAAAATAAGTAAAATTATATTTTCTGCACGTTACTATTGTATGATAATTTAAGTTTAACATAACATGAAAAAAATAAACTTTTTAACTAAAACTATCCCTAACCATTTAACAGTAGCTGTAAGCGCTTGGGTAAGTAAAATTATTATAGCTTTAGTACAGATTGTAAGTATAAAAATTCTACTAAATTATCTTGGCCAAGATAAGTATGCTGTTTATGCAATTGCTTATTCTTTAATAGGATGGCTTACTTTAACGGACTTTGGAGTTGGCTTTTCTCTGCAGAATTTTATTTCTGAGTCTCGCGCAAAAAATGAAAATTACGATAAATATATTGTTGCCGCATTACAAATAATGGCTGTTATGCTTGTATTTAGCGTATCGGTTATAATTTTTATATCTTTTCCAGTGCAAAATATTGTTTTTAAAAGATTTTCATACATATTAGAATTACAAACTGTAAATATTGTACTTGTTGTAGGCATTGTTGCTTTAGTATCTTGGTTTTTAAATATAGTTTCTAAAGTATATTACGCATTGCATAAAGGTTATATAGCTAATTTGATACCTACAATATCTATTGTAATTTCCATGATAGTTCTTGTTGTTGTTGATAGATATGCCGGCAAGCAAGGGAGCGTTTTGCTTGCTTTACTGGTATTTACAACGCCGCAGCTAATTATTGTTTTATTTGCTTTTATAAAAGTGTTTAAAAATTATTTCCCAAAGTTGTTAAAATTTAATGTTTCTGCTTTAAAATCTTTAATAGTCAGATCAGTAAAATTTTATGGCATTGTGTTTTTTTCTTTGGCGTATATGCAAACAGACTATTTAGTAATGTCTCAGACGCTAAAAGCAAATGAAATAGTTGAATATAATATTTTTATGCGGGTCTTTATGTTCTTTTCGTATTCGTATATAGCGTTTTTAGCGGCTTTTTGGCCTGTAAGTACTGAAATGTATGTGAATCGTAAATTTAAAGAATTAAAAAATGCAATAAAAAAATATTTAACTTACTCAACTGTGTTTACAATTTTAGGAACAATATTTGTGATGTTGTCTTATAAAATTATAATAAATATTTTAGCGCCGAGGCAGAATATTTTACCGACATTTTTATTTATGCTGTTGCTTGGTATATATATTATTGTCAGAGCTTGGAGCGATACTTTTACAGCGTTTTTGCAAAGCGTCAGCGCATTTAGAGTTTTTTGGATATACATGCCTATTCAACTTGTTGTAAATTTTTTACTTCAGTATTTTTTGTCTAAAGTGTACGGTCTAGAAGGTATTGTGGTAGGTCTTATTATATCTACAGCGTTTATTTCAGTGTGGGTATTATTTTTAAAAACACGTAAGGTCTTAAAACAAACTATTTAAGTTGCATACGGTGCGTGTTTTTGTGAAAAGATACAAAAGATGTAATGAATAAAAGATAACTGGCTAAGAAATATTGTTTCTTGGTCTTCTTATTAATATATGTAAACAATATCAAGCTGTAAAAGTTTAGTGTTGTAAAAGTTCAAACACTTGTTCCTTAAAAAAAGAATATAATAAAGCATATAAGGCGTTGGACGATTGATCAAACACAGGGCTTAATGCTAAATGTTTATTGCTCATAAGCCGCTCTTTAAGGTAACTCCGATAAGGTTCTAAGCTAGACCAACATCCGCTGACACAGAAATAGTTAGTTTGGTCTAGTTTAGAATCTTATCTATGTTACTAAGAGCAATCGCAACAAACATTTAATCAAATTAGCAAACTCGCAAAATGAAAAGACAAGAAAGACATAAATGAATTTTGCTTCAGACAATGCTAATTTGCAATATTAAATGTTTATTGCTCATAAGCCGCTCTTAGAGGTAACTCCGATAAGATTCTAAACTAGACCAACATCCGCCGTATAATTTGTAAAAGATCAAACACATATTAGACTTTGAAAATATATAATCCTTTGTTAAAGGAAGGATATTCTTGCTTTGACAAAGGCAAAATTTTTGAGGGATTCTAATATGAGCTATATTCAAATTTACCACAAAATTGGAGCAAAAGGGGCAATAAAAGCGCTGCAAAAAGCAGTAGTAGAAAGCCAAATAAGCCAAGAAGTCCAAAGAGTAATGCCTACATAGAGCGTTTCAACAGAACTTTAAGAGAACAGTTTTTTAACAGCTATGAAGGAGATTTAACAGACATAGAAGGAGTAGAAGAAGACTTAAAAGACTACTTGTTTTGGTATAATAGCAAAAAGGTTCACCAAGGGTTAAATTGGCAAACGCCTTTTGATTTCATTCAACAGTGCTTAATGCTTCAAAAGTCTAATATGTTATGAACGCGTACAAATACTTGACAAAAAATAAATGGTGTGTTACAATAGCTCAAACATTTTTTATAAGAAGAGTTTGCTAGGTTTTTTGAAAAGTAAAAAAGTACTTGATAAAATATTAAGAATAATATAAACTACTTAAGCTACAATAATAAAGCTTGACAAAAAATAAAAAGTGTTGTATAATTAAGTTTCATATAAAGTTCTTTTGTTAAAAAATAAAGTCAAAGTAAAGTCAAAGGATTTAAGCTTCTAAATAAGGACACTTCTAATAAATAATATACTTTATAATATTCCTTTGCTGGTTTTGATAATAGTGAAAGGCAAAGGAGAGAATTTTTTTGCTGTAGAAGTTCTTTGAAAACTGAATAACACGCAGATAAGCGCCTCATTAAAGAGGCAATTGTATGATTTAAAAGGTAATCTTTAATATTGTTTCGCAAGAAACTTGTATTATAAATAGTATTGTAATTAAGAGCTTATTAACAAATCTCTATAAAATTTTATGGAGAGTTTGATCCTGGCTCAGAGTGAACACTGGCGGCGTGCCTAACACATGCAAGTCGTGCGAAATTTTGCAGAGTATCGCAGAATTTAGCGGCAAACGGGTGAGTAACACGTAGGAAACCTCCCTCAAAATGGGGAATATCTCCGAGAAATCGGAGTCAATACCGCATAATACCACAGCTTGGCATCAAGCAGGGGTTAAAGCAGTAATGCGTTTTGAGATGGTCCTGCGGCCTATCAGCTAGTTGGTGGGGTAAAGGCCTACCAAGGCTATGACGGGTATCCGGCCTGAAAGGGTGAACGGACACACTGGAACTGAGACACGGTCCAGACTCCTACGGGAGGCAGCAGTGGGGAATTTTGGACAATGGGGGCAACCCTGATCCAGCGACGCCGCGTGGAGGACGAAGGTCTTCGGATTGTAAACTCCTTTTAGAGGGGACGAAAAAATGACGGTACCCTCAGAAAAAGCCACGGCTAACTACGTGCCAGCAGCCGCGGTAATACGTAGGTGGCGAGCGTTACTCGGAATTACTAGGCGTAAAGCGTATGTAGGCGGTTAGATAAGTCTCTAGTGGAATTTCTCGGCTCAACCGAGACACGCCTAGGGATACTGTTTGGCTTGAGTGTAGGAGGGGGAGACGGAATTCCTGGTGTAGCGGTGGAATGCGTAGATATCAGGAGGAACACCGATGGCGAAAGCAGTCTCCTGGACTAATACTGACGCTGATGTACGAAAGCTAGGGTAGCAAACAGGATTAGATACCCTGGTAGTCCTAGCTGTAAACGATGTTCACTAGATGTGGGAGGTATCGACCCCTTCCGCGTCGACGCTAACGCATTAAGTGAACCGCCTGGGGAGTACGGCCGCAAGGTTGAAACTCAAAGGAATTGACGGGGGCCCGCACAAGCGGTGGAATATGTGGTTTAATTCGACGCAACGCGAAGAACCTTACCTGGGCTTGAACTGCTAGTGGTAAAAGCTGGAAACAGTGATGACCCGCAAGGGAGCTAGTAGAGGTGCTGCATGGCTGTCGTCAGCTCGTGTCGTGAGATGTTGGGTTAAGTCCCGCAACGAGCGCAACCCTTATCCCATGTTACCTGTAGCAATACAGGGTCTCTGAGGAAACTGCCATTGATAAAATGGAGGAAGGTGGGGACGACGTCAAGTCATCATGGCCTTTATGTCCAGGGCTACACACGTATTACAATGGTCGGTACAGAGGGTAGCAATATCGCAAGGTGGAGCAAATCCCAAAAAGCCGACCCCAGTTCAGATTGTGGGCTGCAATTCGCCCACATGAAGTAGGAATCGCTAGTAATCGCAGATCAGCAGGCTGCGGTGAATACGTTCCCGGGCCTTGTACACACCGCCCGTCACACCACGAAAGTCAGTCATAACAGAAGTCGTTGAGCTAACCGCAAGGGGGCAGGCGCCTAAGTTATGGTTGGTGATTGGGGTGAAGTCGTAACAAGGTAGCCGTACGAGAACGTGCGGCTGGATCACCTCCTTTATAAGGAGTAAACATGCGTTTTAAGGCTTCTTAAAACGAGATGTTAATGGTCGGTTTTTGAGTCATAACATTCGGATTTGCCACTTTGTGGGGCGTTTATCTGTGTGTTGTTTAGTTTAAAATGCGCTGATAACGGACTTGTTTGTAGACTGTATCTTAAGGGCGTGAATGGTTGTTGTAGAAGCGGGCCTATAGCTCAGTTAGTCAGAGCGCACCCCTGATAAGGGTGAGGTCTGTGGTGCAACTCCACATAGGCCCACCAAGATTATTCTTTATTGTTATTTGTATTTTGACAAGTGGAAAATATTGGTCAATGGGGATATAGCTCAGCTGGGAGAGCGCCTGCTTTGCAAGCAGGAGGTCGTCGGTTCAAATCCGTCTATCTCCATAGATAGAATCTTTTTAGACATAAATGTCTAAATTGTATATATTATTTGTAAGTTCATTGAAAACTTAATAGTAGTAAGGTAAATCAAGCGTCTTCAAATTAATTTTTGAATAGAATTAAGTAAAGTCATATTAAACATTTCTTCATAGAAATGGGATTAGATAATGTGACCAAGCTACTAAGTGCATATAGTGAATGCCTTGGCTAAGACTGTCGATGAAGGACGTGGTAAGCTGCGTTAAGCGTCGGGGAGGTGCAAACAACCTTTGATCCGGCGATTTCCGAATGGGGTAACCCACTGTAGAGTAATCTACAGTATCTGAAAGGAAGGCAACCCAGGGAAGTGAAACATCTCAGTACCTGGAGGAAAAGAAATCAACCGAGTATACCGAAAGTAGTGGCGAGCGAAATCGGTGAAGCCTAAACCATTGTGGTTACACAATGGGGTTGTAGGACCGTATAAGTAGAGTTACCAATCAAAAAACTAGTTGAACAGTTTGGAAAATCCGACCATAGAAGGTGAAAGTCCTGTAAGCGAAAGTTTTTTGACTCGAAACGGTATCCTAAGTACCATCGGACACGTGAAATCTGGTGGGAATCTGGGGGGACCACCCTCCAAGGCTAAATACAAGTCTTAGACCGATAGTGAACCAGTACCGTGAGGGAAAGGCGAAAAGAACCGCGGGAGCGGAGTGAAATAGAACCTGAAACTGTATGCATACAAG
Source organism: Candidatus Endomicrobiellum incisitermitis (assembly GCA_031275795.1). Taxonomy (GTDB): domain Bacteria; phylum Elusimicrobiota; class Endomicrobiia; order Endomicrobiales; family Endomicrobiaceae; genus Endomicrobiellum; species Endomicrobiellum incisitermitis. The sequence goes on from JAISOG010000035.1 coordinate 18,746, forward strand.
CAGTTCGAGGCTTATGCTGGAAGCGCAAGTGACCAGAATGGCTGAGAGCGTGCCTGTTGAAGAATGATCCGGCGAGTTATTGGTAGGTGCGAGGTTAATTATTATGTTTACGCATATTAAGCAGCCGTAGCGAAAGCAAGTCTGAAAGGGCGATTAGTACCTATCATTAGACCCGAAGCCAAGTGATCTATGCCTGGACAGAGTGAATTCCCTTTAACCGGGGAAGGAGGCTCGAAGCGTCGACCGTTGAAAAGGTCTTGCATGAGCTGGGCATAGGGGTGAAAGGCCAATCTAACTTGGTGATAGCTGGTTCTCCTCGAAATAGTTTTTGGACTAGCCTGGAGCGTTAAACCAGAGAGGTAGAGCACTGGATAATTTAGCGAGTGTAACCCACTTTGCGATGTTAACCAAACTCCGAATTCTTTGGTGTATTACTCTGGAGTCAGTACGTGTGGGATAAGCTTCACGTGCAAAAGGGAAACAGCCCAGACCATCAATTAAGGTCCCAAAATATATGCTAAGTGGTAAAGGATGTGGAATTTCTTAGACAGCTAGGAGGTTGGCTTAGAAGCAGCCATCCTTTAAAGAGTGCGTAACAGCTCACTAGTCAAGTGATTCTGCGCCGAAAACACCCGGGGCTCAAGCATATTACCGAAATTATGGATTCTATAGCAATATAGAGTGGTAGAGGAGCGTTCCTGTTACGCTGAAGGTATACCGTAAGGAGTACTGGAGTTGCAGGAAGTGAGGATGTCGGAATAAGTAGCGATAAGAGAGGTGAAAATCCTCTCCGCCGAAAACCTAAGGTTTCCTTGAGTAAAGTTCGTCTGCTCAGGGTTAGTCGATCCTAAGCCGAGGTCGAAAGACGTAGGCGATGGGTATCCGGTTAATATTCCGGAACTATCTTTGGTGCGTATAATGTGTTTGGCTACGCTTGTTAGTAGGTCATCACTCGATTGGATGTGGGTGTTTCTTCGCAAGGAGGAGGACTTGTGGTAACACAAGGAACTGACTGTATGACAAGCCAAGAAAAACCCAGACACCTGTGCCAAGGGTAAACGTACCGTAAACGGACACACGTAGGTGGGGTGAAAATCCTAAGGCGCGCGAGATAACTTTCGTTTAGGAACTCGGCATATTAGCCCCGTAACTTCGGGATAAGGGGTGCCTATGGCAACATAGGTCGCAGTGAAATGGCCCTCGTGACTGTTTAACAAAAACACAGGACTCTGCTGAAATCACAAGATGATGTATAGGGTCTGACACCTGCCCGGTGCTGGAAGGTCAAGGAGAAGGGTTAGCGTAAGCAAAGCTCTGAACTTAAGCCCCAGTAAACGGCGGCCGTAACTATAACGGTCCTAAGGTAGCGAAATTCCTTGTCGGGTAAGTTCCGACCTGCACGAATGGTGTAACAAAGAGGGCACTGTCTCAACGAAAGACTCGGCGAAATTGTGGTACCCGTGAAGACGCGGGTTGCCTGCGGCTAGACGAAAAGACCCCGTGGAGCTTTACTGTATCTTAGCCTTGAATTATGGGAATAAATGCGTAGAATAGGTGGTACCCGTTGAAGTAGGGCTTTTGGGTCTTATGGAGGGGCAATGTGAAATACCACCCTTTTAGTTCTGTAGTTCTAATTCCTATGTTTGAATCAACAGGGAAGACATGGTTAGGTGGGCAGTTTAACTGGGGCGGTTGCCTCCTAAACAGTAACGGAGGCGTTCAAAGGTACCCTCAGGACCAATAGAAATGGTCTATAGAGTGCAAGTGCAGAAGGGTGCTTAACTGCAAGACAGACAAGTCGAGCAGATGCGAAAGCAGGAACTAGTGATCCGGCGGTTCAGTGTGGAATTGCCGTCGCTCAACGGATAAAAGCTACCCCGGGGATAACAGGCTTATTTTCTCCAAGAGTCCATATCGACGAGAAAGTTTGGCACCTCGATGTCGGCTCATCCCATCCTGGGGCTGTAGTAGGTCCCAAGGGTTTGGCTGTTCGCCAATTAAAGGGGTACGCGAGCTGGGTTCAGTACGTCGTGAGACAGTACGGTCTCTATCTACCGTGGGCGTAGGAAACTTGAGAGGACTCGTTCTTAGTACGAGAGGACCGGAATGAACATACCTCTGGTGTTTCTGTTGTTCCGCCAGGAGCATTGCAGAGTAGCCAAGTATGGATGAGATAAACACTGAAAGCATATAAGTGTGAAACTCACCTCAAGATAAGGTTTCCCTGAAGGGCACTTGTAGACTACGAGTTTGATAGGTTGGAAGTGGAAGTACAGTAATGTATGGAGCTAACCAATACTAATTGCCCGTTCGGCTTGGTCGCATTTTCTAATTTTTATGATATAATTATGTTAGCTGGTTTACCTATATTAAGTTTTTAATTGTGTTCTTTGATTTAAAATTATTTCCGGTGGTTATTCCGATGGGGTCACACCCGATCTCATTCCGAACTCGGAAGTTAAGCCCATCAGGGCCGATGGTACTTGGACCGCAGGGTCCTGGGAGAGTAGGTTGCTGCCGGATTAAATCTTAAATATAACCCTGCAGATTTATTCTGCAGGGGAAAATTTTTGTGTTTTTTGTCAGAGACAGTAAGATGTCAGCAAGATATTAAAATAAGACGAAAGTCTTTTTCTTACCGAGACGAAGAGTTATTAGTTTGTCCAAGACTTCTCTCAAGAGAAGTCTTTTAGTTTTTTTAAGAAGAAATAATTAATGTTCAAAAGACTTAGTTTCTTTACTTTTTTGTTAGCTTTTAGTGTTCCATGTTTTGGTTTAACTCTTAGTGATGGAACAGAAGTTTTAGATCTTGTATCTCTTGTAGATACTGGATATTCAAGGATATCTTTAGGATTAGAATTTTCAAATTATAAATATAGGGAGATCTTCCCTGACTCTTATCCAGAGCTCGGCAATGAAGTTATGAATTTGACAGGTTCTAAGAGCGGTCTTGTTCTTGAGATCTTTATTAAAGCATTTGCTTCTGAAAAAGCACAGCAATTTCTCAATGACATATTTTTTTCTGCGCAGTTTTTGTTAATGCAAGGAGATGTTATATATGATGGGCATCTTATGGATGGCACTCCTCTAAAGCTCGAACTCTCAGAGAGAGATGTTTATTCGGATTTTAGATTCTTGTTTGGTAAAGTCTTTTCTTTCTTTAGTATAAAAAGTATTACTGAGACCTTGTATATGGGTATGGGGTATAGAAGGTTGATTAATAAAGGAACAGACGCTGGAACTTATGATAGAGTGTCTAGATATTTGTATATTCCTATTGGTTTGACAACAGATATGAAACTTGGAATAGATTGGTCTTTGAGCATCAACAGCGAATTCGATTACCTCATCTATGGTGTGCAAGAAACTGACAAAATGAACCCACTACGACATCTACAGAATAAAGGACATGGGATAAGAATAGGAATAACAGCTAATAAAAAACTTAAAAAGAGTAGAATGTTTTTTGGCCCTTTCATCAGATATTGGGATATTGCTTGTTCTGAAAAACTTGATTACTATGATAAAGGAAAAGAAGGAGAAGCAATACTATATACAAGTTGTGAGCCTAGAAATTATACTGTTGAGTATGGTTTAAAAGTCGGTGTAGATTTCAATTTATAGTAGGGGAGTTATGGGAGTATAGAATGCCAAATGCGAAAAATCAAGAAACGGTAAAGTTTTTAACTGAGAAGTTTAAATCTATGAAAGGTATGATATTAACAGAGTATCATGGATTAACTGTGGAAGAGGTTTCAGAACTGCGCTCAAAACTTCGTGCTCAAAATAGCGAGTATGCAATTGTTAAAAACACTCTTAGCCAAATAGCTCTTAAAGAAGCTGGTATTAGTGGTGGTAATAATTTTTCAGGCCCAACAGCTCTTGTTATTGAAAATGGAGATATTGTTTCCCCTGCAAAAGTTGTTATGGATTTTGCAAAAACACATTCGAATTTGAAAGTTAGAGCAGGATATTTAGAAGGTAAATTTGTTGATGCGTCTGTTGTTTCTCGGTTGTCAGAACTTCCTTCTAGAGAAGTGCTTATCGCAAAAATGTTAGGTACCATGCAATCTCCTATATCAGGATTTTTAAATGTGTTAGCAGCAAGTATAAGAGGATTGGTTACAGTATTAGATGCAATAGCAAAGAAGCAAGTCGCTTAAACTTGTCTTTTGAATTTTTGCGTCGCAAAGTCCGCGTTCATTTGCCATAAAAGCAAATTTATCTTGGGTTCGCTTAGTCAAAAATATTTGAGATACTTAGTCCTAGATTTTGATAGTTTGTATGCTTTGCCGTTGTAAGCGTTGCCTAAATTTAAAATATTTTGTCTTAGTTTAAAAGTATTTTGCGTTGAAATTTCGTCCAAGTTTTCTTAGCAAAAAGCTGTAAAAATAAGAAATAAAAAAAGAAGTTAATAATTGGAGGATAGTAAAATGGCAGAATTATCAAGAGGTCAGTTAATTGAAGCAATTTCTTCATTGTCAGTTATTGAGCTTTCAGAACTTGTAAAAGCTTTGGAAGAAAAATTTGGTGTATCAGCGGCAGCTCCAGTAGCAGTAGCGGCAACTTCAGTAGCAGGTAGTGCAGCTCCAGCAGCAACAGGCGGGGAAGAAAAATCAGAGTTTAATGTTGTGCTTGCTTCAACAGGTGCAAGTAAAATTAATGTTATAAAAGTTGTAAGAGAAGTTACAGGACTTGGTCTTAAAGAGGCAAAAGATTTAGTTGACGGTGCGCCAAAAACTGTAAAAGAGCATGTTGCAAAGGCAGAAGCTGAAGAAATTAAAAAAAAGCTTACAGAGGCAGGCGCAACAGTTGAACTTAAGTAAACCGAAGAAATTTCACGTTTAGAATAGTAGGTTGACAGATAATATTTATTATGTATAATTAAGTGTTATGGGTCGTTTGTATATAAAATAAAAAAACAGGTTGAAAAATAATGAATAAAGTTAATTTTGGAAAAATCGGAGCCCCTGTAGATCCACCGCTTCTTTTAAAAATGCAAAAGGATTCTTTTGCTGAGTTTTTGCAGCAAGATGTTGCCCCTGAAAAAAGAAAGTTCCAAGGTTTAGAGGGTGCTTTTAGAGATATATTCCCTTTAACTAACTCCGATGAGAGTTTAGTTTTAGAATATGTTTCTTATTCTTTTGGTACCCCAAAATACTCTGTTGAAGAGTCTATTGCTAGAAACGCTACTTATTCGGCTCCTTTAAAAATAAAGTTAAGGCTTATGCATAAGAAAGAAGATGGGAAAGAAAAAGAACTTTCTGAGCAAGAAGTTTATTTTGGCGATATTCCTTTAATGACAGACACAGCAACATTTATAATAAACGGTGCAGAACGTGTTGTCGTAAGCCAAATACATCGTTCTCCTGGTGTTATTTTTGAAGAAGATGAAGAAAAAAAGGTTACTGTAACAGGAAAACCTTTATACTTTGCAAGGATAATACCTTACAGAGGGGCTTGGGTTGAGTTTGAGTTTGACCAAAACGGTATTTTATATGTAAGAATTGACCGTAAAAGAAAAATATACGCAACTACTCTTTTACGTGCTATAGGGTTTGAGTCAGACGAAGAAATTATAAATCTTTTTAAAGAAAAGAAAGAAGTTGATCTGGATTCTCTTAGTGCGTCTATGAATATTGAATATTTAGCAGAAGATATTTATGACGCGTCTACAGGTGAAGTAATTTTAGATATTGGCAAAGAATTAAAAGAAGAGTCTATAAAAAAGATTAAAGTTTTAGGTATTGACAAAGTTAAAGTTTTAAAAGACATATCGATAGTTTTAACTTTAAAAAAAGATACAATTAAGACTCAAAAAGAAGCTGTTAATCATATATATAGAGTTTTAAAAACTCAAGAATTTATTATGCAAGAACGAGCACAAGGGTTCTTGGAAGAGTTGCTTTTTAAGTCAGTAAGAAAGTATGACTTGACAAGTGTCGGAAGATATAAAATATTAAAAAAATTGTTACCCATATTCCAATATTACGAGAAAAAATTTAAATTGTCTATACCTAAAGAAGCGAGCAGGACACTTACTAGGGAAGATATAGTAGCTACATTAAAATATTTTTTAATGCTTTCTAATGGGGAAACTGAATTTAGTGAAGACAAACAAACTATTAAAATAGGATTAGACGATATTGACCATTTGGGTAATAGACGTGTAAGGTCTGTTGGAGAATTGTTAGAAAACCAAATTAGGATTGGTCTTGTTCAAATGGCAAGGAGTGTAAAAGAGCATATGAACAACCAAGACAAAGATAGTGTGACTCCGAGGTCTATTATAAATATTACACAATTTGTTGCTCAGACAAGAAAATTTTTTGGAACTTCACAGCTTTCTCAGTTTATGGACCAAATAAATCCTTTAGCAGAACTTACTCATAAGAGAAGACTTTCGGCTTTAGGGCCTGGAGGGCTAAACAGAAAAAGAGCAGGCTTTGAAGTTAGAGATGTTCATCATACCCATTACGGGAGAGTTTGTCCTATTGAGACTCCTGAAGGGCCAAACATTGGGTTAATAACATCTCTTGCAACTTTTGCTAGAGTAAACCCTTATGGTTTAATAGAAACTCCGTACAAAAAAGTAGAAAATGGTAAAGCTTCAGACAAAATTGAATATTTAACTGCAGATCAAGAGGACGAGTTTTTCGTTGCGCAAGCTAACACTCCTTTAGATTCTAAAGGAAATATTGTTACAGATTCTGTGCAAGGACGTAAATGGGACGACTTTTTATTTCAACCTCCTTCAAAAGTAGATTATATGGATATTTCGCCTGCACAGGTAATATCTGTCTCTGCTGCTTTGATCCCATTTCTGGAACATGACGATGCAAACCGTGCTTTAATGGGCTGTAACATGCAACGTCAAGGGGTACCGCTTTTGGTTACAGAGCCTCCTATAGTTAGTACAGGAATAGAAGAAAAAGTCGCAAGAGATTCTAGAGTTGTGGTGACAGCTAATACAGCTGGAGAAGTTGTTTCTGTTTCTTCTGATCAAGTAATGATTTACACAAAAAATGGCAAGATAGAAACATACAATTTAAGAAAGTATGCTCGTTCAAATCAAGATACTTGCATTAACCAAAAACCTTTAGTGGTTTTGGGTGACATTGTAACAAAAGGGCAGATAATAGCAGACGGGCCAGCTACTAGCCAAGGACAGCTTGCTTTAGGGCAGAACCTTCTTGTTGCGTATATGCCTTGGGACGGTTATAATTTTGAAGATGCAATGTTACTTTCAGAAAAGTTGATACAGGATGACAAGTTCACTTCAGTGCATATAAGAGAGTTCCAAACTGAAGCCAGAGAGACAAAAAGTCGCCCAGAAGAAATAACAAAAGACATTCCAAATGTAGGAGTGGAAGATCTTTTAAGTCTTGACGAAGACGGTGTAATTAAATTAGGTTCAACTGTTCAAAGAGGCGATATTTTAGTAGGAAAAACAACTCCTAAAGGGGAACAACAGTCAACGCCTGAAGAAAGGCTTTTAAGAGTATTGTTTGGCAAAAAAGCCGAAGATGTGCAAGATGCTTCTTTGCGTGTTCCTCCTGGAGTGACAGGCAAAGTTATAGCTGTAAGAACTTTTGTAAGGCTTGAAAAACTTACAGAAAAAGAAAGAAGCAAAAAAATAGAATCAATGCGGGAAGTTTATGAGACAGCAAGAACTAAACTGCGCAAAGATAAAAAAGAACAACTTGCAAATACTAAAAAATCTGATATTTCAAAAGTAGAAGCTTTGTATGAAGAGAAAGAAAGCATTTTGAGAAATAATTATGAATCTGAAAAAGAAAGGTTTAAAAAAGGCGACGATTTGCCAGTTTCTGTCAATAAAACTGTAAAAGTTTACATTGCAACAAAACTTAAAGTTCAAGTTGGAGATAAACTTGCAGGAAGACATGGAAACAAGGGTGTTGTGGCAAGAATATTGCCAGTAGAAGATATGCCAAGACTGCCAGATGGTACGCCAATAGATTGTGTGCTTTCTCCTCTTGCTATACCTTCACGTATGAATGTAGGTCAGCTGCTTGAAATTATGTTAGGTTGGGCGGGCAAAGAGCTTGACACTCAGATGGAAACGCCTGTGTTTGATGGTGCAAGTGAAGAGCAAATAAAAAGTTATGTGAGAAAAGCAAAAGAAAAGTTGTTGAAAGATAAAAAGGAAGTGTTGTCTGCTCATGGTTTGAAGGGCAAAGAACTTGAAAGTGCTTTAAATAAATGGGCATCTGAAAGTTTGCCCTCAGACGATTGTAGGATTACTTTGTACGATGGCAGAACTGGCGAGCCGTTTATGGAAAAGATAACGATTGGTCTTATGTATGTTATGAAACTTAACCATCTTGTAGAAGACAAAATGCATGCAAGATCTATCGGTCCCTACTCTCTTATTACTCGCCAACCTTTAGGCGGCAAATCTCAGTTTGGAGGGCAGAGGTTTGGAGAAATGGAAGTTTGGGCTATAGAAGGTTACGGTGCTGCTCATATTTTGCAAGAGTTTTTAACGGTAAAATCTGACGATGTTGATGGAAGAATAAAAATGTATGACTCGATTGTTAGAGGTGGGTCGATATCTAAGCCTGGCGTTCCTGAATCGTTTAAAGTTTTAGTAAGTGAACTTAAAGCTTTAAGTCTTAATGTTGAACTTTTAAAGAACGACAAGCAAGATAAACAATAAAAAACGAAAGGTGTTAATAAAAATAATGGCTAAAACAAACTTTCAAAATCAAAAGAAAAAAACAGACAGTCTTAATTTTACAGATTTTGATGCTGTTAAAATTACTGTTGCAAGTCCTGATGAAATAAAAATGTGGTCTTATGGTGAAGTAAAAAAACCAGAAACTATAAATTATAGAACCTTTAAACCGGAAAGAGATGGTTTGTTTTGTGACAGAATTTTTGGACCTACAAAAGATTGGGAATGTCATTGTGGGAAATATAAGTACGTAAAACATAAAGGAACAATTTGTGACAGGTGTGGTGTTGAGGTAACTGAGGCTAAGGTAAGAAGGGAAAGGTTTGGTCATATAGATCTTGCTGTTCCTGTTGCTCATTTATGGTTTTTAAGAAAACCTCCATCAAGGATAGGAATTCTTCTTAATATGAAAATTTCTGATCTTGAGAAGGTTGTTTATTATACAGAATATGTTGTAACAGAACCTTTAAAAGATAGAGCTGGAGTTGTTTCTATAATAGAAAAAGGCATGCTTTTAAAAAGTGAAGAGTTTGACTTGTTTAAATATGGACTTGACAGTCCTGTGGTTAAAGAAGAATTTAAACATATAGTAGACGGTATGGTTGCAGAAGAAATATCTTTAGACACTGACTCTCAGAAAGCTTTAAAACAACTTAAACTTATGCTTAAAAGTCAGGCTAGTTTGTGTGACATGTCTACAGACGAGGTAGCTAAAAAGATACTTTCAAACATACAAAAAGGTGACACGTACTATAAAGTTTATTTTAAACCTCATTGTGTATATTATTATAGTGATTTGGACCCTGTAAGTCGCAATGAAATAAAAAGAATTCTTTCTCAACATATCGCAAAAGATGGAACTTTTTTTATAACAGAACCTGACAAAAAAATTAGAATAGAGTTTTTTGATATAGAAAAAGATAAAATTTTTAGCAGTCTTAGAAAAGATCCGGAATCTTTAAAAAAATATGAAGGGCATTTGAGGATAGAAATTTCTAGAAACGATATACCTTTTGTAAAGAACTTTTTAAAGTCGGACAATTTTGCTCTTCTTGAGGAAAGCGACCTTAAAGATATAAAAAATGGTTATGGTGACTCTTTAAAAGTGGATATAGGCGCTTCTGCTATAAGAAAGTTATTAGAAAATATTAACTTGGAAGAAGAAGTAAAAAATATTCATGTAGAAATAAAAAAAACAAAGTCTGACGCAGAAAGAGCAAGACTTGTTAAAAAGTTAAGAGTGTTAGAAGGGTTCTTAAGTTCTAATACGAGGCCAGAATGGATGATTTTAACAACTCTTCCTGTAATTCCTCCAGATTTAAGGCCTCTTGTAGCTTTGGATGGCGGAAGGTTTGCAGCATCTGACTTAAACGACCTGTATAGAAGGATTATTAACAGAAACAACAGGCTTCGTCATATAGAACAATTAAAAGCTCCTGCTGTTATGATAAATAACGAAAAGAGACTTTTACAAGAAGCAGTTGACGCTTTAATAGATAACGATTCAAGAACAAGACCTGTTACAGGGGCAAGTAACAGGCCTCTTAAATCTTTGTCAGATACATTAAAAGGCAAGCAAGGTCGTTTTAGACAGAATTTACTTGGTAAAAGAGTAGACTATTCCGGAAGAAGCGTTATTGTTGTAGGCCCAAACTTAAAGTTGAATCAATGTGGACTTCCAAAAGAAATGGCTTTAGAGTTGTTTAAACCTTTTATTATAAAAGAGTTAATCAAACAGGAAAACACTACGCTAAAATCTGCAAGAAGGATGTTAGAAAGAAGTGATGCCAAAGTTTGGAGCATACTTGAACAAGTTACTAAAAATCATCCTGTTTTGTTAAACAGAGCTCCTACATTGCATAGACTTGGTATTCAAGCTTTTGAGCCAGTACTAATTGAAAGCAAATCTATACAACTTCATCCTTTAACTTGCGCTGCTTTTAACGCTGACTTTGATGGAGATCAAATGGCAGTACATTTGCCAATATCTCTTGAAGCTCAACTTGAAGCAAAAGTTTTAATGATGGCTACAAGAAATATTTTGTCTCCATCTTCGGGAAAGCCGATTGCTATTCCTTCTGAGGATATAGTTTTAGGCATCTCTTATCTTACAAAAGAGAAGCCAGGTGTTAGTGGAGAAGGCAAAATTTTCTCATCTGTAAGTGAAGTAATTAGTGCTTATCAAGCTAAAAAAGTTGATTTACAAGCAAAAATTAAAGTTTTGGGTATAACAAACATAAGAGACGAAAAACTTAAAAGTGAGCAACAGAAAGATGTAAGCAAATGGAAAAATTATAAATCTGAAGATGGTAAAGATGTTTTAAATTATACTACTGTTGGAAGAGTTATATTTAATGAACAACTTCCAAAAAATGAAGACGGTTATTATGCTTTAGGTTATCAAAATAAAAACATTTCTAAAAAGGATTTAGGTGTCCTTGTTGACAGGTGTTATAAAGAACTTGGCCAATATAGAACTGCTGTTTTTTTAGATGAGATAAAAAAGATGGGTTACAAGTACGCTACTCTTTCTGGTGTGTCCATCTCTATAGATGAGATGAAAGTTCCTCCTAAAAAAGAAAAACTTGTAAAAGAAGCAAAAGCAAAAATTAAAGAAATTGAAAAACAAGCAAAACTCGGTTTGATAACGGAGTTGGAACGCTATAACAAAATTATAGATATTTGGACAAGAGTTACAGACGAAGTTGCTGACATTATGTTTGACGAGATGAGAAAAGAAGAGACACAAGACTATAAAGAAGGCCAAAGTCGTTTTAATTCTGTGTTTATGATGGCAGATTCAGGGGCTAGAGGTTCTCGTCAGCAGGTAAGGCAGCTTGCTGGTATGCGTGGTCTTATGGCTAAACCACAAAAGAAGCTGACAGGAGGTATAGGAGAAATTATAGAAACTCCTATTATCTCAAATTTTAGAGAAGGTCTTTCTGTTTTAGAATACTTTATTTCTACTCACGGTGGTCGTAAAGGTTTGGCAGACACAGCTTTAAAAACTGCAGAAGCTGGATACTTAACTAGAAGGCTTGTAGACGTAGCTCACGATGTTGTTGTAACAGAAGAAGACTGCAAAACTGTAAATGGTGTGTTTATAGGCACTCTTCACAGTGGCGATGAAGTGGTTGAAAACATAGACGAACGTGTGGCAGGAAGAATTGCTTTAGATAACGTGGTAGATATTGTTCGTGACGAAATTATAATAAAGAGAGGGGAGCTTATAACCCCTAAAAAAGCTAAAAGGCTTGTTGAAGTAGGCATAGATAAAATAGGTATTAGAAGCGTATTAACTTGTGAGGCAGAACATGGCGTTTGTGCAAAATGTTATGGAGTAAACCCTGCTACAGGCAACCAAGTTGACATTGGTGAAGCTGTCGGCATTATTGCTGCACAGTCAATAGGAGAGCCTGGCACACAGCTCACTCTTAGGACATTCCATATAGGTGGAGCTGCAAGCCGTGTTGTTTCTCGTTCTGAAATTTATGCTGAAAATGACGGTACTGCAGATTACTACAATTTAAGAACAATTGTAAACAGGAATGGCGAAACTGTTGTTGTAAGCAGAAATACAGAATTATCTTTTACGGAATCTCCTGTACATCGCCGTCAAGTTTATCAGATTCCTTATGGCGCTATAATAGACGTGCAAGATGGCCAAAAGGTGGGAGTTAAGATTGATGCTGCAACAGGCGTAAAGAAAAATGTGCTAATGGCTAGATGGGACCCTCATTCAAAGCCTATTATTTCAGAGTTTGAGGGAACAGTGCATTTTATTGATGTAAAAGATGGCATAACTTTACAAAAAGAAAAATCAAAAATAACAGGGCAAATAGAAAGAGTTATTATTGAACATCCTTCAGATAGAAAAAGTCCTAGAATTGTCGTAAAAAAAGAGGACAAAACAAATGTAGAATACCCTCTTCCAGTGGACACAACTCTTGTTTGTCATGATGGAGACAAAGTTAAAGCTGGCGATGTTTTAGCTAAGATTCCTCAAGAAGTGTCTAAGTCAAAAGATATTACTGGAGGACTGCCTAGAGTTGCAGAACTTTTTGAAGGTAGAAAACCAAAAAATTCTGCTGTTGTTTCTGAAATTGACGGCATAGTACATTTAGGTGGAGCAACTGCAAAAGGTAGTATAAAAGTTGAAGTTGAAAACCCTGAGACAAAAATAAAGAAAAGTTATTTGATCCCTGCTGGCCGTCATTTGGTTGTGTATGAAGGAGATAATGTCAAAGAAGGGGAAGCTCTTTCAGATGGGGCAGTAAATCCGCATGATATTCTTAAGGTTAAAGGTCCAAAAGAAGTACAAGAATATCTTGTAAACGAAATTCAGCAGGTGTATAGACTTCAAGGTGTAACTATAAACGATAAACACATAGAAATTATAGTAAGGCAAATGCTTTCTAACGTAAGAATTATAGACTCTGGAAAAAGTAAATACTTAAATGGTGAAATAGTTTCAAGGCACAAGTATGAAATGGACAGAAAAGATTTAAAAGCAAATAACAAAAAAGCGCCAGTAGCTCATCCTATACTTTTAGGTATAACTAAAGCTTCATTGTCTTCAGATTCATTTATTTCTGCTGCTTCTTTTCAAGAGACAACAAGAATATTAACTGAAGCTGCTGTGTCAGGGCAAATTGACCATTTGATTGGGTTGAAAGAAAATGTTTCTATCGGACATTTGATACCAGCTGGGACTGGTTTAGTTGAAGCAAGAATAGAAAATAACAAGTAAAATTTATTTTAAGGAAAACAAGACAATGCCAACGATTAATCAGTTAATTGGAAGCGGAAGAAAAGACGTTGTTAGAAAAACAAAATCACCGGCACTGAAAAATTGCCCACAAAGAAGGGGAGTTTGTACAAGAGTTTATACAACTACACCTAAAAAACCTAACTCTGCTTTAAGAAAAGTTGCAAGAGTAAGGCTTACATCTGGCTATGAAGTTTCTTCTTATATACCGGGTGTAGGGCATAACCTTCAAGAGCATTCGCTTGTTCTTATTCGAGGCGGACGTGTAAAAGATTTACCAGGGGTTCGCTATCATATTGTAAGAGGCACTTTAGACTCTGCTGGTGTTGATGGGCGTAAACAAAGTAGAAGCAAATACGGTGCAAAGAAAGGCAAAGCTGCAAAACAGTAAATTTGCCTGTAACAAAAAAGACAGCTACTTGATTTGTGATGGTTGGTTAAAACTGAGTGCCATAATTTGTTTGTAGATTGAAAAGATACTAGAATATTTGTTATTATAATAAAGATGCATTAATTTAACAAAGAGGTATGTGTAATGCCACGTAAAGCGCTAAAACCAAAAGAAAAAAGAGGTTTGCCTGAACCAGACTATAAATTTGGTTCAGTTGTAATAGCAAGGTTTGTAAGCAAGCTTAATTTTGAAGGTAAAAAGAGTCTAGCAGAATTGATTATGTATGATTCTTTCGATATTATAAAAGAAAAAACTGGAGAAGATCCTACATCAGTTTTTAATAGAGCTATAGAAAATATTAGGCCTCTTTTAGAAGTTAGACCTCGCAGGGTAGGTGGAGCTACATATCAGGTTCCTATGGAAGTATCGTCAACTCGTTCTATAACGCTTGCTATAAATTGGATAATAGAAAGTGCAAGAAGTAAAACAGGTAAACCAATGTGCGAGCGACTTGCACAGGAAATTATTGACGGTAGCAAAAAAGAAGGTGCTACAATAAAGAAAAGGGAAGACACACACAAAATGGCAGAAGCTAACAAGGCATTTGCTCACTATCGTTGGTGAGGTTGCTTTGATATTTTTGTTATACATAATTAGGCTTGTCTTTTGAGTTTATACTTTCTTATGTTTCAACTCACGTACCTAAGTGCGTACGTTTCGTTGAAGCAAGCGTCGTCTAAACTCAAAATACTTCGCCTTTAAAACGGAGAATCTTTGTATATAGCGAGTTAATATCTTCGCAAGATGAAGAGAGGTACGTGTATGAAAAATATGTTAATTAGTTTAGTAGTTTCATTCCTGTTTATATCATTTTTGGGTTTAGAATCATATGCTGGTAAGGGCTTTTTTTCTTGTTGTTGTGATGACGATGAAATCGCAGATGATACGCCGTTACTGTATACTTGTTCTAAAGAAGAGAGAGTTTCTGATTTTGCTTTGTTTAAGAAGTGCGTTGTTGCAGACGGAGATTGTGATATGAATATAATCAGTTCTTTTCTTATAAAAGAAACTATTACTTCTGGACGAGGAAATAAAAGAATTATCTTTAATAGCCAGGCTGGAAAATCGCCAGATGATAAAGTGCTGGATTTTAGCGGCAGACAGGTAACATTTTTTGCAAATTCCGTGGTTCTAAATGAAGGTACTGATGCTACTCAAAGAATTTTTAACCCTTTGACACATGCTGGTGGATATTCTTTTTCAGAGAAGTATTAACCCTTTGACACGTACTTGAGGGTATTCTAAAGAAAATTAATTTAAAAGAGGGATAATAAATACAATGTTATTATTGGAATATATTCAATAACTTGGCAATGAAAGTTTTTATATAAGAGGATTGCATGGAAGATAAAGAAATCAAAGAAAAGAAATGCTTTTTGAAATGGAATAATTGGTGTTCCCCGCTTGGCTTGGCGATTTTAATATTTAGTTGTTCTGTTTCTGCATTTTTTCTTGCATGTACAATTAGTATAATTAAAAGCGTATTTAAATAACAGTGAAAATATTAATTAAAAGGTTAAAAAGAAAATGGCTAGAGAATATCCTTTAAGCAATATTAGGAATTTTGGTATTGCTGCTCACATTGACGCGGGCAAAACTACCACAACAGAAAGAATTTTATATTATACTGGCAGAACGCACAAAATTGGCGAAGTGCATGAAGGTGCTGCAACTATGGACTGGATGGAGCAAGAAAAGGAAAGAGGTATAACAATCACCTCTGCTGCAACTTATTGCAAATGGCAAGAGATGCAGTTTAATATTATCGACACTCCAGGACACGTGGACTTTACTGCAGAAGTAGAAAGATCTTTAAGAGTTCTAGACGGTGCTGTTGTTGTTTTTGATTCTGGTAATGGGGTAGAACCTCAATCTGAAACTGTTTGGAGACAGGCGGACAAATATGGTGTGCCAAGAATTGTTTTTTCAAACAAGATGGATAAAATTGGCGCAGATTTTTTTATGGTTATAAACGATATAAGAGAAAAGCTTGGAGCAACTCCTCTTCCTATTCAAATCCCTATTGGAGTAGAATCTAGTTTTCAAGGAATAGTAGATTTAGTTACAATGAAAGCTTACATTTGGAATGGCGAAGAGCTCGGAGCTAGTTTTGAGATAGTAGACATCCCAAAAGACTTAGAAGAAAAAGCGCACCACATGCGCAATGAAATGATAGAACTTCTTGCAGATTATAGCGACGCAATAATGACTAACTTTATGGAAGGCAAAGAGTCAACAGTAGCACAAATAAAACAGGCAATCAGAACTGCAACGCTTCAAATAAAATTAATCCCAACACTTTGCGGAACAGCGTTT
Organism: Candidatus Endomicrobiellum incisitermitis; assembly: GCA_031275795.1. GTDB lineage: Bacteria > Elusimicrobiota > Endomicrobiia > Endomicrobiales > Endomicrobiaceae > Endomicrobiellum > Endomicrobiellum incisitermitis. Next base: position 34,979 of record JAISOG010000035.1, read on the forward strand.
AAAAATAAGGGCGTACAACCGATGTTAGATGCAGTATGTGATTATTTGCCGTCACCGCTTGACAGAAAAGCGTTTAAAGGTACAAATCCAAACACTGGAGAAGTCGATTCTAGAGATGTTGACGATAAAGCTCCTTTTAGCGCTTTGGCGTTTAAACTACAAGCAGATCCGTACATAGGAAAGCTTACATATTTTAGAGTTTACTCTGGCACGTTAGAAAGTGGTTCTTACGTTTATAATCCTGGCAAAAATGCAAAAGAAAGAATTTCTCGTATAGTGCGCATGCACTCAAACAATAGAGAAGAAATAAAGTCTGTAAATGCTGGAGATATTGCCGCTGCTGTAGGTTTAAAAAACACGAGCACAGGTGATACTCTTTGTGACGAAGCAAACCCAATTCTTCTTGAGTCTATGGATTTCCCTGACCCTGTCATAGACGTTGCAATTGAACCTAAATCCAAAGCAGACGAAGAAAAGTTAGGCATTGCTTTAAGCAGACTTGCAGAAGAAGATCCGACTTTTAGAGTTAAAACAAACGAAGAAACAAATCAGACTATTATTGCGGGCATGGGCGAACTTCATCTAGAAATTCTCGTGGACAGAATGAAAAGAGAATTTAATGTTCAGGCTAATGTAGGAAGACCTCAAGTTGCTTACAGAGAAACAATCAAAAAAGCTCAAGAAGCAGAATCTAAATATATTAGACAGACCGGTGGGCGTGGTCAATATGGGCACGTTGTTCTTACAGTGGAACCTCAAGAGCCGGGTAAAGGTTATGAGTTTGTAAACAAAATTGTTGGCGGTGTAATTCCTAGAGAATATATTCCAGCAATTGATAAAGGTATAAAAGAAGCCATGACTTCTGGCGTTTTGGCAGGATATCCTGTAGTTGATATTAAGGTTACAGTTACAGACGGATCTTTCCACGAAGTTGACTCTTCAGAAATGGCATTTAAAATTGCAGGTTCAATGGCTTTTAAAGACGCTTGCAAAAAAGCAAATCCTGTCATTTTAGAGCCTATTATGAGAACAGAAGTGGTGGTACCTGAAGAATATATGGGCGACGTTATTGGTGATTTAAACTCAAGGCGTGGCAAAATTTCTAGCATGGACTCAAAAAATAAAGTACAGCATATAAAAGCGAATGTTCCTCTTGCAGATATGTTTGGTTATTCAACATCACTTCGTTCTTTAACTCAAGGAAGAGGAAACTATAGTATGGAACCTTCTCACTATGAAGAAGTACCAAAACAAATTGCAGACAAGATATTAGAGAAAAAAATATAAGGTAGGCAGACTAAAAGTGGCAAAGATAAAATTTGACAGGAGAAAGTCCCATGGAAACATATGTACGATAGGGAACCTAGACCACGGCAAGACGATGTTAACAGCGGCGATCACGAGAAGATGTTGGGTGATAAGCACTTTGCTTGACTTTTAAATGTTTTTATTTATGTAAGTTATATAAAGAAAGTATAATCAAATAAAACAGGATTAAAATTATGGGAAATGAAAAGACAGTACAAAATCAAGATTTAAGAATCAAGTTGCGGTCCTACGATCATAAAATGTTAGACGATTTTCTTGCTAAAATAGTAGAGACTGTAAGACGTACAGGTGTAACTATAACAGGGCCTGTGCTTTTACCTACAAGCATAAAAAAGTATACAGTTAACAGGTCTGTTCACACGGACAAAAAATCTCGTGAACAGTTCGAAATGAGAATCCATAGAAGGTTAGTAGACATTTGCGACCCTTCCAACAGAACAGTAGAAGAACTTCAAAAATTAGACTCGCCTGCTGGTGTGGATATTGAAATTAAGTACAAAGAAGTTAGTAGGTAGGCTCTAATCAATAAAAAATATTTAAACCGTAGAGAGAAAATATGTTAAAATCAATTATTGGTAAAAAAGTAAGTATGACTCAGGTTTTTGACGATAAAGGAAACCTTATACCTGTAACGGTAGTAGAAGCGGGTCCTTGTGTTGTTACAGCTGTACGTACAGCAGAAAAAGACGGTTATAATGCTGTACAGCTTGGCTTCGGAAATGTTAAGGAAAAAAACCTTAACAGACCTTTGAAAGGTTTTTTTAAAAAAAATAATGTTGAACCTAAAAAAGTTATAAAAGAGTTTAGAGTTCAAGATGTTAAAGACTTTGCAGTAGGTCAGGAAATAAAGGCAGATATTTTCAAAGTTGGAGACTATGTAGATGTTTGTGCTTTAACAAAAGGTAAAGGTTATGCTAGCGTTATAAAAAGGCATAACTTTGGTATGCAACCTACAACTCACGGTCAATCAGACAGAACACGTGCCAGAGGTTCTAGCGGTGCACAAGGCCCTCAAAAAGTTTTAAAAGGTATGAGGATGTCTGGACATTTAGGTAATGAATATGTTACAATACAAAAATTATGTGTTGTCAATGTTGACCCGCAAAAAAATGTTTTGCTTATTAAAGGGGCGGTACCTGCTGTAAAAACAGGGATGTTGTTTATAAGCAATACAGTTAAGAAAATTCCCGTTGTTGTGGAAGTAAAAACTAAAGCTAAAAAGAAGTGATTTAGTTGATATCTGCTTTTTACAGAAAACAGTCGTTTTAAGTATATAGAATTTATTAAATACTATAATAGATTTTTTGTTTTTCTAATAAATAAGATAGAGAGAGAAAATGGAAACAATAGTTTATAACGCAAAGGGACAGGAGAAAGGGAAAATAGAGCTTCCTTCTTTTTTTGGTACAGAGGTTTCTAGTGTGCTTTTGCATGAGATTACAACAGCATACTTGAATAATCAAAGGGCAGGTACGCACAAAACAAAAACAAGAGGAGAAGTGTCTTTTTCTGGGGCAAAACCTTGGAAACAAAAAGGTACAGGAAACGCCCGTGCAGGACAGAGAAATTCTCCTTTGTGGAGAAAAGGAGGCATAATTTTTGGGCCACAACCTAGGGATTATTATACAAAAATGTCAAAACAAAAGAAGAAAGCTTCTTTAAGCATGGCATTTTCTGCTCAGCTTCAAAACGGCAATGTAATGGTTGTAGATTCTGTAAAATTAGAAGAAGTTAAAACAAAAAGAGTAGTCGAGATTTTGAAAAATCTTAAAGTTGAAGGGAAAAAAATAGTTTTTGCAATTGCCAATGATGCAGATTTTAAAGTTGCAGCAAAAAATATAAAAAATGTTGTAGTTGAAAACATTAAAAATGTTAACGCATATCAAATTCTTTGGGCAGATAAAGTGCTTCTTACGCCTGAAGCTATTGATTTAATAAAAGAAAGGCAGTCTGCATAGAATGGATGCCTTTTTTGTTATTTAGGAATAAAAATGGATATTAGAAACATTATTAAAAGGCCGATAGTGACTGAAAAAGCTTCAATTTTAAAAGAAAAAAATAATAAGTACACTTTTGTTGTAGACAAAGATGCAAACAAGTTTCAAATAAAGCAGGCCGTAGAATCTTTGTTTAATGTTAGAGTGGCAAGTGTGCATACTGCAAACTGTGCAGGTAAAAGTAAAAGAATAGGTGCTCACTCTGGCTATAAAAGCGATTGGAAAAAAGCAATAGTAAAACTTAGTGAAGGTCAAGAAATTCAAATGGTCGAAGAAGCCTAGTTTAGGTAAACCTAAGTTTTAGTAAAAGTAAATAAATTTGCTTTACTAAAGAAGTAAATATGGGCAAGTAAAATTATTTTATGCTAGCCCGATAACAGGAAAACATAATGCCAATAAAAACAGTTAAACCGTATACGCAGTCTAGAAGACAAATGTCTGTATCAGATTTTTCAGATATTACAAAAACAAAACCAGAAAAATCGTTAACAAGAATTATAAAGAAAAAAGGTGGTCGCAACAACACTGGGCAAGTAATGGTACGCTTTAGAGGCGGTGGACACAAAAGATTTTATAGAATTATAGATTTTAAAAGAGATAAGTTTAATATTCCAGCCAAAGTTGTTGCAATTGAATACGATCCTAACCGTTCAAGCAGAATAGCTCTTTTGCAATATCAGGACGGAGAAAAAAGATATATAATACAGCCTGTAGGTGTAAAAGTTGGAGACACCTTGGTTTCCGGACCGGATGCCGAGATAAAACCAGGTAACGCTCTTCCTCTTACAAATATTCCTGTAGGTACTTTTATACATAACTTGGAGCTTGCAGTAGGTAAAGGTGCACAGCTTGCGCGTTCAGCCGGTGCAGCTGCCCAGCTTTTAGCAAAAGAGGGCCAATATGCTCACATAAGAATGCCTTCTGGCGAGATAAGGCTTATCCGAGTAAACTGTTATGCTACTGTTGGACAGGTAGGCAATTTGGACCACGAAAATATTACGATAGGCTCTGCAGGAAGAAACCGTCATATGGGTAAAAAACCTCATGTGCGCGGAACTGCAATGAACTCTGTTGACCATCCTCATGGAGGCGGTAGAGGTAGATCTAAAGGTAACAACCAACCTAGAAGCCCTTGGAACCAGCCTGCTAAAGGGTTTAAAACAAGACCTAGAAAGGTTTGGGACTGGGTAATAGTAAGCCATCGTAATAAAGCTAAGAAGTAAGCGGAGGAAATAATAGATGAGTCGTTCAACAAAAAAAGGTCCTTACGTAGACGCAAAACTTTTAAAAAAAATGCAAAAGCTTAATGAAGAAGGAAATAAAAAAGTTATAAAAACTTGGGCAAGGTCTTGCACTATAACTCCGGAATTTGTAGGACACACAATAGCAATACATAATGGGAAGAAGTTTCTCCCTATATTTATTTCAGAACAAATGGTAGGCCATAAGTTAGGAGAATTTTCCCCAACCAGAGTCTTTAAAGGTCATGGCGGGATGACAAAACAAGAAACGTCGCTTACGTAAATAGTATTTGCGACATGTGTTGTTGTGTTTAACAACAAGAAATATCCAACATTTATAAGTTAAGTAATTGTTGAACAAGAAAAAAAGGATACAAAGATGCAAGCAAAGGCAACAGCGAAATTCGTTAGATATACTCCAAGAAAAGTTAATCAAGTGCTAACGCTTATAAGAAATAAAAAGGTAGACAAAGCGTTTGAAGTTCTTTCTTTTCTTCCTAAATCTGCTGCAACGCTTGTCACTAAAGTTTTAAAAAGCGCAACAGCGAATTCGGGTAAACTTAAAGATTATTCAAATCTTAAAGTAAAAGAAGCTTGGGTAGGTAACGGCCCTATTTTAAAAAGAATGAGACCAGGCCCTCAAGGGCGAGGTCTACCTATAAAAAAGAGAACATCTCATCTTACTATAGTAGTTACAGATGTTGATGTTACAGATAAGAGAAAGAAAAAGATTGTCAAAAGTGCAAAGGTAAGTAAAGAAACGCAAGTAAAGTAAGATAAAAATTAGGATAGGAAAGGTATAAAAATGGGTCATAAAGTACATCCCAAAAGTGTAAGATTAGGATATATTAGAGATTGGGAATCTAAATGGTTTAGTTTAAAAGAGATGCCTGATTTTATAGAAGAAGATCGTCGTTTAAGAGTTTATTTAAAAAATCAACTCAAGTCTGTGTCTAAAATTGTTATTGAAAGACCCGGGAAGTACATACGTGTTAACATCTATACATCTCGCCCCGGAATTGTTATTGGCAAAGGTGGCCAAGGCATAGAAAATTTAAGGAAAGATATTGAATCTATGACGTCAAAGAAAAGTTTTGTAAACGTTATGGAAATAAAAAAACCTGAATTAGACGCTCAACTTGCTGCTGAAGGTATTGCTTTTCAGTTAGAAAAACAAATTTCTTTTAGAAGAGCAATGAAAAAGACTATAGAAAAAGCTATGGCTGCAGGTGCTTGTGGTATAAAAGTTATGGTTTCTGGCAGACTTGGCGGTGCAGAAATTGCAAGGACTGAATGGCTAAAAGAGGGCAGAATTCCTTTGCAGACTTTTAGAGCTGACATTGACTATGGTTTTGCTGAAAGTTATACGACAATGGGACAAATTGGTGTAAAAGTTTGGATATTCAAGAAAGAACTTTTTAAAAAGACTACCAAAGATTTGATTGAAGAAGCCAAGCTTGTTGAAGGTGAAGGGCCTTTAGCATAAATGAAAGCTGCTAAAAGCAAAAAAGCGCCTAAATAATTTAAGATATAAAGACTAAAGGACGTTGATTATGTTGATGCCAAAAAGAGTTAAATATAGAAAAACACATAGAGGAAGAATGAAGGGCAAAGCTAAAGGAGGCACTTATTTAGCTTTTGGTAAATATGGTCTTCAAGCTCTTGAACCTGTATGGATAAATAGTAATCAGATAGAAGCTGCTCGTGTAACACTTACAAGATTTACCAAGAAAGGTGGAAAAGTTTGGATCAGAATATTCCCTGATAAACCAATAACTAAGAAACCTGCTGAAACGAGAATGGGTAAAGGTAAAGGCGATCCGCAATTTTGGGTTGCAGTTGTAAAACCTGGTAGGATAATGTTTGAAATGGAAGGTCTTCCAGAAGCTGAAGCACGTAAAGCTTTAAAGCTTGCCTCAAACAAACTTCCTATACGTACAAAAATTTTAGTTAGGGCTGATATTTGAGGGTATGATGAAAAGTAAAAATTGGAACGAAATAAAAAATATGACAGAGACTGAACTTTCTCTAAAGCTTAGTCAATTACAGGACAAACTTTTTAGATTAAAATTTCGTCATCAAACAGCGCCCGTAAAGAACCCTCTAGAAATTAGAGGAATGAGAAGAGATATTGCAAGAATTAAAACTTTGGTTAATCAAAAAAGAAAAGAGCCTAAATATAGACTAATAGAATAGGAAGGAATAATGTCACAGGAACGCAATAAACGCAAATGTCGCACAGGTATAGTTGTAAGTGATAAAAGCGATAAGACAAGACTGGTTTCTATAGAAAGAACGTATCGCCACTCCTTATATGACCGTGTGCTTCGCAGGAAAGTTAAGTTTGCTGTGCACGATGAGAAGAACATCTCTCATATTGGCGACACGGTTACAATAATGGAATCAAGACCAATGTCAAAAACAAAAAGATGGGTGTTGATGGAAGTTATAAAAAAAGCAGCAGAAATTTAAAAATTAAGTTTATCCAAGGATAACAGAATGATTCAGGAAAGAACTATATTAACCGTAGCAGATAATTCAGGTGCAAAAAAAATTCGTTGTTTTAGAGTTACAAAAGGTTTAAAACGTCGTTATGCAAGTATTGGGGACGTAATTCACGCTTCAGTACAGGACGCTTTACCGCATGGAAATATAAAAAAAGGTGAAGTTGTTAAAGCTGTTGTTATTCGTACAGTAAAAGAAGTACGTCGTGCTGACGGTACGTATATTAAGTTTGACGACAATGCTGCTGTAATAATTAATGATGAAGGCGAGCCAAAAGGTACACGTATTTTTGGCCCGGTAGCAAGAGAGTTAAGAGAGAACAATTATCTTAAGATAATATCTTTAGCTCCGGAAGTAATTTAATCTCTAACTACATTGGTGGGGATAACAGTCAAAGAGATAGTTTTTAAGCGAAAAACAAACAGGATATAAAAATGCTTAACATTAAGAAGAAAGACAAAGTTGTAGTATTATCCGGTAAAGACAAAGGTAAAAAAGGTGAAGTTCTTGACGTTTTCCCGGATAAAGGTAAAGTTATTGTTTCAAAAATAAATTTTGTAAAAAGGCATACAAAACCTACTCAAAGAGATGCAGGTGGAATTCGTGAAAAAGAAGCTCCTATTGCTATAAGTAAGGTTATGCTTATATGTCCAAAGTGTGAGCAAGCTTTAAGGCCTAAATTTGATAAGCTTTCCGATGGTAAAAAAGTAAGGTTATGCCGTAAATGTGGAGAAATGATAGCATAATTGGAGAATAAAGGCAATAATAAGGAAAGAATAAAATGAATCAACCTCGTTTGAAAAAAATTTATCAAGAAAATGTTGTAAACAAATTAAAAAAACAGTTTAATTTAAAAAATATCCATCAAGTCCCTAGACTTAGCAAAATTGTTGTTAATATAGGTTTAAGTGAAGCAAAAGATAATATTAAAGTTTTAGATATTGCATCTGCAGAACTTGCAGCTATTACAGGCCAAAAACCGTTAGTGTGCAGGGCAAAACAATCTATATCTAACTTTAAATTACGCCAAGGAATGCCAATAGGTATTAAAGTAACGTTAAGAAATGCAATGATGTATGAATTTTTCGACAGGCTAATAAATGTAGCCATGCCTCGTATAAGAGACTTTAGAGGCATAGAACCTAACGGTTTTGACAATAAAGGGAACTTAAATCTGGGCCTTTCAGAACAGTATATATTCCCAGAAATTGCCGTTGAAAAGTCAGACAAAGCTAGAGGTATGAACATCACAATAGTAACAACAGCCAAAAAAGATGAGCAAGCAAAAGCCTTGTTAGAGACGCTTGGTATGCCTTTTAAAAAAAGAGATAATAAATAGAAACGCAAAAGAGCAAAGGATATTTTTCTATGGCAACAACTTCAGCAGAAGCAAAAATGCGTAAGCCTCAAAAATTTGTAACACGGCACAGAAACAGATGTCGCCTGTGTGGGAGACCACGTGGTTTTTACAGAGATTTTGGACTTTGCAGGATATGTTTGCGCAAATTAGCGCACAATGGTGAAATACCAGGGCTTACAAAATCAAGTTGGTAATAATTTAAAAAGAGGTCGGTTTAATGATTACAGATCCAATTTCCGATATGTTTGCACGTATTCGTAACGCGAATGCAAAATTACACGAAAAAGTAGATATCCCATCTTCAAAGATGAAAATGGAAATAGCTAAAATTTTAAAAGATGAAGGTTATATTTCAGGTTATAAGAATATTGAAGACACTAAGCAGGGCGTTTTAAGAGTTTATCTAAAGTACACTTTAACTGGCAAACAAGTTCTTAAAGGAATAAAAAGAATTTCTAAATCCAGTTTAAGGATATACAGAGGGTATGAAGATATGCCAAAATCTGTTGGCGGGCTAGGCATTGCTATAGTTTCTACCTCTAAAGGTTTAATGACAGATGCAAATGCAAGGAAAGAAAAAGTTGGCGGGGAAGTGTTGGGCTTAGTTTGGTAAAGATTTTTGTCTTTGCAAGAATCTGGTTCAAAGTAGGGACTTGGTTTGAAGTGTAGTTAATAAAATTACAAATTTATTACTTTTGTAAAAATTTATATTGAGGGTCAAACAATGAGTCGCTTAGGCAAAAGACCGGTTCATATTCCGGAGAAGGTGAAAGCGGAGTTTAAAAATGGTGTGTTAGAAATAACAGGTCCCAGCGGGAAACTTTCACAAGTAATTGACAATAAAATAAATGTAAAAGTTGAGAAAGATAATATACTTGTTGAATCGCTTGGCAGCTCTAGAGAACATAATATGTTTCATGGTCTTACAAGAGGCCTTATTGTAAATATGGTTGAAGGTGTTACAAAAGGATTTAAAAAAGAATTGGAAGCGATAGGTCTTGGGTTTAAAGTAAATATAGAAGGCGGGAAAAAGCTAGTTTTAGCTGTCGGTTTTTCGCATTTAGTAAACCTTGAAATACCTTCCACAGTTAAAGTTACAGCTGTTCTTACTCCTGACAAAAACACTTTAATAACTGTAACAGGTATAGACAAATATGAAGTAGGCGCTTTTGCAGCTAAAATTAGAGCTGTAAAACCGCCAGAGCCATATAAAGGTTTTGGTATAAGATATTTAGGTGAAAAAATTATTAGAAAGGCGGGTAAAGCTGCTGCAAGTGGTAAAAAATAAATTTTTGTAGTTAGGTTTCTAAAAATAGAAGATTTGTTTTGTCTAATAGTTAACATGGTAAGAACAGACAAAAAAATAGAGGATATTAGATGAAAGGTTCAAATAAAAGATTTGATTATCGTGTAAAAAGGGTAAGAAGTAAAATAGAAGGAACTCAAGAAAAACCTCGTTTAAGTGTTTATCGTGGACATAAGCATATTTATGCCCAGGTTATAGACGATAGTAAAGGTGCTACTCTTGCAGCTGCGTCAACACTATCTCCGGAACTTAAAGGAAAATTGAAAGTTACAGATACCGTTGCAGCTGCTAAGTCTGTTGGTGATTTGATTGCAAAAAAGGCAACTCAAAAAGGTATAAAAAAAGTTGTTTTTGATCGTAGAGGTTACGAGTATACAGGTAAAGTAAAAGCTCTTGCAGACGCTGCTAGGGAAAATGGTTTAGAATTCTAACACAATTTTAAATGGTATATTAACACGGTAGCGTATGTCTTAGGAGGACAAGTTGGCTGAAAAAATAGGTAAACAACAAAATGATGGTGGTTTAAAAGAAACAATTGTGGTCGTCAACAGAGTTTCAAAAGTTGTTAAAGGTGGCAAAAGGTTTTCTTTTAATGCTTTGGTAGTTGTAGGAGACGAATCTGGTAAGGTTGGTTGTGGTCTTGGCAAAGCAAACGAGGTTCAATCTGCAATACAGAAAGGCAGTACTAAGGCAGCAAGACATATGGTTTCTGTACAACTTAAAGGCAGTACCATACCTCATGAAATAATAGGCGTTTCAGGGTCTGGAAAGGTTTTGTTAAAACCAGCGGCTCCTGGTACAGGCGTTATTGCAGGAGGAGCTGTAAGAGCAGTTCTTGAAGCTGTAGGAATTAAAGATATCCTTACAAAGTCAATGCGTTCTTCAAATCCTTTTAATGTGGTTTATGCAACGATAGAGGCTCTTAAAGAACTTCGTTCAGCAGAAGAAGTTGCTGAAATTAGAGGAAAAGGAACGGTAGAGATAAATGATAGGCTTACATAATTTAAAGCCTCAAAAAGGCTCAAAACATAGAAAGAAAATAGTAGGGCGTGGAGTAGGGTCTGGCCATGGTCGTACATCTACTCGTGGTTCTAAAGGGCAGAAAGCTCGTTCTGGCGACGGGTCAAAAAAGATAGGATTTGAAGGTGGACAGATGCCTTTATTTAGGAGAATTCCTAAAAGAGGTTTTAATAATCAGTTCCGTAAAGAATACGAAATTGTAAATGTTGAAAGTTTAAATAAGTTTGAATCTGGCCTAGAGGTCACCCCTACGACCTTAAAACAAGCTGGCATGGTAAAAAAAGCAAAGTTGATAAAAATTTTAGGTGTAGGGGAGCTTAAAAAATCTTTAACAATTAAAGTTACAGCTTTTTCTAAATCTGCAATAGAAAAAATTAAATCTGCAGGCGGCAAAGCTGAAATTATAAATTAAACGTTTTAACTATTAAAGTTGTAGCTCAAAAATTTTAATTTAAAACCCTGATAAAATCCAACAGCAGGGGAAAAATATGTTGAAAAGTTTTTCTGATATTTTTAGAGTGCCAGAACTTAGGAAAAGAGTAATTTTTACATTGCTTATAATTGTTGCATACAGAATTGGTGCAACTGTGCCTATTCCTGGCATAAATAGCGAAGCAGTAAAATCTTTTTTTGCTGCACAAAGTAATGGGTTACTTGGATTTTTAGACATGTTTTCTGGTGGCGCTTTAAATAGAATGTCAGTTTTTTCTATGGGTATTATGCCATACATTAACGCTTCTATTATAATGAGCTTGCTACAAGGTGCTCATATAATACCTTATTTAGACAGACTTGCCAAAGAAGGCGAACAAGGAAGAAAAAAGCTTACACAGATTACAAGATACGGGACACTTATATTAGGGTCTATACAGTCTTTCGGCTTAACTATGGCGATAACAAAATTGCCTACCCCTTCAGGGCTTCCTATAGTTGTTGATCCTTCATGGTCTTGGATTGCTTTAACAGGTACTACACTTGTTACAGGTACAGTGTTAATTATGTGGCTTGGAGAACAAGTTACAGACAGAGGCATAGGTAACGGAATTTCTATTATAATATTTTCAGGTATTGTAGAAAGACTTCCATACGCTGTTATGAGCATTGTCAAACTTGTTCAAATGGAAGAACTTTCAATATTTTTTGCTTTAACTTTAACAGCTATAGTAATTGCAGTTTTAATTGCTGTAGTGTGGGTAGAGACAGCTCAGAGAAGAATTCCTGTTCATTATGCAAAAAAGATGGTTGGAAGAAAAACGTACGGTGGGCAAACTTCCTTTTTGCCTATAAAAGTTGATCAGTCAGGCGTTATAGCTGTTATATTCTCAATGTCTATATTGTCTGCTCCACTTACTATAGCTCAATTTGCGCCAGAATGGACATTTTTAGGTTATCCTATAGCTAAAAAAATTATGGAATGGTTTAATGGCAGTTCGGTAATGTATAGTGGAATTTATGCATTTTTGGTTATATTTTTCTGTTATTTTTATAATTCCATATCTTTTAACCCTAAAGATTTGGCAGAAAATATGAAAAAGTCAGGTGGATTTGTGCCAGGCGTAAGACCAGGGGAACCAACAGCCACTTATATACAAAAAGTTTTAGAACGAATCACTCTTGGCGGCGCATTGTTTGTTGCCGGCATTGCAGTTCTTCCTGACTACTTGCGTTCTGCAATGAGTGCGCCATTTTTCTTTGGAGGAACATCTTTACTTATTGTCGTAGGTGTTGCTCTTGACACTGTTGGACAGATAGAGTCTCATCTAATCATGAGACATTATGAGGGGTTTATGAAAGAGGGACGTATCAAAGGTCGTTGGTTCAATGTTAGGTAATGGCTTGTCTTTTAAATTTATGCTTCTTCACACGTCGGTTTACATGCTTGTTGATGTATTCTTTGTCGCTGTGAGTGTAGCCTACTAAATTTAAAATGTTGTGTCTTAAAATATAAACGAACTTCGCTTAGTTTTGTTGACGATGATTTAAAAGTGTTGTAAAAATTTTGCGTTATTGAAATAGATGCTATTATAAGAAAGAGATAATAAAATGAACTACATATTAATGGGTCCTCCAGGTGCAGGTAAAGGTACACAAGCAAAAAAAATTGTAGATAAATTTGGCATAGTTCATTTATCTACAGGGGATATGTTTAGAGAAGACACAAAGTCAAACGAAGTTATAAGTAAACTTGTTGCTTCTGGTCAGCTTATCTCAGATGAAATAGTTGTAAATATGGTCAAGAATCGTCTTTTGCAAGAGGATGCAAAAAAAGGGTTTCTTTTAGATGGTTTCCCAAGAACACTAGTGCAAGCGCAAGCTTTAGACGTAATACTTGAGGCAGAAAACATTAAGATAGACGCAGTATTTTTTATAGATTTAGAGTATAAGGAAGTAATTAAAAGAACATCGGGCAGAAGAGTTTGCTCTTGTGGAGCAAGTTACAACGTATTTTTCATTCCTCCAAAAGAGGACAATAAGTGTGACTTCTGCAAAAAAGAACTTATTCAAAGAGATGACGATAAAGAAGAAGTTGTAAAAAACAGGCTTACTATTTATGAAACCCAAACAAAACCGTTAATTGAATATTATAGACAAAAGGGTGCTCTTGTTAAAATAGACGGTTTAAAATCAGAATTTGAAGTTTTTAATCAAATAAGTGAAAACATTAAATAAAAGTTCTTAAAGATACTTTATATTAAAATTTGAGTATAGTTTAGCTTGTTTTGTGGAGTTTCAAATGTTTTTTAAAAACCTCAATATTGAGTTGAAAACGGCAAGAGAAATTGAAAAAATGAAAATTGCCGGTAAAGTTGTAGGTGAAATTTTAGATAAACTTTCTGAAATAATAAAACCTAACATAACGACTAAAGATATAGACATATTTGTAGAAAAGTATATAAGGTCATCAAAAATGGTGCCAGCTTTTTTAGGGGAAAAAGGTATAAGTTATCCTTTTCCAGCTTCAGCGTGTGTGTCTATAAACAACGAAGTTGTGCATGGGATTCCGAATGTTTCTCGTGTGCTTAAAGATGGCGACATTGTTTCTGTGGATGTAGGTGTTCTTTATGAAGGTTATTACAGTGATGCAGCAAAAACCTATGTAGTCGGTAATATTTCCGACATCGCATCTAAACTTCTTAGAGTTACAGAAATGTCTTTAGAAAAAGGCATTGCACAAGCATTGCCAAACAATCGTCTTGGCGACATTTCTTGTGCTGTGCAAGAAACAGTAGAAAATGAAAATTTCTCTGTTGTAAGAGATTTTGTTGGGCATGGTATTGGCAGATCTTTACATGAAGATCCACAAATACCAAATTACGGAAAAGCAAATACAGGCATAAAGCTTCTATGTGGAATGGTTTTAGCAATAGAACCTATGGTAAATGTAGGAAGTTATGAGGTTGTTATGTTAGATGACGGTTGGACCATTGTTACAAAAGATGGCAGTTTAAGTGCTCATTTTGAACATACAGTTGCTATAAGAGAACATGGTTATGAAATTTTAACAAAGGTATAAAATGGCTAAAGAAGAAAAAATTATTGTTGAAGGTAAAATACTGGAAGCTTTGCCCAATGCAGTTTTTAGAGTGAAACTTTTAGAGGGAGGATCCATTATTTTGGCGCATATTTGTGGCAAAATGAGAATACATTACATAAAAATCCTTCCCGGAGACAAAATCAAAGTGGAACTTTCTCCTTACGATTTGTCAAGAGGCAGAATAGTATATAGAGAAAAATAGTATATTGTTCTATTTTTTTCAGGGGTAGAATCTTGTTTAGTTTTGTTCAAAAACAAGATTTAAAAGTTGTTATTTTTGTGGTATAATATACACGCTTTGTTGAATTAAAATATATAGAAATATACGGAGTATCAAAATGAAAGTTAGAGCATCAGTGAAACCTATTTGTCAAAAATGCAAAGTAGTAAAACGTAAAGGTGTAGTACGAGTAGTATGCCAAGATCCTAGACATAAGCAAAGACAAGGATAAATATTTTATTAATTTTATCTGTTGAAAAAACATAACTGCTTTTTTTGAATATATAAAAATAGAGACACAAAATCCGGAGGATAATAAATGGCTCGTGTAGCTGGAGTAGAGTTACCAAAAAATAAAAGGCTTGATATAGCATTAAGATATATTTATGGTATCGGACCTACAACATCAAACGAAATTATCGCAGAACTTTCTTTAGATCCTGCTAAAAGAGTTAAAAATTTGACAGAAGAAGAAGTTAATAGAATTAATAATCTTATAACTAAAAACTTAAAAGTAGAAGGCGATCTTAGAAGAGAAATTCAAACAAACATAAAAAGACTTATAGAAATAGCCAGTTATAGAGGGTCTAGGCACAGAAGAAACCTTCCTGTAAGAGGGCAAAGAACTAAAACAAACGCACGTACAAGACGTGGTAAGAGAAAAACTGTAGGTGCAGGAAAAGCTCAAGACCAAAAGAAAGGTTAGTTTTTTTAATAAAACAAAATAAAAATTATAAACATAAATAAAATACGGAGGAAGTATGGTAGAAGAAAAAAAGACCGGTAGTTCTAAGAAAAAGAAATTTACCGGCTCTGCGGCAAGAGCATATATAATGTCAACATTTAACAACACTATTGTTAATATAACAGACGAAAGAGGAAACACTCTAGCTTGGTCTTCAGCAGGTGTTTCTGGTTTTAAAGGGACAAAAAAGGGGACTCCTTTTGCGGCACAACTTGCAGCTTCTTCTGTAGGTAAAAAAGCTTTAGATATGGGTGTAAAACAACTAGCAGTTTTTATTAACGGTCCAGGACCTGGAAGAGAAACTGCCATAAGAGGCTTGCAAAGTGCAGGTCTTGGCATAACAGCTATAAAGGACGTTACTGCGGTTCCTCACGACGGTTGTCGTCCACAAAAACTAAGAAGAGTGTAATTAAAACAATATTTGGCACAACGGCTGCTGTTAAATATGTTTATATAAAAAGATTTTGTAAATAAACCTGGGAGGGTTTTAATAGATGTCACGTTATTTAGGGTCAGTGTGTAAATTGTGTCGTCGTGAAAGAGAAAAGCTTTTTCTAAAAGGGGAAAGATGTTCTTCTAATTGTACTCTTGACAGAAAAAGAGGAAAGAATGGTCCTGGTCAGCATGGAGCTATCAAAGGTAAAATGTCTGACTACGCCAAACATTTGCGTGAAAAACAAAAAGCAAGAAGAGTTTATGATTTAACAGAAGAACAGTTTGTTCATTATTATGAAGTTGCAGAAAAAATGAAAGGTTCTACTGGCGACAATCTTCTTAAACTTTTAGAAATGAGGTTAGACAATGTAGTTTTTAGGTTAGGGTTTGCATCTTCTAAGAAAATGGCAAGACAAATTGTCAACCATGGCAATATTTTAGTAAACGACAAAAAGATAGACGTGCCTCGTTATCAAGTTAAAGTTGGCGACGTTATAACAGTACCTGAAAAATATAAAACCAATGCTGTTATAAAGAATTTGCTTGAAAAAACAGCATCAAATATTCCTGCTTGGCTAAATTTTGACAAAAACAAAATAGCAGGAACAGTTGTAAGTGAGCCGCTTGCAGGAGAAGCGTCCCACCCTATCAAGAGTCAGCTTATTGTTGAATACTATTCAAAATAAACTAACAACTACAAAGTTGTTTTAGTGAGGTTATAAAATAATGAACGCACCGGATTTAGAAAAATTACGTAAACTTGTTTTAGATGAAAAAACTTACACTCCGTTCTATGGCTGTTTTACAGCAGGTCCTTTTGAACGTGGTTATGGTCATACAATTGGAAATTCGCTAAGAAGGGTGCTTCTTTCTAGCTTAAATGGTGCAGCTATAACTTCTGTAAAAGTTACAGGTGCTTTGCACGAGTTTGCCGTTATTAAAGGTGTTAAAGAAGATGTTGCCCAAATAGTTTTAAATTTAAAAAAAGTTAGAGTTAAACTTAATAGTTCAGATGGGCCTGAAACACTCTATCTTAAAGCAACAAATCCAGGGAAAGTAACTGCAAAAGATATTGAAATGCATCTTAATGTTGAAATAATGAACCCAGAACAAGAAATTGCACATATAGATAATGGTACAGTCCTTGAAATGGAAATGGAAGTAAATATGGGGAAAGGGTACGTACTTGCTGAAGAGTTAAAATCTTCTAAAGATTCTGTAGGCACAATTCTTTTGGATTCTTTGTTTTCACCTGTAACGAAAGTCAATTATGAAGTCGAAAACACGCGTGTAGAACAAACTTTAAATTACGATAGGCTTGTTATAGAAATTTGGACAGATGGGTCTATTTCCCCTAAAGATGCTTTAATAAAGTCTGCAAAAATATTTAGAAATAGTTTGGTAACGTTTACTGGTGACCCAGTAGAAGATGAAGAGATTGTTGTAGACAATTCTTCTACTGAACAAAATGCAGACGAAGAAGACGTTTTTGGGCAAAATATAAGCACTATGAGACTTTCGAGAAGATCTTCAAACGGTTTACTAAATGCTGGTATAAGAACTATTGGCGGGCTTGTACAGTTGAGAGAAGACGAAATATTAAACCTTAGGAGGCTTGGACAACGTTCGTTTGAAGAGATAAAAGGCAAGGTTGAAGCGTTAAACTTAACATTTGGAATGAAAATTAAGAAGGGAGCAAAGAAATGATAAAAACTTATAATGGCAGTAAGCTTGGGGTAACAAGCTCACATAAAAAAGCGTTACTTCGCAATTTAACTGCTCAATTGTTTCTTCATGAAAAAATAACTACTACGCTTCCAAAAGCCAAAGAGCTTGTAAGTTACGCTGAAAAGCTTGTAACAAAAGCAAAAAAAGCAGATTTAAGTGCTATAAGAGCAATAAATAGTGAAATACATAGCAAAGATATTGCAAAAAAAGTTTTTGATGTTTTGGTTCCAAGGTACAAAGAAAGACATGGCGGATACACACAAATTTTAAAAGTTGGAACAAGGCGTGGTGATAGCGCAGAAATAGCTGTAGTCAGATTAGTTGTTTAACAAATTTTTGTTATAGTCAAACTGATAAATTTATATTTATTTAAATATTAAAGAGCTTAGAGTGTTGATAAGATAATAATCCTATAAAGTTTTATGTTGTGTTAGCTTAATTATGTGCATTCTAACTTTGTTATTTACTAATTTTAAATACGGAGAAAACTGTAAATGTTTAATTATATTTTTGGTTTATTTTCATACGATATGGGTATAGACCTTGGTACAGCTTCGGTTTTAGTATACATTAAAGGCAAAAATATTGTTTTAAGAGAACCTTCAGTAGTTGCTATGGATAAAGAGACAAAGCAAATTTTAGCTATTGGCATTGATGCAAAGAAAATGTTAGGCAAAACTCCTGCAAATATTATTGCTGTAAGGCCTCTTAAAAATGGTGTTATAGCAGACTTTGAAGCCACAGAAAAAATGATCAGATATTTTATAAAAAAAGTGCATAATAAAAGAGCGCTTCTTCATCCAAGAGTAGTTATAGGTGTACCTTCCGGGATAACAGAAGTTGAACGAAGAGCAGTGAGAGAATCTGCAGAACAAGCGGGTGCAAGAGAAGTATATCTTATAGATGAACCTATGGCAGCAGCAATTGGGGCAGGAATTCCTATTGAAGATCCTGAGGGTAGTATGATAGTAGATATTGGTGGAGGCACAACAGAAGTTGCTGTTGTTTCTTTAGGTGGTATGGTAGTAGCAAAATCTTTAGAAGTTGCTGGTGACAAGATGGATGAAGCTATTGTTCAATATTTTAGACGTAAATATAATCTTGCAATTGGAGAAAATACTGCAGAATCAGTAAAAATGCAAATTGGTTCAGTTTTTCCTTTAGATCAAGAGTTGTCCATGGATGTAAAAGGTAGAGATTTGCTTACAGGCCTTCCTAAAACTGTAACAATGTGTTCAGAAGAAGTTAGAATAGCCTTAGAAGATCCTATAAGAAAAATAGTAGAAATAGTAAAATCTGCTTTAGAAGAAACTCTTCCGGAGCTTTCTGCAGACATTGTAGATAAAGGTATAATACTTAGTGGCGGAGGCTCTTTAGTAAAAGGATTCCCTGAATTGTTATCTCAAGAGACACAACTTCCTGTAAATCGTGCAGACGACCCTGTTACTTGTGTAGTAAGAGGAACTGGTGCATATTTAGAAGAGCTTGACAATATAAAAAAATCTAAGAAGAAAAATATATAAAACAATTTTTTGGGTTTTTTAAGATGAAATGAATTTATATCAAAAATCAAAATATGAAAATATTGTTTTTGTAATTTTATTGCTGATATGTTTTTTGTTTATGTTTGGCAAGTTTTTTTCTACTCTAAAGTGTATAAAACATTTTGTTTATTATATGGCCTATCCCAGTCTAAGTGTAGCAAGCGACATTTTTAAATTTTCTGGCAACTTTGCTGATAATATTAAATCTTTAATCTATCTGCATCAAGAAAATATATCTTATAAACAAAAAAATCAAGAATTAACAGACCAACTTCGTAATTACAAGTCAATAACCCGTGAGTACGAGGACTTGGTAAAACTTATCAAGTTAGACAAAATTAACAACACAGAATCTATCTACACTAAAATTACAGTTAGAGAACCTAGCTTGTGGTATCAGAGTTTTATAATAGACAAAGGCTTAGAAGACGGTCTTTATAATGGACTGCCCGCTGTTGTTTTTAGTAAAACAAAAAACAGTTTGTGTGCAATAGGCACTATAGTTGAAACTTACAAAAAATCATCCAAAGTTTCTCTAATAACCAACTCGGAATCTGTTTTGCCAGCAGAAATTAAAAACAAAGGTGTAAATTGTTTGGTCGAAGGCTTTAACTCGAATTTAGTTAAAGTAACTTATATACCACTAAGCGTAGATGTTAAACCCGGTGACGAGCTTGTAGTTAGCAACTTAAGTTCTTTCTTTAATGAAGGGATTCCTGTAGGTGTTATTAAAAATATTGAGCAAGACCCATATGTAGATTTTCAAACTGCCACTGCGGAAGTTTATTTTGATATGGGCTCTTCAAATATAGCGATTATTTTAGTACCTATGGAACAAAAAGAATGAAAAAACCAGCACTTTATTTTTTAATTTATATAGTTTTTTGTTTGCTGCAATTTTTCCTTAATCAATACTTAAACGTTTTTGGAATTTCACCAAACTTTATTTTAGTGTTAATTGTTTGTATAGGTCTTATGAAAGGTTCTTTTGACGCACAAATTATAGGCTTTTTGTTTGGCTTTACTTGGGACGTTTTTTCTACAGACATTTTTACAACAAGGGCAATGCTGTTTACAATGTTAGGCTATTTTTCTGGAAAATTAGACAAAAAGTTTGACGCTGACAATATTTTTTTTCAGTGTGCTATTGTGCTTGTTACAAGTTTAGTTTACAACCTAGGAATTTATTTAGTTAGCTGTATTATAATGCAAAACAACGTGTTGTGCAGTTCAAATATTAGTGTGCTTAAAAACATCTCAAAAATTTTAGCTACAGTGGCTATAACCCCTTTCGTTTTTTATGTTTTACGTCGTGTTTTAAAGGGAGTGTAGATGGTTTGGCAAAAAAAAGACAAATTTGCCTACGAAGCTTTTCTTGTTAAACACAAGGCAATCCTTGTGTTTTTTATATTTTTATTTGCAAGTTTATCTTTTCGTCTTTTTTATTTGCAAGTTATAAAGGGTCGCAGGTATAAAAATATTTCAGAACAACAAAGGATTCACAATACTAAAGAATGTGCTAAAAGAGGCATTATATATTCTTTAGACAACCAAGTGCTTGCAGAAAGCAAAAACTCATACGTTTTATTGTACTATCCTTATCTAGACCACCAAAAACCTTCAGACCAAATTTTGTCAGAGATAAGCGCAATTTTAAAAAAAGAAATTAAACCTTCCAGTAGCGTTTTTTCTAAGTATGGTAGAAAAGTTATAGTTCTTGCAGAAAATCTAACTCTTAACGACATATTTAAAATTCAAGAAAAAAAATTTAAACTAAAAGGAGTTTATATAACAAAAGAACCTAAACGTTTATACCATTTTTCTAAACAAACTAGCCACGTAGTAGGTTATGTTAGTCAGATACAATCAAATGAGATGGAATCTTTGTCTGAACTGGGTTACAAACTAGGAGACTATATTGGTAGAGGAGGTATAGAACAATTCTACGACGAGTATCTACAAGGTGAGGAAGGTGGTTGGCAAATAGAAGTCAACGCTAAAGGATACAAAGTAAGAACGTCAAACTATATCCCGTCTGAGTCTGGAAATAATGTATACTCTACTATAGATTTAAAACTTCAACACTGTGCATACAATGCTTTAAAACATAGCGATACAGGTAGAGGGGCGGTAGTTGTTTTAGACGTAAAAACCGGGGCAGTAAAAGCTTTAGTGTCATGTCCTGGGTTTGACTCAAACAAAATCTTAAATAAAAAAATTAGCAAGTATTTAAAAGATAAAAAACTTCCACTCTTTAACAGAGCACTGCAAGCTTTATACCCTCCAGGATCTACATTCAAGATTGTTACTTTTGCTGCAGCTATGGATTTGCTTGATATTAACCCTTACGAAACTATAGAATGCAAAGGCAAATTTGAGCTAGGTGATAGAATCTACATCTGTTATCACAAAACTGCTCACGGTAGATTAAACTTAATTTCAGCTATGGCAGTTTCATGTAATGTTTATTTTTATAACTTGAGTTTAAGATTTGGCATAAAGAATTTAGAACTATATACTAGAAAATTTCTGTTCGGACAAAAAACTCTAATAGACTTGCCAAACGAAAAGCAAGGTTTTATTCCAACACCAGAATGGAAAAAAACAAAATTTAAAATACCTTGGCTACAAGGAGACACATTAGTTTTTGCAATAGGACAAGGTGCACTTTGTGTAACGCCTCTACAAATGGCCAACATTATGTCCGTCATTGCAAACAAAGGTGTTGTCCATAAACCTTATGTGGTTGATAAAATTTTAGACTTAAACGGCAACGAAGTTTATAAATATAAAGAAACACTAAACGAAAATAAAATAGAACTTTCCAACAAAACTTGGGAATTTTTGCACAAATCTCTTTTAGAAGTTGTTGAAAATGGTACAGCAAGAAGATGCAAAATACCTGGCATAAAAATATCAGGCAAAACAGGCACCACACAAATCCCACACCAAAAAGATCATGCTTGGTTTATTTCGTATGCTCCTTCACAGGCTCCAGAAATTGCAATGGCAGTTATTGTTGAAAATGGCGGCGGCGGTGGTTTAAACGCTGTGCCAATAGCAAAAAAAATATATGAAACTTATTTTGGAGTTAGCGCGCCTGCAGCTTTGGATTAACAAAATGTAGAAAGAACATTCTCTCTAAAGATAGTTTAGTGTTTTATCGGAATTACCTTAAAGAGCGGCTTATGAGCAATAAACATTTAATGTTAAATTGTATGAAGCTAAATACAGTTATGTCTTTCTTGTCTTATTATTTTGCGAGTTTGCTAATTTGATTAAATGTTTGTTGCGATTGCTCTGGTAACGTAGATAAGATTCTAAAGTAGACCAACCAAAAAAGTAGTGAGGAGGATGGAAGTTTGACTGTCTGTGCGGCGTATGAGCGGTTGCTTAATACTTAGGGACAATATACTGTATAGGTCTAGTTTAGAATCTTAACGGAGTTACCTCAAAGAGCGGTTTATGAGCAATAAACATTTAATATTTCAAATTAGCAGTGTCTGAGCAAAATTCATTTATGTCTTTCTTGTCTTATTATTTTGCGAGTTTGCTAATTTGATTAAATGTTTATTGCGATTGCTCTAGTAACGTAGATAAGATTCTAAACCAGACCAACCAAACTACTGAGGAGGAAAGATTGAGTGTCTATACACTGTATGAGAGGTTGCTTAATGACTTAAGGACAATCGTTGCTAACTATTCTGTATAGGTCTAGTTTAGAATCTTAACGGAGTTACCTCAAAGAGCAGCTTATGAGCAATAAACATTTAATATTGCAAAAGGAGTCTCTATAAAAACTCTAATGCCTATAATTGCTGTGAATTTTTTGACAATGCAAGGCAAAAAACACAGGGATTATCGTGTCATAAACACAAGTTTTTTAACGCAGCAGTGTCAAAAAAGGCATAGTAAGGATATGCGCTAAGGTTTTTAGAGAGGCCCCATTCAGTGTTTGAAGCAAAATTCATTTATGTCTTTCTTGTCTTTTTATTTTGCGAGTTTGCTAATTTGATTAAATGTTTATTGCGATTGCTCTAGTAACGTAGATAAGGTTCTAAACTGGACCAACCACAAACTACTATATGTGTCAGTTTGAGGTGAAGAAAGCGGCGTATGAGAGCTTGCTTAATGATTTAGAGACTATGCTGGATAGGTCTGGGTTAGAACCTTATCGGAGTTACCTCAAAGAGCGGTCTATGAGCAACAAACATTTAATATTTCAAATTAGTATGTGTTTGAACTTTTACAGCAAAAACTAATTGCCATTATCACTACAAACACAATTGTACGGAACTAAATGAGCAGACCAACCGCCACATTTTGCACTAAAGTAAGCATCTATTGGATTATCTTTATTAGTTAGTAGTTTTATACTTTCTCTTTTACTTTCAGCATAATTTATAAACAAACCAGCTTCTGCCAAAGCTACAAAAGGAGCTGCTTGAGGAAAAGCTGCGGCTTGCACTAAAGCTTTTGACATTAAAGCAAATTGCATAGCAGATGAGGCTTCTACCAAAGCAGATGTCAATTTTGTAGATCCTGTAAAAGAACTCTCTTTTTTAGGAAACATTGCTCCTTTTACATTATATGGAGTTGCAGCAGAATAGACTGTAATTTCCGGCAAACATATATTTAAGAATTTTGCAAATAAAGGTTTTCTGCCTGCTCTTTTGTGTCTTAAAATAACTTTAACTTTTTGTTCGTGAAATTTGTCTCCTTGCACAAACCAAGAATATTTATTTTTTTTATATCTGCTTCTTAATAATAAGTGTAGATGAGTCGTAGGATCAACATAGTAACAGTAATTTTTTGTAGCATAATATTGTATACCTTTCAAATTGCGTTTTAACCCTAAACTCTTTTCAGGTTTTACAGGGATAAGAAAAACATTATATTTTTTATTTATCAGCATACTATAATGATATGCTAAATAACTTTTTATAGAAATATCTTGAACTTTTTGTAATATTTCAACTATTTGTTTAACCCTTTCAACACCATTGTTTCTCTTTGTATTAATCACATCATGCAAAACATCTGAATTTGGATTTTGGCAGCTAGGGTTCATAATAGCAGGCCACCCACCTACTTTTTCTGACGAGTAAGATGACAATTGTATTATTCTTGGATTTGTACTTAAAGATAAAACAGCACCTATCATATAATTTGTTTTAGCTAAAAAGTTTAGGACTCTAGCTTTATAAGTGGCTAAAGATAAAGCCATACAATCTGCTTCGTTTTGCATTTCCATTCTATTTCTTATAAGACATGCAATGTTTAGCATCATAGCCCAGCTAATAACCAGAACTATTGTAAAAATTAAAAAGTAATATAAAGTTTGTCCTTTATTATTTTCTAAAAATTTATTTCCCAAACTTTTTTGCTCCCGGAAATGCTTTAAAATAATAACATTCATCTGGTGATGGAACCACTCTATTTCTTGCAGACTGGTATCTTCTATTTTTAACACTACTACCTTTAGCAACTAAACTGCCAAACAAAACGCGTGTAAAATAATAAATTTTTATTGTTTCTTTAGACAACTCTTTGCCAGAATAATCCTTTGTTTTCTTTTTCCCTTTCCAAAGAGTTATAAAGTTTTTATTATTTGAAAAATCTTCACACAATGTTTGATCTTTTGTATCTTCTATACTAAAAGCAGAAAGATTTTCTTGGAAATCATTTCTATTTACAAAGACAAAATGAGAAGGGTTAAACTTACTATTTGAAAATATTGCCATAGGGTAAAAGAACAATATATAAGACTTAGCTCTATCTTGTGCTTCTTTAAGTCTAAATTTACTTTTTGTCACAGATGCGGACCTAGCAGAAACAAATGCTGCTTCATTTGCAATGATATCGTCAACAGTTATAATACATACTTGCAAAAAAGCAAACATTATAACCGTTGTAAAAACAATAACAAACAGTGCTTCTAGTAGAGATTGTCCTTTGTCAAATTTCATTTAACATAGCTAACTTTGTATTTTGAAACTTTTAAAGCGCTTGCTGTTACTCCTGAAAACATGGAAACTTTTTTATATTTAGATTTCCAAAAATTTCTATATAAAGACAGTACTCCTGAAGTTACAATAAGAAGTACAGCAAAAACAAGAATAAATTCCAACAAAGTTTGTCCTCTAAATTTATTCATTTTTAATTAGGTTTGTAGTAACAAAAATTAAAACATTTGTTTGTCTATCAATGTAATTTACTGTGCTAAATAGTGCTCCTAACAACGGAATATCACATAGCAAAGGAATACCTTTTATACGCTTATCTTTTGAAGTTTCTAAAAGTCCTGCTAAAATTATTGTTTGTCCATTTTTTATTTGCAAATGAGAAGAAGCTTGTCTTGTTGCAATAATAGGGTAACCTGCAACGTTAACAGAATTATCTATCCTTGAAAGTTCTGTATCAATCACAATATCTATTTTATTATTGGGTAAAATTGTAGGGGTGATGTTCATCATAATCCCATACTTTTTCCACTTAACAGAGGATGTGCCAAGACCTGTTAAAACTATAGGAAATTCTCCGCCAACCATAAAATTAGCGCTAGTAGCAGATTTTGTAATAAGTTTAGGTTTTGATAAAACTTTTGCAGCTCCATTAGTTTCTAAAGCTTTAAGAGTAGTTGAAAAATTAGTTTTTCTAAGAAAAGCTCCCGACTCTACTATAGCTGGAATATTGCTTTCTTCAACAGAAATTGCGCTAGGCCATTCTATTCCTAACTCTTTTCTTTTATCTTCATTTATTTCTGAGATTTCTACAGAAATTTCAACCATTTGTTCAGCTGAATATGCTACTGGGCCACAAAACAAACCCAAAAGCAAAATTAACTTATTCATTTTGTCCTTTATATTTATAACAGTAAATTTTATATTTTGTTTATTAGAGACTTTTTATAAAAAGGCTTTGGCACAATTCTTATTTTTCTACTACTATTATTATACAGTAGCACTTCTAACTCTTCTGAAGTTACATTAGAATCTATCAAAGCTAGTCCTATAGCTTTTTTAAGTGTTGGAGAAAACGATCCACTTGTTACATAACCTATTTTTTTACCGTACAAAACAACCTCGTTAGAATTTCTTGCTATACCTGATAAACATTCAAAAGCTACTAACTTTCTTAAAGGTTTGTCTTTTATTTGTAAAAGTGTCTTTTTGCCAATAAAATTGTTGTCCCAATTTACTGTTTTTTGAAATCCTACTTCAAGAGGATTAATATCTTCGCTAATTTCATGTCCATGTAAAGGCATACAAGCTTCTAGTCTTAAAGTATCCCTACAGCCAAGACCACAAGGTTTTACTGACATATCTATAAGTTTTTTAAACAGACTTTCTGCCTGTCCTTTTGAAATAAAAATTTCAAACCCATCTTCTCCGGTGTATCCTGTCCTTGAAACATAACAAAAAGTTGTTTCTAGAGTCTTAAACTTTAATTTTGAAATTGTAAAATATTTTATACCTTCTATATCAGTCTCAGCTAAACATTTTAAAACTTTTTCTGCTTTTGGTCCTTGCAAAGCAATAAGACAAATTTCATTACTAATATCATCTATCTGCACATCGCCAACTTTATGATCGTTTAGCCAATCAAAATCTTTGTTTAAGTTTCCTGCGTTGACAACTATCATATATTTATCGCCAATATTATAAACAATGACGTCATCTTTAACACAGCCATATTCATTTAATATCATTGAATATCTTGCCTTATTATCTGACAAACCTACAATATTGCCAAGAGTTACACTACTTATAAACTTTTCAGAATCTTTACCAGTAACTATAAACGTGCCCATATGAGAAGTGTCAAAAACACCAACATTTGTTCTTACTGCATTATGCTCTTCTATAACAGAAGAGTATTGTACAGGCATACTCCAACCACTAAACTCTATAAATTTTGCGCCAAGTTCTTTATGGAAATTATATAGCGGAGTCTGTTTCATAAAATGTCCTTTTTAAACTTTTTTACAGTTTCTGTACATGCCCCTAAAGCATCTTCATAAGCGTTTAACAATCCTTCGCTAAGAGATGGATGAAAAAACATTTCTCTTTTTATATCAATGCCACCATTCTTCAAAATTTGACAAGCTGTGTGAATAAGTTCGTCGCTACAGGCACCTACAACCCAAAAAGCAAGAGGCCTTTTAGTTAAAATATCTACAGCACATTTAACAAACCCTGTTCGTTTGTTTTCTATAAAAGCTCTACTGTTTGCTGTAAACAAAAACTTGCCAAAAGATAAATCTTTATAACTTGACAAGTTTTTCACTTTTACCCAAGCTGTCTGAGGCATAGAAAAAACAACTTGAGGAATAATATCATTTTCTACTATTTTAAAGTTACCACTAACTATATTTTCTGCAACAACTTTACCTTCATTTTGGGCTGTATAGGCAAGTAAATTTTTCCCATTTATATCACCAACTGCATAAATATTATCTACATTTGTTTTGCAAAAATTGTCTGTCTTAATAAAACCATCTTTATCAATTTCAACTTTTAAAATTTCTAAACCTAATTTGCTGTTTGGCGTTCTTCCAGTAACGATTAACACTTTTTCATATTTATTGATATCGTTGAGTGCAGTTGTACATCCTGTCATTACTTCTAGGCCTTGTCTAGACAGATTTTTTTGCACTTCCATAGACACTTCTGTATCTTCTTTTTCAAGCAAACAGGTTTGGCATTCTGCTAAAGACACCTGACTGCCAAACCCTGCAAAAATAGTAGCCATCTCTATACCTATAGCACCACCGCCAACTATAAGCATACTTTCTGGAATAGTTCTAAGATTCAAGATATCTGTTGAACTAATTATTTTATTGCCATCAAACTTGAAATCTTTTATTTCTTTAGGTTTTGTTCCTGTTGCTATAACAATTTTACTTGCAAAAATTTCTATTATTTTATCTTCACTTGAAACTGCTAAAGTGTTTGTGTCTTTAAATAAAGCTTCCCCTTTAACAATGTCCACATTATAAGAACAAAGTATTGACTCCACACCTTTTCTTAAATTCAAAATGTTTTTGTTTTTCTTTTCAACAATGTCAGAAAAAACTACAGGCTCTAAATTAGCCTTTAGTCCATACGTGTTAGATTTTTGTATTTCTTGTTTTATTTTTAAGGTTTGCCACAAAAATTTTGTAGGTATGCAACCACAGTTTAAACAAGTGCCACCTATAAAAGTTTTCTCTATTAATACAACTTTTGCTCCAAGTTGAGCTGCCCTAACTGCACAAGTAAATCCTCCAGGACCTGAGCCTATTACAGCCACATCATATCCATTTGAACTCATTAATTTATCCTCTAATAGCCATTATAATGAAGTTAATTAAAAATAATAATGACGTGCCTGCCAAAATTGGGGGTATGTCTTTTACTTTTTTTTGAGCTAGTTTTACTATACAATGAAATATAAATCCTGCAGCTATCCCATAACTTATATTAAAGGCAAAAGTCATGATACTTAACGTGAAAAAAGCAGGAATTGCTTCTTGATAATCTGTCCATTTAATTCTTAAGGCAGAAGACATCATAAGCACACCTACTATAATTAAAGCAGGTGCTGTAGCTTCTGGAGGAACTATATTAAACAAAGAAGAAAAAGGTAGACACAATAAAAACATTATAGCTACAACAAAAGATGTAAGGCCAGTTTTTCCACCTGCAGAAATACCAGAAGCACTTTCTACATAAGTTGTGACACTACTTGTGCCAAATATGCCGCCTATACAAGATGCAACACCGTCAGCAAAAAAAGCTCTTTCGAACTTTGAAGAAAACCCTTTTTGACAAGTCAATTGAGCTTCTTTTTTAGTATCAAAAATACCGCTAATTTTACCTGCTCCTATAAATGTGCCTATAGCGTCAAAAGTCACAGACAGTAATAAAGCAAACAGTGCTGTAAGAGTAAGGATTACTTTATTTATATCAGAAAAAAGCATGCCCATACCATTAGAGCTAAATGCACAAAAAGAAATATCTTTAATTGATATGATAGAATGAAAATCAAAAAATTTTATTTTAGAACCGTCAACAAGACCTAAAGGAATGCCAAAAAAAATAGAAATTAATATTCCTAAAAAAATTGCTCCTTTAACTCTTTTTACAAAAAGTATTATCATTACCACAAGTCCAATAAGGCCAAGCAATGCGTGAGGGTTATTAAACAAAGCCAAAGACGGTACTGTTTGACTATTTGAAATCACATTTCCATTATCCAACAAAACATAATTGCCGGCATCAGACAAAAAATTTAAGAAAGACGCATTTTTAAAACCAATATATGCTATAAATAAGCCTATACCGCAACTTATGGAATCTTTAAGGAAGTCAGGAATTGCTTCAACAATAGTTTTTCTCAACTTTGTCAGTGTTATTAAAACAATAAAAAAACCACATATAACAACTATAGCAAGCGCTTCTTGCCACACAAAGCCCATCTGTTTACACAAAACAAAAGTAAAAAAAGCACTAGCCCCCAGACCTGGAGCTAATGCAAAAGGGACATTGGCAAAAAAAGCCATTATCATAGTTCCAACAGCTGAAGCTAAAATTGTAGCTACAAAGGTGCTGTTCCATGACATTCCAGGATTTAAAGATAAGATAGCAGGATTTACAAAAATAATATATGCCATTGTAAAAAATGTAGTAACACCCGCCACTATTTCTGTAGATACTGTTGTATTGTTTTCTTTTAATTTAAAAAAATCTTTCATTAAAACTCCCTTTATAAAAACATGATTATTTATTATATATTTTCAATATTTCATTTATAACATCTTGTGGACTTAAAAGTTTAATTGCATTTTTATCAACAGCTCTAGACTTAAGTTCTACGGCATTATTTAACAAACCCTTTTCTCCTATTGTTATTCTGTAAGGTACACCTATTAAATCTGCATCTTTAAACTTAATACCAGCCCTCTCATCTCTGTCGTCAATTAAAACATCTAATCCTTTAGCTGACAATTCTCTATAAATTTTATTGGTTACTTCTTTTGTTTGTTCATGAGCATAATTTATTGGCACAATAACAACTTCAAAAGGAGCAATATTGTCTGGCCATATTATACCGTTATCATCGTGAGACTGCTCTATTGTAGCAGCAAGTATTCTTGTAACACCTATCCCATAACACCCCATAACAATAAGATTTTCTTTTCCATTTACATCTAAATAAGTAGCATTTAAGGACTTGGAATATTTTGTTCCAACTTTAAATATGTGACCTATTTCTATTCCTCTAGAAAACTTTAAATTTTCTTTTTTACATTTTGGGCAGATATCACCTTTTTTTACTTTTCTAATATCTGCTACTATATCAGCACTATAATCTCTGTTATAGTTTACATTCTTTATATGAATTTTTTTTTTGTTTGCTCCTGTGACAGCATTTGGAATTTCTATTACAGATATGTCTGCTATTATCTTTACATCTTTAAGACCTACAGGTCCAGCAAATCCTTTAGGAGATTTCGTTACAAAATTTATAGTTTGTTCATCAGCAAGCACAACTTCGTTTGCCCCAAGCAAACTTTGAAGTTTTATCTCGTTTACATCATAGTCTCCTCTTACTAAAACAACTATTGGAGATCCATCTGCTAAATAAACCATAGTTTTTATAAATTTTTCATAAGGCAAATTTAAAAATTTTGACACATCACTTACAGCGCAAACTTCGGGTGTTAAAACTTCTTGCATATCAAAAAGTTCTTCCTCTTGATAAGAAACTGCTACTAAACTTTCTGCTTTCTCACTATTTGCTCCATAACCACAGTTACACCAAGCAATTTCTTCTTCACCTGTATCTGCAAGCACCATAAATTCGCAAGACTGCGACCCACCTATTGCACCAGAAGCAGCCTCAACAGACCTAAATTTAAAACCGCACCTTTTACAAATATTAATGTAGACATCATACATTTGTTTGTAATATACATCCAAATCCGCCTCATCTGCATGGAAAGAGTATGCATCTTTCATCAAAAATTCTCTAGAACGCATAACTCCAAAGCGCGGACGAATTTCATCTCTAAATTTAGTGCCAAACTGATATAACATAAACGGCAATTGTTTATAAGATTTAACTTCTTTTCTAACTAAGTCAGTAATAGTTTCTTCTGCAGTCGGGGCAAGACAAAATTCAGATTCTTTTCTGTCTTTAAGTCTAAAAAGTTCTTTACCATAAACGTTCCATCTGCCTGTCTGAAGCCATAAATCTTTAGGAAATAGCAGAGGTAATACTATTTCTTGTCCACCAGCTTTGTTCATTTCTTCCCTTATAATATTTTCTACTTTTCTTAAAGCTTTAAGACCTAAAGGCAAAAACTCATAAAACCCAGACATTAATTTACGTATCATACCAGCTCTTATCATTAACTTTGCAGATACTATATCAGTATCTTGCGGAGTTTCTCTTAATGTAGGGATCAACATTTTAGAAAACAGCATACTTTCCTCTTAAAAAATTTATCTTGAAATCTTTAATATTTTAAATTTAGCTTTACCAGCTGGCAATTCTACATCAACTGTCTCGCCCACTTTATGGCCAAGCAATCCTTGTACAAGAGGAGATTGTACAGATATCTTACTTGTAGGCGGATCAGCTTCTTCTAAGTCTACCACTCTATATTCATAATTATCGCCCGCTTCGTCTTGAATTGTTATTGTAACACCAATAAAAATCTTGTCTGGATCTATATTTTGTTCTTCTATAATCTTTGCACTAGCTATTTTAGAGTCAAGTTCCACAATTCTGCGCATAAGGCTAGTAAGAGTTTCTTTTGCAGCATGGTATTCTGCATTTTCTCTTAAATCACCGTGTTCTCTTGCTTTTGCAATCTCATCTTGAATTAACAGTTTTCTTTTTTGTAGCTCTTGTAACTCTTTAATTAATTTTTCCCTACCATCTCTTGTCAAATAAATTTCTGCCATTTTTTACTCCTTAAGACAAACAAGTCTTTAACATAGCAATTAGTTTAGAAACCCATTTATCAGACTTTACTTTTCCTATAATTTGCCCGTTTTTAAATAGTATTCCCTCATCATTACCACCAGCTATACCAAAGTCAGCATCTTTTGCTTCCCCAGGTCCATTAACAACACAGCCCATCAAAGCAACTTTTATAGGGTTTTTAACCTTTTTCAAATCTTGTATTAAAGCAGCTTTTTTCTCAAATTCGCAAACAATATTTATTAAATCTACTTTACACCTTGCACATGTCGGACAAGAAATAATTTCTAGACCCGTACTACGCAAATGCATAGCTTGTAAAAGAGAGTAGGCAACTTTTACCTCCTCTATAGGGTTTGCCGTAAGAGATAGTCTTAAAGTGTCTCCTATACCATCCTTTAGCATTATTCCAAGGCCTGCACAAGATTTTATAGTGCCACTAAAAAGAGAGCCTGCCTCCGTTATTCCTAAATGTAGAGGATAGTTTCTTTTTGAAGCAAAAAGTTTATACGCCTGCACAGTCGTATCTATGTTTGACGCTTTTAAAGATACAACAATATCTTCAAAATTTAAATTTTCTAAAATTTTAACATGTTCCATAGCAACACTAGTTAAGGCTTTTGCTTTAGACATGTTATCAACAAAATTATGAACTATTTTCAACGAACCTGCATTAACTCCTATACGTATAGGAATACGCGCCTTTTTTGCTTCTTTTACAACAGATTCAACTTTTTCTTTAGAACCAATATTACCAGGATTAATCCTTAGTTTATCTATTCCTTGTTTTACAGCTTCAATTGCTATCTTATGATCAAAGTGAATATCTGCAACTAAAGGTATTTTTATACACTTTTTTATTTTACCTACATTTTCTGCAGCTTCTATAGTTGGAAGAGAAACTCTTACAATTTCACAGCCAACTTCCTCTAGCTGCTTTATTTGTCTTACTGTACTTTTCCAGTCTTTAGTATCTGTATTTGTCATAGACTGAACTGCAATAGGACAACCGCCTCCTATTGTAACATTACCTACATTTATCTTTTTTGTTTGATCTCTTTTATAAAACTTCATATAGCAATTATTCCATTATAATTATGTAAACTAAACATTAAAATATAAATTTTTTTTAATTAAAACATCTTCTATATTCCCTCTTTCATCAATTGATGCCATTATATATACATCAAAACCTGACTTTCATAGAACTATTTCTCATTATAATGTTTTAACAATCTAATATAATCTCTTGCGCTTTCATATTCTATATTCGATATAAAATTATAAAAAGGTTCCACAGTGTCTTTGTTAGCTAATCTTATAGCAGATATATAGTCATCCCTTAACACAGGCGCAATAATAGCAATAGGATAACCAACTTGTAGCAAGGCAAGGTTCATAACAAGCCTTGACGTTCTTCCGTTCCCGTCACTAAAAGGGTGAATCGTTGCAATCTCTTTATGAAGCCTTGCTGCATAGTGTATAGGATGTAGTGATTTTTTTAAATAAGACATTGAGTCAACAAACTCTTTCATAAGTTTTGGAACATCACTATATTTTGGAGGCAAATAATCTGTACCTGAAATAAAAACTTGCTCTCTTCTATATTTACCTGCTTTACTTTCATCTATTCTAATATAAAATAATCTATGTAATTGAAGAATGTCTGACTCTGTTATATACTTATTAGAAGCAAGCTCTTCAAGTAAAGTATATGCATCATTATGGCCCAAAGCTTCATTATGATCTCTAATAGATTTTCCGCCAATCGTTAAGCCATCCTCAATAACAATTTTCGTCTCAGATTCCGTTAAAGAATTACCTTCAATGGCGTTACTGGTGTAAACAAATCCTATACGGTAATATTCTTGCAAGTTGTTTACTAAATCCTTGCTAAATGGACGATGCTGGTCTATTTCTTTTTTTAATTCATCGACTTCTTGAATTCTGTCCTTATAAGAATTTAACATTTTTTTCATCCTTTTAAATATAGAACTATTTGCCCAACAACTTTCCTATACCTAACCTCAATAGATCGCTGTATGTTGCAAAAACAAAAATAGCTAAAATAAACAATAAACCTATAGTGTTATAAATTTGTACAACTTTTGTGCTTATTTGTTTTTTTATTATTCCTTCAATAGAAAATAATACTATCATACCACCATCTACCATAGGTATAGGAAAAAGATTAAACAGTCCAAGAGCTACAGATATAGCACCAAGTAACTTTAAATAGTCGTCAATACCAGACTTTGTAGCATCAGCCATAATATTCATAATTCCTATAGGACCAGAAAGTTCAGGCTTTTCAAAAGAAACTATTTTGTTATAAAGATATTTTAGAGTCATAAGAGTCTGAACAATTACAATTTTAGAACCTAAATACACAGACTTAAAAAAATTTGCATCATCATGTGTAACATAAGAACTTATTCCTATAACTCCTGTTCCGGTTACAGGATTTTTTGATACAAGCATATTTACATTAAAAGAATATGAGCCTCTTTCTACAACAAAACAAGTCTCTTTATCTGCTTTATCTTTTAAGTTTTCACATAAGTCGTTCCAAGTGTTTACACTCTTTCCATCTATAGATATTATTTTATCACCTGAAACAAGCCCAGCTTCTGCTGCTGGATAATTTGCTAAAACATCACCAATTTTAGAACTGTTAGATATTGTTGACGCTCCCCAAATATTAAAAATAAAAGCGAACAAAATTATAGCAAGTAAATAATTACAAAAAGGTCCTAAAAAAGCTATAAATATTTTTTTATACCATATTAACGATAAGTACTCGTCACTTTCACCTTTAGCTTTTTTAGGGTCTTCTCCAGCCATCAAAACAACCCCACCTAAAGGAAAAGCTTTTATTGCGTATTTTGTTCCATTATGTTTAACTTTTACTATGTCAGGCCCAAAACCTAACGCGAATGTTAACACTTTTACTTTACACATTTTAGCTGCAATAAAATGCCCTAACTCATGTATAAAAATTAAAAAACCAAAACCTACTATAATTCCTAAAATCTCAAGGACAATCATGATATTCCCTTTTTTATTAAATTGCTAACGTAGTCTCTAGACCAAGCGTCCGCTTTGATAAACGTATCTACAGACTTATTCTTTAAAATTTTATGCGATAGTATAGCCTTTTTAACAATTTTTGCAATATCTGTAAACTTTATATTTCCACTTAAAAATGCGTCCACACAAACTTCATTTGCCGCATTCATAACCGCAGGCATTGTATATCCTTTTTTTGCAGAAAAATATGCAAGACTTAAACACGGAAATTTATCAAAATCGGGTTTATAAAACTCTAATTTGCCAATTTCACAAAGATTTAAAGATTTTATCTTAGAACAAATCCTTTCAGGGTACGTTAAAGCATATTGTATTGGAAGTGTCATATCTGGGTTTGAAAGTTGAGCTATAACAGACCCGTCTAAATACTCTACCATAGAATGTACTATAGATTGAGGATGTATAACAATTTCAACTTTTTCTATAGGAACGCCAAAAAGAACTGACGCTTCTATAGCTTCCAAACCCTTGTTCATAAGAGTAGCGCTATCTACAGTAATTTTTTTCCCCATTTTCCAAGTAGGATGATTTAATGCTTGGCTAACAGTTATTTTAGATAAATCGCCAACATATTTATAAAAAGGACCTCCTGAAGCAGTAAGTATTATTTTTTTTATTTGAGATTTTTTCCCCACATTACAACATTGGAATATAGCTGAATGTTCACTGTCAACTGGAAGAATTTTAACATTTAGCTTAGAAGCAAGTTTCATTATGTAACCGCCTGCCATTACAAGCGTTTCTTTATTTGCAATAGCTATATCTTTCTTTGCTCTAATAGCAGCAATAGTTGAATCTAGCCCAGCTGTACCAACAACTGCAGCAACTACTAAACTAATACTAGACATTGTAGCAAGCTTTATTAGTCCCTCTCTTCCACTATAAACTTTAACATTTATCTTATTTCTTTTACTCCATTTTTTTAACTTTACAACCTCCAAAGCACTGCTTACAGAAACAGCTTTTGGTTTAAATTTTTTAATTTGATGTTTCAATAATTTTATATTTTTGCCAACAGCAAGACCATCTACTCTGACCATTCCTTTCATTAAAGAAATAGCGTCAAGAGTTTGAGTACCTATAGAGCCTGATGAACCTAAAATTGTTATTCTTTTCATTCTAAAAATTTTAAAACATAGTATAGAGCAGGAGCAGCAAAAATATAAGAATCAAACCTATCAAAAAATCCGCCATGACCTGGAATTGTTTTACCAGAGTCTTTTATATCCCCATCTCTTTTTATAAGAGATTCTGCAAGATCTGAAAATTGGCCAACAATAGAAATTACAAAACCAAGCACTATACAATCGCGCATACTTAAAATATCGCTCATAAACATTGTTCTACATATAACAGCTGTCAATAACCCAAAAACAACTCCAGTTGTAGCACCTTCCACTGTTTTTTTAGGACTTATATGCTCAACAAGCTTGTGTTTACCAAACATAAAACCAAAAGCATAAGCTGCTGTGTCTAACACCCAAACTACAAGGAAAATAAAAAATATTATTTCCATACCACCATATAAATTACGTAAATACACCATATGCATTAAAGAAAGTGGTATAAAAAACGCTCCTAAAAACGAAACAGCAACCCTTTCAACAGCAAATTTAGGGTTTTCTCCAAAAATTTCTTTAACAAAAAGTACTAATAATATTACAATAGCAGAGAAAGATACCTTGTTTGCAGGAAAATTATTAAAGAATTGTAAAAATACAAAAAACAAAACTGCCATCACAAGCGAAATTAGTACATGAGGATTATATTTTTTT
This sequence comes from Candidatus Endomicrobiellum incisitermitis, assembly GCA_031275795.1. Lineage (GTDB taxonomy): Bacteria > Elusimicrobiota > Endomicrobiia > Endomicrobiales > Endomicrobiaceae > Endomicrobiellum > Endomicrobiellum incisitermitis. The sequence goes on from JAISOG010000035.1 coordinate 71,784, forward strand.
GAAATGTTTAAATATTCATAAACACAAAAAAAAGATACCACAGACATCATTAAATAAAACGGCATATTGCCTAAAAATATACATAAAAATACAATAGGAACACCTACAATTGCCGTCAATATTCTAGTTAATAACATTGGAGTCTCCAAATTTAAATATTGCATTAGACAATTGCAGTTATCTTTTACTGTTTTTCTAATACAACTCCACCAAAGCGTCTTTGTCTACTTTGGAAGTTTATTATTGCACTTTCCAAATCCTTTTTACTAAAATCAGGCCAAAGTTTATCTACTATATAAATTTCAGAATAGGCAATTTGCCAAAGGAGAAAATTTGATATTCTAAACTCACCCGAAGTACGAATAAGTAAATCAGGATCAGGTTGCCCTTGAGTATATAAAAAAGAAGATAAAATGGCTTCTGTAGGCTTTTTTATACCTTGCTTTAACATCTTTTCAAAAGCTTGTAAAATTTCCTGTCTTGCTCCATAATTTAAAGCTATGTTCAGATTTAATCCTGTATTATTACAAGTAAGATCACATGCTTTTTTTATTTCTATTTTTATATCTTCTGAAAATCTTGACAAGTCCCCTAGTGCTCTTAGTTTAACACCTTCTTTATTTAACTCGTCAACTTCTTTAGATAAAAAATATTTAAGTAAAACCATCAAAGCTTTTATTTCGCTCTTTGGCCGCTTCCAATTTTCTGTTGAAAAAGCATAAAGTGTCAAAACCTTAATTCCAAGACTACTTGCAGCCTTAACAATTTTTTTTATGGTTTTGACCCCTTGCTTATGTCCAAAAGTTCTGGGCAAAGATCTTTCCTTTGCCCATCTACCATTCCCATCCATTATAATAGCTACATGTACGGGTATCAAAGTCATCCTATTGTTGTGAAATTGCGTTTATTGGGCAAGTAGACTCACAGGCTCCACAGCTTACACAAACATCTGAATTTATTACATACTTATTGTCTCTAGGTTCTATCGCAGAAACTGGACAATTACCTGCACAAGCTCCACATCCTACACACACACTTGCGTTAATTTGATATGCCATTTACTGCTCCCTCCTATTTTTTTATTTATATTTGCATAACTTCTTTTTCTTTTGACGCTATTAACTCGTCTATTAATTTTACAAAATTGTCAGTTATCTTTTGAGCTTCAACTTCAAACTTTTTTCTGTCATCTTCTGTTATAATTTTATCTTTTTCAAGCTTTTTTATATTTTCAAATAAAGTTCTTCTTTCATTTCTTACAGTTACTCTAAAATCTTCTGCCATTCTACTAATAGATTTTGCTATTTCCTTTCTTCTGTCTTCTGTTAAAGGAGGTACACTAATACGTATAAGTTTGCCATCATTGATGGGTCTCATTCCTGTATCTGCTTTAAGAATAGCTTTTTCTATAACACCAAGCTGAGAAACATCCCAAGGTCTTACTTCTATTGTTTTTGCATCAGGCACACTGACATTAGCAACTTGATTAATAGTCATAATAGTACCGTAACTTTCAACTTTAATGCTCTCTATAACACTACTACTTGCTCTTCCTGTTCGTATAGCAGACAACTCAGATTTTAACCTATCTATAGTTTTTTTCATGGCTTCTTGCGACGCCGAAAAAAAACTTTGAAATTGCATTTTAAGCCTCCACTATCGTACCTATTTTTTCACCATTTAAAACTTTTTTTAAATTTCCATCTTTATAAAAATTAAAAACAACAATAGAAATATTTGTTCGACTACACAAGGAAAACGCTTCAGTGTCCATCACTTTCAACTGTTTATCTAACGCTTCTTTAAAAGTCAAAGAAACATATTTTACTGCGTTTTTATTTTTCTTTGGGTCTGCACTATAAACACCATCCACTTGTGTAGCTTTTAGCAATACATTTGCTTTTATTTCAGCAGCTCTTAAAGCTGCAGTAGTATCTGTAGTAAAGAACGGATTTCCTGTACCACCTGCAAAGATAACCACATATCCAGACTCAATATAGTTTATAGCTTTTTCTCTATTAAAAGTCTCTACAAAACCACTCACACCACTTGCAGACAAAACTACAGATTTTATTTTAGCTTCTAATAATGCTTCGTTTAAAGCTAAAGCATTCATAACTGTAGCAAGCATCCCCATCTTATCTGCAGTAACTCTTTCTATAAATTTACCTTCACCTCTCCAAATATTACCCGCTCCAACAACTATAGAAAGCTCCACACCGCTAGAAAGTGCAAGTTTTATTTCTTCTACTGTTCTTAAAAGGCAACCTTGGCTAACATAAGACTGCTCCACAGAAAACGATTTACCAGAAAGTTTTAAAAGCACTCTTTTTAAGCGCATATTTATTCTTCTCCGAGTTTAAATCTTGCAAACCTTTTTATTATAATATTTTCACCAATTTTTGCTATTGCTTTTGTAACTAAATCTCTAATTGTTTCTTTTCCTGAAGTATCTCTTATATAAATTTGATCATATAAACATATTTGTCCATAAAACTTTTCAATTTTACCTTCAATTATTTTATCCCAAACTTTTTCAGGTTTGCCTTCTTCTTTAAGTTGAGCTTTATAAATTTCCTTTTCAGCTTCAATAATACTTGTAGGCACTTGCTCCTTAGAAACATAAGTAGGAGCAACTGCAGCAACCTGCATTGCAATTTCTTTAACTAAAGATTGAAAATCTTCTGTTTTTGCAACAAAATCTGTTTCACAGTTAACTTCAACTAAAACTCCAAGTGTACCATTACCATGTATATAAGAATACACTAAACCTTGCTTTGCAGTTCTACCTGCTTTCTTAACAGCAAGCGCCATACCTTTTTCTCTAAGCCATTGGCAAGCTTTTTCTATATCGTTAGAAGATTCTCTAAGCGCATTTCTACAATCCATTATACCTGCACCAGTCATTTCTCTCAATTTTGTTATAAGCTCTGTTGACATTATTTCACTTCTCCTTGAACAACATTTTCTGACGCTACAACTTCTTCTACCTCTTCTATAGGAGAATTAACTGTCGATTGCACTTCATCTTTTTTTTCTTTAATACCTTTCCCTTCTAAAACTGCATCCGCAATAATAGAACAAAACAGTTTTACAGCTCTTATAGCATCGTCATTTCCTGGGATTGGGAAGTCAACTAAACCTGGATCACAATTGGTGTCACAAATTGCAACAACAGGTATGTTTAGTTTTCTTGCTTCTAAAACCGCTGTTGACTCCTCATGTGGATCTATTACAAACATAAGATCTGGTAGAACAGACATGTTCTTTAAACCTTCTAAAGATTTCTCTAGTCTTACTCTTTCTTTTTCAATTTTAGATTGCTCTTTTTTTGAAAGAAGCTTAAATATGCCTTCTTCTTTCATTTTTTCTATTTCTTTATACCTTGCAATAGATTTTTTCAATGTTTCAAAATTTGTTAGAGTTCCGCCTAGCCATCTATCAGAAACAAAATATGCTCCACAACGAAGAGCTTCTTCCTTAATTGGCGTTTGGGCTTGTTTTTTTGTGCCTACAAATATTATATCTTTACCTTCTGCAATCAAATCTCTTACAACTCTATAAATTTTTTTTAATTCTTTTAACGTTTTTTGAAGATCTATAATATGGATTTTGTTCCTAGTACCAAAAATAAACTTTGCCATTCTTGGGTTCCATCTTCTTGTTTGGTGCCCAAAATGGACACCTGCTTCTAATAAAGCTTTCATTGTAATGTTTGCCACGCTACTCTCCTTTGTTTTTACTGCAACTTAGCAGTTCCGTTTTAAGACGTTTATCATTCGCCTTACGGCTTCCACAGCTTTAAGTCTCTAAAACCCTAAAATTTAGGGAACTTTTAGCAAATCCAGCTGTGTGCTCATTAAAACATCTATAAAATCTTAAAGATTTTATCAAAATCTCAAAACACTTTTCAAGTTTATTACATACACTGCTATAACTCAATATTTTGAAATACAATCTCAAAATGAGATTATAACATAATTTTCATGTTAAACTTTATAAAGCAAGACTATAAATATATATTTAGATTAAGTATTGTTATTTTTTTGTATTAATGTTAAAATGAACGCCAAGTTACATATCTAAATATCTATTTTAAAAGGAGATTATAAATTGAAAGGCTTTATAAAATTAGCACTCTTAATTATTGTTTTTACTTTAGTTGTACCTGCAAAAATGTTTTCAGCAGACTCAGTAGCAGAACAATTTGGCCTCAAAGTTAAATGTGGTGGAACTTTTGTTCTCCAAGACACTCCTAAAGAAAATATACAAAACGATGTGGAAGGCGCTTCTGCAGGTGTATATCTTTTCGATTTAACATTAGAGAAAAACTTCGAACATAATGGTAAAGTTTTAGTTAAGTTTGAAGGTGGTAGAGGTAAAGGGCTTAATGATAAAGTACAAACATATGCCGGAGTTAATGCTGTAGCTGATCCTAGCTTAAATGACGCAGCAGATACACTTGCTAAAGTTACAAAATTATATTATCAACAATCTATATTTGATGATAAACTCACTATAGATTTTGGAAAACTAAGTTTTGGTTCATTCTTTGCCGACAATAAATATTCTGGAGATTGTGATTGTCAATTCATAACTTCAATTTTTAGTGGAGATAAAATAATAGAAACTCCCCCTCAACGTTTAGCTTTAGCATTGACTTACAATATAATTGAAAAATTCAAAATTACATATGCTTATTTTTCAACTGATATAGATCATATAGATTCTACTGGAGTTAATGTAGCACAACTTACATATTCGCCTTGCAAATGCTGCAATTTACTTGCTTATGTTTGGGGTAATAATAAAAATCACTACTCTCTAAAAGATATAAATAAAAAGTCTGGCGTTTACGGGTTTGGGATAAGTGCAGATCACGCAGTTAGTGAAAATGTAGGCGTTTTTGGAAGAGTTTCCTATAAAGACTCTTCTGTTTCAGTACTTAAATCAACTTCTTCTGAAATAACACCGACACAATTAACACAGCCATTGTCTATGTCTTGGGATGCTGGAGTACAATTTAGTGGAAATATTTGGTCTAGACCTACAGACACTACTGGTTTTGCAATAGGACAAATGTACGGCTCTAAAGACTATAAAGAAGTAGATTCTAACTATAAAGATGGTGCAGAAACAGAAATGGAACTATATTATAATTTCGGTATAAACAAAAATTTTGCAATCACACCAGCTGTTCAGTATTTCATTGATCCTAAAGGTGGAAATGCGCTAGTAAAAGATAATATAGTTGTTGCAGGTGTAAGAACAAGAATGAGCTTTTAAATATTTATTGATTAGAAAAAAGAGCATCATTATAAATGATGCTCTTTTTTTTTAACTTATTTACGTTGTTTAGTTTTTATTTGTTAAAGCTTTATCATGTGTTTTTGCTATACCTTCAGGACTTACAAGAAAATCTACTTTATCATCTATATATTTATCCTTGTCAGCTTTAATATCGGCAAGTTCTTTTTCAAGTTTTTCTATTATCTTTTTCTTTTGCTCTATTATAGCTTGTTTAAAAGCCGTACTTTTATCTAAATTAGACTTTACTAACTTTTTTACCTCCTTTTTTATGGACTCTTTATCTTTTTCTCCTGCAGATTCATACTTAGCTAATAAAGCATCTAATTTGGCTACATACTTAGATTTATCCTTTATCAACTTTTCTTTAACATCACTCTTATCCATATCCTTGTGTGCTGAAAAAGATACTTGAGGTACCACACTACACAAAAAGAAAACACCGCATAAAGCTAACAAAACTTTTTTCATAAGACCCCCACCCTTTATTTTATAGCTCATTTAACTTGAGCTATTATTAAATTTTCAAGATGTAATGTAGAAAATTTTATATTTGCCTCTAAAAAAAGATCTTTAAACGTGTTGTCAGGGTACTCAATATCTGCAACTACTCTTTTGATACCAGCGTTTACTATCATTTTTGCACACAAAACACAGGGAGAGTGTGTGCAATAAAGAGTAGCATCTTTTATGTTTACACCATTATAGCCACCTTGAATAATAACGTTCTGCTCAGCATGTATTGCTCTACATATTTCGTGTCTTTGTCCTGAAGGAATTTTTAGCTCATTTCTCAAACAACCCATGTCTAAACAATCTTTTACAGAAGTAGCTGCTCCATTATAACCAGTTGTAAGAATCCTTTTATCCTTTACAATAACAGCACCAACATGATGACGCACACATGTTGATCTTTCTGCTACAAGCCAAGCAAGCTTTACAAAATAATTATCCCAAGATGGACGATTAGACATACTTTTATCCTTTATTTTATACCTAAAAATCTTATTATGTCCCATTGAAGCTTATCAAAACCATTTCTTTTTTTCGCACTTACTGTAAACACATTTTCTGAATCTATTTTAAAAAGTTCTGTTGCCTTATTTTTTATCTCTTCCTGAGAAATTATGTTTGGCACCTTGTCACATTTGTTTACAATTATTTTAAAACTTACTTTATGTTCTTTTAACCAACAAACCATATAAAAATCTAGTTCTGTAGGTCCTACAAAACCATCTACAATAACATAGACTGTTTTTTTGCTTTTCCTTTGAACTATACATTCTTCTATCATTTTGTTCCAGAGTTCTTTTTCTTTAAAACTTACTTTTGCAAAACCATAACCCGGTAAATCTATAAGCCATTTTTTTATGACAATACTGTAAACATTTATGCTCCTTGTCCTGCCAGGAGTTTTTGAAGTTCTGGCAAGATTTTTCTTAGAACATAAAGCATTTATAACACTACTTTTACCTACGTTAGATCTGCCAACAAAAACAACTTCTGCAACACTTTGAGGTAAAGTTTTTGCATCAGAAGTTGCCATAAAAAAAACTGTTTTGTCTAATAACATTTAATCCCTTATTTTACTTAAAAGCCTTAAACATTCAAGATAAAGCCACACTAACGTTACCATTAGGGCAAAAGCGCTGTACCATTCCATATATTTAGGGGAACCTTGTTGTGAACCTTGCTCTATCAACTCAAAATCTATAATGAGGTTTAAAGCAGCAACTGCAACTATAACTAAACTAATAATTATTCCAAGTCCTGAAGAATTGTGAATATACGAAAGACTACCTGCGCCAAAAAGATTTAAAAGTAAATCTATAACGTACACTAAACAAATAGCAAGCGTTGAAAAAACTACAACTTTCTGAAACCTTGGCGTAGCTCTTAGCATACCAGTCTTATAAGCTGCAAGCATACAAAATAAAACGCACATGCTTAATAGGATTGCATTTACTACAATACCAGGATAAGATTTTTCAAAAGATAAAGATATTGCGCCTAAAATTAAACCTTCACATATTGCATAAAGTGGCGATACAAAAGGTGTTGCCTCTTTTTTAAAAATAGACACCATAGCTATAACAAAGCCAGCAATTAACAAAGGCACAAGTAAAGGCATTATTATGTTTGGATGTGTCCAAGAATAAAACGCACTAGCAATAAGCAGTACCCAAAGAATTATACTTTTATTTATTGTACCCGAAACTGTCATAACATCATTACTTCTTATTGGAGAACTAAAAACACTGTCTTTTAAAAGTGGATTACTCATATTTACCCTCCCTCCTCTATAATTTTTTTATAAGCTAAACTTAAAATTTCCTTTGAATTATGAAACAAAAGCAACTCTTTTGCTTTTTGAAAATTTACCCATATACTTTCAGATATTTCTTTTTTATCATATTCTAAAATTTCATTACCAGCTGACAAAGCAAAAAAATATACCACATGTTTTTCTATTTTGTATCCTAACTTTGTTGTTTCTTCATTGTCTATTATATAAACATCTTCTTGCCTAAAATTATTGTCAAATTTAAGTTGCTTTATTCCTGTTTCCTCAAAAATTTCCCTAACAGCAGTTTCTTTTTCTGTTTCTCCTTTTTCCATATGTCCTTTAGGTAAACCCCAGTTACCACTTTTAACAGATTTTACAAGTAAAAATAAAGGATTAGCATTTTCTATTTTATATATTACAGCCCCACAAGAAGTTTCTTTAACCATATAGTCCCTACTTTTGCAACTGTTTTTACATTAAACGTCTTCTAATTAAATCTAAGCTTGCGTTTACAGCACAATTCCTTATCTGTTCTCTTACTCCACTAAACAAAAACCTAAAAACTTCTGTCTTTTTCTTATCAGCAAAACCAATATAGACAAGTCCTACTGGTTTATCTCTTGTAGCGCCACCAGGACCTGCAATACCTGTCACTGACAACGCATAATCTGTACTTGAAAGTTTTAAAATAGATTCTACCATTTCTTTAGCAGTTTGTTTGCTTACAGCTCCAAAACTATTAATACTACTTTCTTTTACACCTAACAACTTTATTTTTGACTCATTAGAGTAAACAACTATAGAATTTTTTAAATATAAAGAACTATCTGCAATATCAGTAATTGTAGAAGATATTTTACCACCTGTACAAGACTCTGCAAGAGAAATAGTTTTTTTCCTTCCAATTAATAGTTTCCCAACCACAGATGCTAAAGTATCATCACCAAAACCAAAAATATTGTCTTTTAAAATATTAGTAAAACCTAGCTTTAATTTATTTATTGTCTCATCCACAAAAATTTCATCTTGGCCTGAAACAGAAAATTTAACTTTTATAACAGAATCATTTGCCAAAATGCCAAATTTTACTGTGTCATTATAGCCAAACCTTGCAGCTTCTATAACAGGTCTTATAAGCTCTTCAACTTCAGACTCTGCAACCCCAAACACGTTTATAGAAACACTTTTTTTTATACCTATAGAATAACTTTTTAAAAACGGTTCAACATTTTCGTTAAAAATAGATATCATCTCTCTTGGAGGGCCAGGAAGCAAAAATAAAGTTTTTCTAATTTTTATATTTTCATCTTTAAAATCAAAATTTAGCATTTGTCCAGGAGCTGTTCCAAACCTATTTTCTAAAATTTTTGCAGATTTAAGAATATTTGCTTGTTTCTTGTTAATTTCAGGAAAAGTTTTTCCCTTTTTTAAAAAATACTTTTTTATATTCTCTAAAACTTTTTCATCGCTATATACAGGTCTCTTTAAACACTCTGATACAGTTTCAACAGTTATGTCATCAAATGTAGGGCCAAGTCCACCCGTAACTATAATAACATCACTACGAGATATAGCGTTACTTAAAACATTTTTTAAATCTTCTTTTTTGTCACTGACATCTGTAACAAAATATAATTCGTGCCCTATATTATAAAGTTTAGAGCCAATAAAACCAGCATTAGTATTTATTGTACCAGTTAAAAGTTCGCTGCCTGTACAAATAAGTTCAATTTTCACAAAATTAAAACCCTATTACCTTTACAACTTCGTTTATATCCGCTTTAACTTTTTTTGGTTTTTTAGCATTAATAATTGCATTGTCAGGGTCTTTTAAACCGTGACCTGTGAGTACACATACAACTTGTGCATTTTGAACACTTTTAAAATAGCCCTGTCTTACATACTTTATAAGTCCAGCTATAGACGCTGCTGAAGCTGGCTCGCAAAAAACACCTTCAGTTTTAGCTACAAGTTTATAAGCAAACAAAATTTCTTCATCAGTAACTTTATCAATTACACCTCCAGACTCATCGCGAACAATTTCTGCACTTTTCCAAGAGGCAGGATTACCTATTCTTATAGCTGTAGCTACTGTTTCTGGCTTTAAAATAGGGTGGCCATCAACTATGGGAGCAGCACCTGCTGCTTGAAAACCCATCATTTTAGGGAGAACATATTTTTTAGGATTTTCACTATTTAACTCTTTATAACCTTTCCAATAAGCTGTAATATTACCAGCATTGCCTACAGGCATAAACTGATATTGCGGAGCACTATCCAAACTTTCGCATATTTCATAAGAAGCTGTTTTTTGTCCTTCTATTCTAAAAGGGTTTACAGAATTAACTAAAGTAATAGGATAACTATCACTTAATTTTTTGACAAGGTTTAAGGCTGTGTCAAAGTTTCCATCTACTTCTAAGACTTCAGCTCCATGCATAAGAGCTTGAGAAAGTTTACCTAGAGCTATTTTGCCTTCTGGTATTAAAACCACACATTTTATACCAGCTCTAGCTGCATATGCAGATGCAGATGCAGAAGTGTTACCAGTAGAAGCGCAAATAATAGCTTTACTGCCACTTTCAACAGCTTTAGATACAGCCATCGTCATACCTCTATCTTTAAAGGAACCCGTTGGGTTTAACCCATCAAACTTAAAATATATCTGGCCTTTAAACTCAATTTCTTTAGACAAATTTCTTGCTTGTATTAACGGTGTGTTGCCTTCATAAAGAGATATAATTGGGGTTTTTTCATACACTGGCAAATATTTTTTATACTTTTCAATTAAACCTTTATATATCATTTTTAAACATTCCTCTTACTTAAGTAAGTTTAGCTTTTTATTAACTATTACAAGTGTAACAGAAATAATAATCTCTAGAAATTACATCAAATAATTATAAATCTCTAATGGCAAGAATTTTGCAATGATTTTAAAGTGTTTATCACAAGACAACAACTTACACTTGTTCTGCATACAATTTTGAGCTATAATCAAATCTGGAATTCCAATGTTATTGTTACCATTTCTTATATTAATTAATTGGAAAGAGCGCAGTTCCTCCCACTTGATTTTCATTTCAAGACTTTTAATATTACACAACAAATCATTTAAATCAAACTCTTTTTTGTATAAAATAAACGGTAACAATTCTGCTAATATTAATTCATTCGTACATAAAACATTGCTAATAATTAAATCATTAACAAATAAGAAATTCTCGTTTCCTCTGAAATATTCTATCCAAACTGATGAGTCAATCAGTATATTATTCATCGCATTCTTATTTTATTTAAATCTATATCTAAAGACACTTTCCCAAAATAATTTGTCAATTTTTTTAATTTTTCCCTTTGTATGAGATTTTCTAAAGCAATTTTTATCACTTCTGTTTTTGTAGAAATATGCGTTAAAGCCATAGCTTTATTTATTAATTGTTCTGGCAAATCTAAAGTTGTTCGCATACAACACCTCCTTTTTATGCATATATTATTATTTTTTATATGCATTGTCAAACTTTAGATAACATGTTGATTTATCCAAATATCTTTTTAAAAAAGTTGTCACTTTGATATTTAGCATCCTGCGGAACTTCGCCTATAGTTTTTGCATATTCAAACAAAGCACGTTTCTGCTGGTCTGTTAAAGATGTAGGCACAGTTACATTTATTTTAACATACAAGTCGCCTCTTGTTTTCCTGCCAAGCATTGGAAAGCCTTGTTCTCTAATTCTTAAAGTTTTGCCAGCCTGCGTGCCCTGAGGTACTTTTATTTTTACATGTCCTTCTAAAACAGGCACATCAATTTCTGCACCCATTGCTGCTTTAGGAAAAGAAATAGAAGCTTCTGTATATAAATCATCTCCATTTCTTTTAAAGCCTGGCGTTTGCTTCATATGTATTACAACATAAAGATCTCCTGAAGGAGCACCATTTACACCAGCATTACCAGACCCTGTAACTTTTAAGGAAGTACCTTCCTGCACACCTTGAGGTACCTTAACTTTAATTGTTTTTCTAGTCCTTACAATACCCTCTCCTCTACAATCCGGGCAGGGATTACTAATTATTGTACCTTTACCCTTACAGTGAGGACATTCTTGGCTAAACGAAAAAAATCCTTGAGAGTATCTAACTTGCCCTGTACCTTTACACTGAGGGCACTGTTTAGGAGCAGAATTATCTTTGCTGCCTGTACCATGACATTTAGAACATGTCTCTTTTTTTGGTATATCTATAGAAATTTCAGCACCTTTCATTGCATCTAAATACGAAACTTCTATATCGTAACGTAAATCTTCTCCTCGTCTTTGCGAAGCTCTACCTTTTTTACGATTAGAAGAATTTGCACCAAAAATGTCGCCAAATATATCACCAAAAATGTCGCCCATATTTGAAAAATCGCCACTACTATACGAATAACTTCCACCACCAAACGGATTTTCTCCACTGAAAGGATTACCTCCAGCAGCATCGTGGCCAAACGTATCGTACTGCTGCTTTTTATTATCATCAGATAAAATTTCATAAGCTTCATTTATTTCTTTAAATTTTTCTTCAGCTTCTTTATTACCTGGATTTTTGTCAGGATGATATTTTAAAGCAAGTTTTCTATAAGCTGACTTTATTTCATCTTTACTAGCAGATTTTGAAATTCCAAGCACTTCATAATAATCACGTTTCATTTTTTATATTCCTTAAATATTAAAAGTCTTACTAAAAACCCTTATGAAAAATTACCATTACAAAAGTAATTTATTTTCAATTTCATTACTTAAAGCACACCAATAAACAAAATACACTACTAAAATTTACTCAAAAAAACAAAAACTACAATCTAAATTGGCAATATTCCATCTTGCAACTAACCTGCTTGCAACATAAATTGCAAGCAGGTATACTTTATTGACCGAATCAATACGTATATTCCTCTTATTTTTTATCATCAACAACTTCTGCATCAACTACATTATCTTGAGCACTTTGCCCTGACTGGTCTGCTGTTTGACCAGAATCTTGCGCAGCTCCTTGAGCACCTGCTTGAGAGTTTTGTCCTTGAGAAGCTTTGTATACAGCCTCTGCAAGTTTATGAGAAGCAGTCATTAAAGCTTCTTTTGTCGATTTAATCGTTGCAATATCATTACCTTTAAGCGCATCTTTTGAAGCTGATAAGGCCTGTTCTATAGCAAGCTTTTCATCTGCTGAAACTTTATCACCATGCTCTTTTAAACTTTTCTCTACTGAGTAAACAAGGTTGTCTGCTTCATTTCTTATTTCTATTTCCTCTTTACGTTTAGAGTCTTCAGAAGCGTACTGTTCTGCTTCTTTTACATATTTATCTATATCTTCTTTTGAAAGTTTTGTTGAAGAAGATATTTTAATAGACTGCTCTTTTCCAGTCCCTTTATCTTTTGCAGATACGTGCAATATACCGTTAGCGTCTATATCAAAAGTAACTTCTATTTGAGGTACACCTCTTGGCGCAGGAGGTATGCCGTCTAACATAAATCTACCCAGGGATAAGTTATCTTTTGCCATTTGTCTTTCGCCTTGCAAAACATTAATTTCAACACTCGGCTGGTTGTCTGCAGCTGTTGAAAATATTTGAGAACGTTTCGCAGGAAGTGTTGTATTTCTATCTATTAAAGCAGTTCTTATACCACCCATTGTCTCTAAACCTAAAGTTAAAGGCGTAACATCTAAAAGAAGAATATCTTTTACATCTCCTGTAAGTACAGCAGCTTGTACGGCTGCACCAAAACATACACACTCCATAGGATCTATACCACGTTCTACTTTTTTACCAACATAATCCTCAACAAATTTTTGAACAATAGGCATTCTTGTAGGTCCACCAACTAAAATTATCTTTGTAACTGTATCTGTATTAAGTTTTGCATCTTTTAAAGCCTGATCTATAGATTCTTTACACTTTTCCACTATGGATCTTACTAAATTTTCAAGCGTTGCTCTTGTAAACTTCATGGTTAAATGTTTAGGACCTGCAGCATCTGCTGTAATAAACGGAAGATTTATGTCAGTTTCTAAAACATTTGATAGCTCTATTTTAGCCTTTTCTGCAGCCTCTTTTAAACGTTGCATTGCCATTTTATCATTACGCAAATCTATTCCGTTTGTCTTTTTAAAATCTTCTGCGATATAGTCTATTAAAGCATTGTCCATATCAGTTCCACCAAGTTGAGTGTCTCCAGAAGTTGAAAGTACTTCAAAAGTACCTTCAGCACCCATTTCCATAATAGTTACATCTAAAGTACCTCCACCAAGATCAAAAACCAATATTTTTTGCTCTTTACCAACCTTATCTATCCCATAAGCAAGAGATGCAGCTGTAGGCTCGTTTACAAGCCTTACAACGTCAAGACCTGCAATTGCACCAGCATCTTTTGTAGCTTGTCTTTGATTATCATTAAAATATGCAGGTACTGTTATAACAGCTTTACTTATAGGTTCTCCTAGATAAGCTTCTGCATCTTTTTTGATTTTCTGTAAAATAAATGCTGAAAGCTGCTGAGGTGTAAACTCTTTACCGTTTACAGTATATTTGTAATCTGTGCCCATTTTTCTTTTAAAAGCACTAATTGTACCTTCAGGATTTGTTACTGCTTGTCTTCTTGCTGGCTCTCCAACTAAAAGTTGTCCATCTTTTGTAAAAGCCACGTAAGAAGGAAACGCTTTCCCTCCTAAAGTTGTACCTTCAGCAGAAGGTATAAGAGTAGTTTTACCACCTTCCATTACAGCCGCAGCGGAGTTTGATGTTCCTAAATCAATACCAATAATTTTTGCCATATACTTCCTCCTAGTATTAAATGTTTATTCTTTGACAACTTAAATTTTTTTGAAATAGTTTAATCTTTTTGCTCTTCTTTTTTATTATTTTTTGCCACTTTTACCTTTGCTATTCTTATAAGTTTACCATTCATCTTATAACCTTTTTGATAAACTTCTAAAACTTTACCATCTTCTTGCTCACTTTCAACAATATCTAAGGCTTCACACACATTTGGGTCAAACTTTTCGCAAACAATTTCTTCTACACCTTCTTCCTTTAGCATCTTTAAAAATTCTTTACTTATCATATCCAAACCAACAACTACGCTTTCTATATTGTTTGCCTCTTTTGCACTCTTTAAAGCCTGTTGTAAAACATCTACTATGTTAATTTGTTTAATAAGAATTTTTTCTTTGCCCCAATCTAAATAATCTTTTTTTTCCTTTTCTGAGCGTTTTCTGTAATTTTCAAAATCTGCTTTTAATCTTATAAGTTGGTCATAGTAATTTTGTGCTAGTCCTTTTTGTTCTTCAACAGACTGTTTTAAAATTTCAAGTTCTGCTATCTTTTCATCTCGGGCTTGATTATAATCAATTTCTTCTTGCTCACTTTCAACTAATTTTTCTTGCTTTTCATTATCCAAAATAACTCCTCCTATCATTTTTTATTTTTATTTTTAAAAAAATCGTTTAACATCTCAGATACTTTTCTAACAAGAGACATCATTTTCTCATATTCCATACGCTTAGGACCTATAATCCCTAAAATACCTACCGTATATTCGTCACTTTTATAAACAGTTGTTACAACACTCAAATCTTTAAGTTCTGCTAAAGTATTTTCTGAACCTATCCTTACGTTAATACCATTATTACTAAAATCTTTATTTATTACTTTTATAAACTTCTCTTTATCTTCATTAAAACGTATAAGAGACCTTATAGGTTCAAAATCATTAAAATTTTCAACCGCAACAACATTGGATGTTCCATCTATATAAACATCGTCTTGCATATTATAAAAAATGTCACTAACTTTTTCAGCAACATCTAAAACTGCTTTTTCGTTTTGTTTAAAACTTTTTATTTCTGCAACTATTTTTTTACTTGCTTGTGTTAATGATATGCCTCTTAACTTATCATTTAAAAAATTGCGTAACTTATTAACCTGCCCTTGTGTTAGAGAAGCTTCAACTCTTTTATGTTTTATTATACCGCTTTGAGTAAGCATCACAACTAAAAGTTCTTCTTGTGAAATTTGCACAAATTCTACATTCTTTATAACATCATACTGAGTTTTAGGCGTCATAACAAAACCAGTATATTGTGAAAGACATGACAAAATACGAGAAGTTTCAGAAAGAATTACTTCTGTTTCATTACGTTTTCGTTCATAGTCTCTTTTTAACCTTTCTTCCTCTTCTATAGCAAAATTTTGTAACTTAACAAGAGTATCTACATAAGCCCTATATCCTTTATCTGTAGGTATTCTCCCTGCAGAAGTGTGAGGATGTGTAAGAAACCCTTCCTCCTCAAGATCTGCCATTAAATTTCTTACCGCAGCAGGAGAAAGAAAAATATCGTACTCTTCTATTAAAGCATTAGACCCTACCGGCTTTCCTGTTTTAATATAGTGATATATAACAGCACTCAATATTTTACTTTTTCTCTCTTTTAAAACTTCTAACGCTATTTGTCGCATATTATCCTCTTTAAAGCGGTTAATAATAGCCGATTCTTAGCACTCGAGTTGTTAAAGTGCTAATATTGTAGCACTAACACTTTGCTATGTCAAGTACTATTTTATATTCTTCGATTTTAAATTGATTATTTTGAAAGATTAGTTAAATATTTGACCTTTTAAATACTACAACATCGCATAGCAACATCCGTTATTTATTTGATAACAACTTGCTATGCGACTTAGAAACTATTTTTTTTCTGTATTTGCGTTATCTACAGCAAGAGCAAACTTTGTAGCACCAGCTCTCTTTGCTCTATCCATAAATTGTATTACAAGATTGTAAGGTATTTCCTCATCACCTTTTATAACCACAGATTGATTGGGATTAGAAAGAAGCCATTCTTTCACAACCGATTCTACATTCTCCAGTTCAGTTTGTTTGTCATCTATATATATATGCTGTTCTCTAGATATTAAAACTTCCAGATTTGAAGTATCTGTAGCATCTGTAATTTTTGTTTTTGGAAGATTTACAGTTATTCCTGGCTGCATTAGAGCAGGAGTTGAAATCATAAATATAATTAAAAGGACTAAGATAACATCAGTAAAAGGAGCAATATTAATGTCTGTTTTTACTTTATTTCTTTGTATACGACCTTTCATTTACTTACTCCTTTCTTAAACAAAACCTCTTCTACAGCAGATACACAATATTCCATATTTACAACAAATTTGTCTATCTTTTTTGCAATGAAATTATAAGCTACTGAAGCTGGTACTGCAACGCTTAAACCTGCTGCTGTTGCCATTAAAGCTTCTGAAACTCCACCTATTATTACTGCTATACCGCCAGCACCAACTGCAGATATATCATGGAATGCACTTATAATACCTAACACTGTACCAAATAAACCTATATAAACTGTCATACTTCCAAGTGTGGCTAATATTGTTGTAAAAGTTTCTAGATTTGTTGTTTGTATCATTATTTCTCTTTCCATAGCATTTCCACTGATAGTCTCACCTTTTGTTTTAAAAGCAAGTATACCTGCTTTTGTTACTGATGCCATTGGAGACTTTACACTATCACAATAATCAATAGCCTCCTCTAATTTCCCATCTTCTACATATTTGGTTAGTTTTTTTATAAATTCTACTCTTGAAACTCTTGATTTACTCCAAAACTCAAATATTTTATAACATATAATGGTTACTGACAGTATCGAACAACATAGCAAAATATATAATGTCACCCCTCCCATATTCAGTATTTCTATAATACTTTTCCCTTCAAACATTTATTTCTCCTTTTATTTTTTAATTGTTTGTACCAATTCTAAACTCAAAAGCCGTTACCAAAATATTCTTTTCGTAATCACTAGGAAGCTTATCAAACGTTTCTTCTTCTACAAGTTTCATAACTTCATTGTCAAAGTCTTTATTGCCTGAAGAGTCTAAAATCGAAACATGAGAAGTAGTGCCATCTCTATGTACTGCAAACTTAACTATTGCATGCCCTTTCCCATATGTCTTTTTCAACCAAGGAAGATATCTTCTTAATTTTTGATGCACTTGTTTTGCATAAGCCTCATATTTAAATTTTTGAGCTTCATAAGCAATTTCATCTTGAGTTTTAGTTTCTTTACCAACTTCATTTTTATCTGTTGATGCAGAATCTGGTTCAGGTTCTGGTTCAGGTTCGGGAGCTTGGTCCTCTACAGGTACTGTAAACACTTTCCCTGGCACAGGAGGCTCTGGCTCGGACTTTGGTTCAGGTTCTGGTTCGGGTTCGGGTTTTGGCTCCGGCTCCGGTTCCGGTTCTGGCTCTGGTTCTAACTCAGGCTCAATCTCTGGCTTAAGTTGTTCTTCTGGCTCTTCAGGAGTAGGAGACAAAAATTCCACCTCAGTAATTTTTTGTTCCTCTTTATGCTTTGCCCCACTACTCCATATAACAAATAGGACTAGTACATTTATCAGTATTGACACTATTAAACAAGCAATAAAATTACTTTTCTTTACCATTTTCAGTCTCGTTCTCTTGTTACTATTTTATCGACGCACCCAAATACAAAACGTCTTCTCCTTCTATAGACATAGCTTCTTTTTTTCGCTTCTCTTCTTCTCTTTTCTTTTTCTCTTCTTCGCTTCTCTTCTTCTCTTCTTCTAATTTTTTCCTTTCTTCTTCCAACTTTTTCCTTTCCAAAGCTAATTTGTCTGCCTCTTCTTTGTCTTTGGCTTTTGCTCTCTCTATCTCTTCTCTCCTCTTCTTCTCTGCTGCTAAACTATCCCTTTCTTCTTTGGCTTTTGCTCTTTCTATTTCTTCGCGTTTTTTTCTATCTAAAGAAAGTTTATCTTGTTCCTCTTTTAACTTCATTTTTTCTAGTTCTTCTCTTCTTTTCTTCTCTAATGCTAGCTTGTCTTGCTCTTCCTTACTTCTTGCTTTTTCTAATTCTATTTCTGCTCTTGCCTGGGCTTCCCTCTTTGCTCTCTCTAATGCTAATTTGTCTTGCTCTTCTTTCACTTTTGCTCTCTCTATCTCTTCTCTCCTCTTCTTCTCTGCTGCTAAACTATCTCTTTCTTCTTTTGATCTTGCTCTTTGATCTTCTATCTCTGCCTTTATTAATTCTTCTCTTCTCTTCTTCTCTAATGCTAGCTTGTCTTGCTCTTCTTTACTTCTTGCTTTTTGTATTTCTATTTCTGCTCTTGCCTGGGCTTCCCTCTTTGCTCTCTCTAATGCTAGTTTGTCTTGTTCTTCCCTTGTTTTTGCTCTTTCTATCTCTTCTTTTCTCTTCTTCTCTGCTGCTAAACTATCCCTTTCTTCTTTTGTTTTTGCTCTTTGGATTTCTATCTCTGCCTTTATTATTTCTTCTTTCCTTTTTCTCTCTAATGCATCATCTTCTACTTCTTTTACAGCCTTAAGTATTGCTGTCTGGCTCACTATTTTCTCTTTTTGGGCCTCTGCTCTCTCTTTTGCTCTTTCTATCTCTTCTCTTCTTCTCTTTTCTGCTGCTAAACTATCTCTTTCTTCTTTTGTTTTTGCTCTTTGTCCTTCTATCTCTGCCTTTATTATTTCTTCTCTTCTCTTCTTCTCTAATGCCAGCTTGTCCTGCTCTTCTTTGCTTCTTGCTTTTTCTAATTCCATTTCTGCTCTTGCTTGAGCTTCCCTCTTTGCCTTCTCTAATGCTAGTTTGTCTTGCTCTTCCTTGCTTCTTGCTTTTTGTATTTCTATTTCTGCTCTTAGTTGGGCTTCTCTCTTTGCCTTCTCTACTGCTAATTTGTCTTGCTCTTCTTTGGCTTTTGCTCTCTCTATCTCTTCTCTCCTCTTCTTCTCTGCTGCTAAACTATCCCTTTCTTCTTTGGCTCTTGCTCTTTGTGCTTCTATCTCTACTTTTATTAATTCTTCTCTTCTCTTCTTCTCTAATGCAACTCTATTTGATTCTTCCTTAATCCTAAGTTTTTCCTTCTCAACTTCCATTTTTGCTTTTTGAATTTCTACAGTTGCTCTTGCCTTTTGCGTTTCTATTTCTGCCTTTGCCCTTGCAACTTCTATTTGTGCCTCTGTTTCTGCTGAATCCTTAGAAACAGCAAATGTTGTAGCTTCTATCCCCAAAAATAGCAGACTTAATAATACAATCCAATTAAAAATTCTTTTCATTATAATCCTTTATCTTTTATATTTTTTTATTTTCACAGCTTTGCTTTTTATCTTTCTCAACGACTTACCACTTACCATAGTAGAATACTTAGATCTTTTTAGAACTTTGCTTATCATCCTTGTCAACGCTATATTTTCTTTATCAAAACAATATCTCGCCCTCACCATCCCTTCTATTCCTTCTTCCCGTCCTACATACTTTTTTACACTACAATCTATGTTGAACTTCCCTATTTCTTTT
>JAISOG010000005.1 GCA_031275795.1 Candidatus Endomicrobiellum incisitermitis
ATTATTGATAATAATTAAAAGCTTACGCATAACAGCAACAATGGCAATCATTTTAACTTTGCCCTGATTAAGAAGATGTTGATAAAAAGCCTTTAAAGCAAGATTATGTTTAATAGCAACAAGAGCGCACATAAACAGACAACGTTTAACCATAGGTCTGCCATGGGAAGTAGAGCGACGCTTAGAAGAAGAGCCAGAGTCCTTGGCAAAAGGAGCAAGGCCAGCCAAAGCAGCAATTTGCCTACGATTAATAAGGCCAAGTTCAGGTAAGGCAGCTAATAAGGTCATAGTAGTCTTTTGACCAACAGATTTAAGAGAACAGTTTTTTAACAGCTATGAAGGAGATTTAACAGACATTGAAGGAGTAGAAGAAGACTTAAAAGACTACTTGTTTTGGTATAATAGCAAAAAGGTTCATCAAGGGTTAAATTGGCAAACGCCTTTTGATTTTACTCAACAGTGCTTAATCCTTCAAAAGTCTAATATGTTATGAACGCGTACATGACATTGCTTATCCTAAAATTTAAAGTTTTTTAAGCGAAGTTTGTAAAACTTAAACTGTCAAGTTTTTTTAACAGAAAGAAAATTTAATTATGAAAGAAAACAAAAGGTTAGCACCTAAATGGTTGGGGCAGGTTTTAAAGTTGTTGTGGATAACTTGATTTTAAATGTAAAATTTATGTGAATTTTTAGAGTGTTTGTTTAATTGACAACAGTACTTTTAAATTATAAAATAAAATATATGGGAGACATTGAAATTTTATCTTTAAAAGTTAAAAAAGCTGTAGAGAAGTTAAAAAAACTTGACACTGAAAACCGTAGATTAAGATTAGAACTTGATTATTTAAAAAAAGAAAACGAAGAAAACAAAAGGAAAATAAGTCAATATATTGTATTGAAAAGAAATTCGCAAGAAGTAATCTCTAGAGTTGAACGTATTATAAAAAAAATTGACACAATAAAGGTTTTGTAGCTATGGCAACAACCCGCGAAAGAATTATGGGTAGAGATATAGAGCTGAGTATAGATGATATAGATGAATTAAGTTTTAATAGAATAGTTAATTTTGTGAATGAACAATGGATGCAAGTGAGAAACGAAAACATTAAAGTTCCCGACACTCAGAAAATTGCAGCGCTAACTGCTGTAAAAATTGCAGCAGAGTTGCTTAAATTAAAGGATTTACAAGAAAGTATTTCAAATAATTATGAAAAGAAAATCAAAGATATTATTAAACAGTTAGACGAACACGATTACACTAATTGAAATATTTTACATTTAATCTGCAGTGTTGGTGATGTTTTAGTTTTGTTTATTCCTACAAGTCTACTTTAGGAGAACAACAGTTGAGCGTATGCTCGTGGGCTTATGCCACTGTATCTCACTTTAAAAAAAGAAGGCTTTAAACAGATTAAAACTAACGGCTCTGCGGGTTTTTTATTTATGGAACAAACAGATTTTTTAAAAAACGAGGCCAAAAGTAAACATAAACCTTTAGCTTTAAGGATGGCTCCAAAAGATTTAGAAAGCTTTATGGGGCAAGGTGGTATTGTTGGCGAAGGTAAATTGCTTAGACGTTTAATAGAATCTGATAGTTTAAGATCTGTGATTTTTTTTGGTCCCCCTGGCAGCGGTAAAAGTGCTTTAACTAGAATTATAGCTTCAAAAACTAAAGCGTATTTCCAAGAAGCAAATGCAGTGACAGTAGGTATTGCAGATATTAGAAAAATAATAGATTCTGCAAAGGCACGGTTAGAAACTACTGGCAAAAAAACTATATTGATGTTAGATGAAATCCACCACTTTAATCGTTCTCAGCAGGATGCTTTGCTGCCGGATGTGGAAAGAGGGGTTGTAATATTAATAGGAATAACAACGGAAAACCCATTTTTTTATATAAATGCTGCTATTATTTCAAGAAGTACAGTTTTTGAGTTTTTTAGTTTAAATGATGAAGCTCTTTTAAAAATAATGGAATCTGCTTTAGCAGATAAAGAGAATGGGCTTGGTAATTATAATGTTAAAATATCAGATGAAGCCAAAAAGCACTTAATTACAAACTCTAACGGCGATGCAAGAAAGTTGTTAAATGCTTTAGAGATAGGTGTACTTTCTACAAAGACAGACGCTAATGGTGTTAGAGTTTTTGATATTTTTGTAGCTCAAGAATCTTTACAAAAAAGAGCTATAGTTTATGACAAAAGTTCTGATGCTCATTATGATCATGTTTCTGCATTTATAAAGTCTATGCGAGGTAGTGATCCAGATGCCAGTGTTTATTGGTTAGCAAAGATGCTTTTGGCTGGCGAAGACCCTCGTTTTATAGCAAGAAGAATAATAATTTGTGCTTCAGAAGATGTAGGTATGGCAGATCCAAGAGCGTTAATGTTTGCTGTTTCTGCTTTAGAGGCTGTTAAATTTGTTGGCATGCCAGAGGCAAGAATTATTTTGTCTCAGGCAGCAATTTATGTAGCGACAGCACCTAAATCTAACTCGACTTATCTTGCTATAGAAAAAGCTTTAAATGAAGTTAAAAATGGCAAAATTAGGCAAGTGCCAAACCATTTAAAAGATGCAACTCTTGACGGAGAAAAGTTAGGGCATGGTAAAGGGTATAAATATCCTCATGATTTTAAATATCATTATGTGCAACAGAATTATTTCCCAAATCCAGTAGAACTTTATGTTCCGTCAAAAGAAGGGTATGAGGGCAAACTTTGTGAACGTTTGTTTAAACTTAAGCAAAAAGCAAATAAGAGCTAAGTTTTTAACTTTAAGAGATAACCAAGATTTTAAAGATTTACAAGGTTATAGTATGGAAATAGCTTGCAAGGCTAGAAAGCTTTCCTTATATAAGAAAGCAAAAACTGTCATGGTTTATTTGTCTTGTGGGAGCGAGGTGTCAACAGATTGTTTAGTAAATTTTGCTTTTCAAGACAAAAAAGAAGTGTCTGTTGCTGCTATAACAGACATTAAAAATTCAACGATGCAAGCTGTAAGAATTTTAAAACTTGAAAATGCAAACCAACTTGTTTGTGGTATAAGACAACCCAAAACAGACAAGAGTGATTTTGTAGGCAAAGATTCTATAGATTTAATTTTTGTGCCAGGCATTGTTTTTAGTAAGCAAGGCTACAGAATTGGTTCTGGAAAAGGGTTTTATGATAGATGGTTGCAAGATGTCGATTGTGCAAAAACTGTAGGTCTTGCATACGATTTCCAAATTGTCAAAGAAGTTCCCAGTCTAGAATATGATTTGCCTGTTGGGTGTATAGTTACAGAAAAAAGAGTTGTAAAAGTTTAGATAATTGAGGAGTTTTATATGTGGCCAGTTATTATTGCGTTACTTTCCTTACTCTTAGGCTATGTTTTACGTTTAATATATGCCAAAGTTAATGCAAGGTCTGCAGAACAGATTTCAGAAAGAATTATAAAAGAAGCTAAAATGATAGCTGAAACAAAAACTAAAGAGGCTCTTTTAGAAGCTAAAGTTATTGTTGATAAGGAAAGGAAAGACTTTGAGCAAGAGATAAAGGAAAGGAAACAATCTATCCAAAATATGGAAAATAGGCTTGGCCAGCGTGAGGAAAACTTATATAAAAAAATTGACTCAGTTGAAAAAAGAGAGAAAGAGTTGCTCGGTAAAGAAAAAGATATTTTTTCAAAAGAACAATTTTTAACTTCAAAGTTTGCAGAAATAGAGAAAATAAAAGAAGAAGAAAAAGCACTTTTAGAAAAAATTTCCGGGTTTACAAGAGAAGAAGCCAAAAAGTTGCTTATGAGTAAGATGGAACAAGAAGCCAAGCAAGATGCTGCCATTTTGGCACAAAGGCTGGAACAAGAAGTTAGAGAAAATGCGGATAAAAAGTCTAAAGAAATTTTATCTGTGGCAATACAGCGTGTAGCTGCAGACCATGCTGCAGATATTACAACGTCTACAATACAAATTCCCAACGATGAGATAAAAGGAAGAGTTATTGGTAGAGAAGGGAGAAATATTAGAGCTTTTGAGCAAGCTACAGGTGTAGATTTAATAGTAGACGACACTCCAGAAGCTATAACAGTTTCTGCTTTTGATGGAGTTAGAAGGCAAATAGCAAAAATAGCTTTAGAAAGGCTTATCGCAGATGGTAGAATTCACCCTGCAAGAATAGAAGAAGTTGTTGATAAAGTCAGGAGAGAAATGGACCAACACTTAAAAGAGGTTGGAGAACAAGCTGCAATTGACGGTGGTGTTCCGGGCTTAAATATAGAAATTGTTAAACTTCTTGGCAAACTACAATACAGAACGTCTTATGGGCAAAACCAGCTTCAACATACTTTAGAAGTTACATGGCTTGCAGGTGCTATAGCTGGAGAGTTAGGTCTTGATGTAATGTTTTGCAAAAAGGCTGCTCTTCTTCACGATTTAGGCAAAGCTGTAGATCATGAAGTTGAAGGTACTCATCACCAAATTTCAGCAGATATAGCTAAAAAATATGGCGAATCGTCAAAAATGATAAACGCAATTTTATCTCATCATGAAGGTATAGAAGCTCCTGCAAGTCCTGAAGCTTTTGTAATAGCTGCAGCTGATGCAATTTCTGCTGCAAGACCAGGTGCAAGAAGGGAATCTATAGCACATTATTTAAAGCGTCTTGAAAAACTTGAAAAAGTTGCAAAGGAGTTTAAGGGAGTTTCTTTGGCTTATGCCATACAGGCCGGAAGAGAAGTTAGAATACTTGTAGAACCAGAAAAAGTAAACGATACTCAAGCTCAAGTGTTAGCTCGCGATATAGCTAAAAAAGTTGAGCAAGAATTAGAATATCCAGGACAAATTAAAATAACAGTAATAAGAGAAATACGCGCACAAGATATAGCCAAATAAATTTTGAAACGTTTAAAGGTTTCTGCCGTTGAACAAAAGGCGGGAACCTTTAATATATTTGTAATTATAATAAGCATTTAAAAAGACCATCAACCAAGACATCCACAATCACGACCTGCATCGAGCTTTGTATCGTATAAGGAGTTATATTTATGAGCTTAGATTTGTCTTCATTTAATAAAGCTATTAAAAGTCTTAAAGAAGCGGTTGTGGAATTTAGTAAAGATAAAACAAATGTCTTTGTAAAAGATTCTGTTATACAAAGATTTGAATACACTTACGAGCTGTCGCATAAAACTTTAAAACGTTTTTTAGAAAAATCTCAATTTAGTAGTCAAAATATAGATGAAATGTCATTTGCTGACATAGTGCGTACTGCAAATGAGAAAGGTCTTTTGCTTAACGATCTTGAAAAGTGGGCAATATATAGACAAAAACGCAATATAACAAGCCATACTTACGATGAGATTAAAGCAGATGAAGTGATTTCAATAGTTCCTAATTTTTTAGAAGAAGTTGAGTTTTTGTTAAAAAAACTTATTGAAAAATCTAAAAATTTATGAAATTTAATATAGAGTCACGACATCTAAGTTTAGTATGCAAAATTTTAAATGAAAATTTAAAAAGTTCAAATGCATCTGTTTATGTTTTTGGTTCAAGGGTAACTGGTGGTACAAAAAAATATTCTGATTTAGATTTAGCTATAGATTATTCTGGACAAAAAATTCCATTTGAGCTATATACAAAACTATCTGCTGCTTTTGAAAAATCACTTTTGCCATATAAAGTTGATATTGTTGATTTAAATTCAATTTCAGAACAATTTAGAAAAATTATTAATGATGATTTAACTATTTTAGATTACTAACCATATTTTCCATTACTTAATTTAGTTTAAAAATTTAATTAAAATCCGACTTTGCATAGCTAGTAAAATATAAAAACAAAATGCATTTTGTCCATTAATCAAATTAGCAAACTCGCAAAATAATAAGACAAGAAAAACTTAACTGTATTTAGCTTCATACAATTTAACATTAAATGTTTATTGCTCATAAGCTGCTCTTTGAGGTAACATAGCAAAGATGCTAAACTTTATATTTGCATTTAAGTAAATTTGATATAATATTTATGATAAATTTATAGATAAACATGTATGAAACTAGACCTAAATGAAAGTTTTAATAACAGCCAAGATCGTTTAATATACACAGTTTCTCAAATAAGCAACAAAATCAAGCTTATTTTAGAAGATTCCTATCCTGCTGTTTGGGTAAGAGGAGAAATATCTAATTTTAAGATTTATAGTTCTGGGCATACGTACTTTAATATAAAAGACTCAAGCAGCCAGATAAGAGTTGTAATGTTTAAAAATGCAAGCGTTGGTTTAGGTTTTGAGCCGAAAAATGGTGATGAAGTGTTAATTTTTGGCAGGATAAGTACTTATTTGAAAAGTGGTGATTATCAAATAATTGTAAATCGTATGGAACAGTATGGTCAAGGGTTGCTGTATGATGCGTATGAAAAGCTAAAAAGTAAGCTAGCAAAAGAAGGTCTTTTTGATCAAGAGCATAAGAAGAAAATCCCAGACATTGTTAATAAAATAGGCATTGTAACTTCTAAAGACGGTGCAGCTTTGTACGACATTTTAAAAGTAATAAATAGTTTAAATGTTAACGTTGATGTGTTAATATACCCTGCAAGGGTGCAAGGAGAACAAGCAGAAAAAGAAATTATCAGAGCTATAGAATATTTAAATATTCATCGTAAGGATTTAGACGTCTTATTTGTAGGTAGAGGTGGTGGACAACTAGAAGATTTGTTAGCGTTTAATAGTGAGACTGTTGCAAGGTCTATTTTTAGATCTAAAATACCAACAGTTTCTTGTGTGGGTCACGAAGTAGATTTTACTATAGCAGATTTTGTTGCAGACTTAAGAGCTCCAACTCCGTCTGCAGCAGCAGAAATTGTTTTAAGGAAAAAAATAGAACTTCAAAAACGATTAGCATTTTTAAAAACAGAGCTCTGCAATGTTATGGATAACACTTTGTCAAACTGTAGACAATATTTAACTAAACTCAAAAATTCAAAAGCTTTAACTAGGCCTCAAGATTTGTACAAAGAAAAAATAGACTATGTTAATGAAGTGTCTGGCAAACTTCTAAAAAATATCGAAAGGATTGTTTATTATAAAACAGAAAAATTAGAAAACGTTAGTCATAAATTGCAAATTTTGTCTCCGTACAATGTTTTTAAAAGAGGTTTTGCTATTTGTTTTGACGAAAAAAATAAAGTTGTTAAGAGCGCAAAAGATGTCGATATCGGGCAACAAATAAAAGTGCAGTTGTATGTTGGCAACTTGTATGCAGAGGTGAAAAAATATGACTAAAAAACAGCCTCGTTTAGACTTTGAAAAATCTTTAAATAGACTTGAGGAGATAATTTCTGAAATAGAAAACACTTCTTTGGATTTAGATAAGGCTTTAGAATTATTTAAAGAAGGCAATATTCTTGTAAAAATGTGTTCTTTAAAACTTGATGAAGCAAAGAAAAAAGTTGAAATTATAACTTCTTCGGGAGTAGAGGAGTTTAAGGAGTAAAATTTTGAAAAACATAAATCTAAAAACATATTTATTAAAAAAGGCAGAATACATAAATATGTCTTTAAAAAAATTTTTACCTAAAGACAAATCTATTATATCTCAAAGTATGCGTTATAGTGTTTTGGCTGGTGGTAAAAGACTCCGCCCCATTTTTGTTGTTTTAACAGCAGAGCTTTTTGGAGTTAAGGCTAAAGATGTAATGCCAGCTGCTTGTGCTGTTGAGTATTTACACACATATTCTTTAGTGCACGACGACTTGCCAGCCATGGATAATGATGACTTGCGTAGAGGGATGCCTACAAACCATAAAAAGTTTGGAGAAGCGTCTGCAATTTTATGTGGAGACGCTCTCCTTACAGAAGCTTTTAACTTAATAACGAAATCTAAAAGTAAAGCAGAATATATTGCACAGGCTGTACAAATCCTTTCGAGTTATAGTGGTTATAAAGGTATGATTGCCGGTCAAGCCGAAGACATTTTGGAAACAGGTAAGTGGAACAAACAAAACAAAGTTTTTTTATATAAAAAATTAAAATTTATACAAACTCAAAAAACAGCAGCTTTAATGATAGCAAGCTTAAAAATAGGAGCGGTTTTAGCTGGGGCAGATAATAAGAGTATAAAAGTGCTTGAGTCTTACGGTTTTAATATAGGTATTGCTTTTCAAATAGTGGATGATATTTTAGATGTGTGTGCTGACAAACAGCTTTTAGGTAAAAAAGGTAGCGATGTGGATAATGATAAGCTTACAGCATTGTCTTTGTACGGTAAAGATTTAGCACAAAAGAAGGTTGATTTGCATATCAAAAAGGCAAAAAAAGCAGTGTCAATATTTGGCCAAAAAGCAGAAATATTTAACTTGCTTGCTGACTATATTGCAAGCAGGTCTTGTTAGTTAACAAATTTTGTTTTTGTTGTTATGGAACTGAAGTGGAGATATAGTGAAAATATTAGAAACTATAAACAGTCCGCAAGATTTAAAAAAAGTAAATAAGGAAAACCTTTCTACTTTAGTCTTAGAAATTAGAGAAGAAATAATAAACACTATTTCAAAGAATGGCGGTCATTTAGCTTCAAGTTTAGGTGTTGTAGATTTGACAGTAGCAATGCACTATGTTTTTGATTCTCCTAAAGACAAAATAATTTGGGATGTTGGCCATCAAGCTTATGCTCATAAAATTATTACAGGAAGAAGAGAGAAATTTAAAACTATAAGGATACACAATGGGTTAAGTGGGTTTCCAAAAATGGAAGAATCTTGCCATGATGCTTTTGGTGTTGGTCATGCTTCAACTTCAATTTCTGCAGCTTTAGGTTTTGCTGTGTCAAGAGATTTGAAAAATGAGGCAAACAAAATTGTTGCAGTTATTGGCGATGGTTCTATGACGGGCGGACTTGCTTTTGAAGGCTTACAAAATGCAGGACATTTAAAAAAAGACATGCTTGTAATATTGAACGATAACGAAATGTTTATTTCTCAAAAAGTTGGTGCTGTGGCAGGCTATTTTGCAAAACTTTTAACAGCTGGAATGGCTAGGAAGTTTGAGGAAAAAGTTATAAAGACAGTAAGCAGATTTCACGGTTTTGGAGCATCTTTTAGAAAACTAATAAAAAGGGTAAAAGTAATGCTTTTCCCGGGTATGCTTTTTGAAGAAATGGGCTTTACGTATGTAGGTCCAGTGCAAGGTCATAATATAGATAATTTGATAGTTATTTTGGAAAATATAAAGGATATGAAGGGTCCTGTGCTTTTGCACGTAGTAACAAAGAAAGGTAAAGGTTATTTCCCTGCAGAAAATAATCCTATAAAATTTCATGGTGTTGGAAACTTTAATGTTCAGACAGGCACAACTGAAAAAAAACAAACAGTTACGTATACAAAAGTTTTTTCAGACACTTTAGTTAAATTAGCGCAAAATGACGAAAAAATTGTAGCAATAACTGCTGCTATGCCCGAAGGTACTGGTTTAGATAAATTTGCAAAAAAGTTTCCTGAAAGATATTTTGATGTTGGTATTGCAGAAGGGCATGCTGTGACATTTGCAGCTGCAATGGCTGCAGCTGGGTTAAAGCCTGTATGTGCAATATATTCAACTTTTATGCAAAGAGCAATAGATAATATAATACACGATGTTGCTTTGCAAAAGTTGCCAGTAGTTTTTGCTTTAGATCGTGCTGGTCTTGTTGGCGAAGATGGAGCCACACATCATGGAGCTTTTGACTTATCGTATCTAAACTATATACCAAACCTTATAATAATGTCGCCTTCAGATGAAAATGAATTGCAGCATATGTTAAAGACATCTTTAAATTCACGTAAACCGTGCGTGATAAGGTATCCAAAGGGTGAAGGTCTTGGCGTAAATCTAGATAAATCCCCGCGTGTACTTCAAATAGGTAAAGGTGTTACTTTAAGAGAGGGAGAAGATATTTGTTTTCTTGCTATAGGCAACCATGTAGCAACTTGTATGCAAGCAGCAGAACTTCTAGCAATTAAAAATATAAAAGCTAGTGTTGTCAATATGAGATTTTTAAAACCTTTAGATGTTAAACTTGTAAAAGAGATTTTCTTAAAAGTGAAAAAGTTTATTACTGTTGAAGAAAATTCGTTAATAGGTGGGTTTGGAGAAATTGTTAAATCTGTTCTTTGCGGTAGTGGCGTCGTTGTGGAATGTTTAGGTCTTCCTGACAAGTTTATAGAACATGGCAATTTAAAAATTTTAAGAAATAAGTATGGGCTTACTGCAGAAAATATAGCTCAAAAAGCTTTACAAATGTTTTAAAATGAAAAAAAGTAAAAACAAAGAACGTTTAGACGTTGTTATGTTTAAAAAAGGCATGTCTGAAACTCGCACTAAAGCTCAGAGCTTTATAATGGCTGGCAATGCTTTTGTTAATGGAGAAGTTGAATATAAACCCGGTGCTTTAGTTGATGAAAATGTCTTAATAGAAGTGAAGAATATAAACCCCTATGTTTCTAGGGGCGGTTTAAAACTAGAATCTGCTTTGAATGCTTTGAGTATTTCTGTAAAAGGGTATATTTGTTTAGATATAGGTGCTTCAACAGGTGGTTTTACAGATTGTATGCTTCAAAACGGAGCAAGTAAGGTTTATGCGGTAGATGTTGGGTCTGGGCAGCTGCACTACAAATTAAGAAATGACAATCGTGTTATAAATATAGAAAATGTTAATTTTAGATATTTTGATATTTCAGTTTTGAAAGATCAAATAGATTTTGCAACAATAGATGTTTCTTTTATATCTTTAGATAAAATTTTGCCTATAGTTTATAAAAGTGTTAAGGAAAACGGGTTTGTTTTAGCTATGATAAAACCTCAATTTGAGTTAACTAGTGTAGAAGTAAAGAAAGGTGTTGTAAGAGAGGAAAATTTAAGACAAAAAGCGATAAGTAAAATTAAACAAGTTGCATTGGATTTAAATTTTAAAATTATTTCTGAAGCAGATTCTGATCTTAAAGGACCAAAAGGAAACTTAGAACACTTTGTGTTATTGCAAAAATAGGAGCAGTAATTAACATGAAAAAACTTAATATGCTTTTAAATAGGTTGGAAAAACAAAAACCTTTACTAAAAAAATTATATAAGGTAAAAAATATAGGTATTTTTGGTTCTTATTCAAAAGGGCAACAAAACGTGCAAAGCGATTTGGATATTCTTGTTGAATTCTCAAAACCTATAGGATTATTAGATTATTTGTCGCTTGAAGAAAAATTAAGTATCTGCACGAAAAAAAAAGTTGATTTAGTGATGAAATCTGCATTAAAACCAAAGATAGGAGAGAGAATTTTAAAAGAGGTTGTATATGTCAAGTGATAAAGAATATATAGATTATATTCAGGATATTATCTTGTCATGCCTAGATGTGAAGTCTTTTATAAAGAATAGTTCAAAAGAAAATTTTTGTAGTGACAAAAAAACGATTTATGCAACTATAAGGGCTATTGAAATAATAGGTGAGGCTTCAAAAAAAATTCCATTGAATATACGTTCTCAATATATTAATATTCCTTGGAAAGAGATAGCAGGTATGAGAGATAAATTAATCCATGATTATTTTGGGATTGATGTTGAAGTTTTGTGGAAAACTGCTAAATATGATGTTGCTTATATTAAGTTTGAATTTGAAAAAATTTTAAAGAATATAAAAAAATATAAAATTTGAAGAAGGGAAAATGGCAGATTATAATCATTCTAAAGTAGAAAAGAAATGGCAAGAGATATGGTCAAAAACTAAAGTTTTTGAGACTAAAGAGGATTTAAACAAAGAGAAATATTATTGTTTAGAAATGCTTCCTTATCCATCTGGAAACTTGCATATGGGCCATGTTAGGAATTATAGTATTGGTGATGTGAGTGCACGTTTTCATAGAATGAAAGGAAAAAATGTTTTATATCCTATGGGCTGGGATGCTTTTGGATTGCCTGCAGAAAATGCTGCAATAAAAAACAATGTTCATCCTGCAAAATGGACTAAACAAAATATTTCACGTATGAAAGAGCAATTAAAAGCTTTAGGGATCTCTTATGATTGGAGCAGGGAGATTGCAACATGTGATGCAGACTACTATAGATGGACTCAATGGCTTTTTATAAAAATGTGGGAAAAGGGCTTAGTTTTTAGAAAAAGTGCTAATGTTAATTGGTGTCCATCTTGCCAAACTGTGCTTGCAAACGAACAAGTTTCAAACGGTTTGTGTTGGAGATGTGATAGTCATACAGAGCATAGAGAGTTGGAACAATGGTTTATAAGGATTACAACTTATGCTGATGAGCTTTTAGAGGGGCATAAATATCTTGAAGGTTGGCCAGAACAGGTTTTGTTAATGCAGAAAAACTGGATAGGTAAATCTTGTGGGGCAGAGATAGGCTTTTCAGTAGCTGGTACAGATAAAAGGCTAAAAATATTTACAACAAGGCCAGACACTATTTTCGGTGTAACTTTTATGGTTATTGCTCCAGAACATGAACTTATTAATGAGATGAAATCTCAAATTGTAAATTATGATAAAGTATTAGAATATGTACTTGCTAGTAGCAGAAAGTCAAATATAGAAAGGTCTTCAAGTAAAGAAAAGACAGGTATAAGATTAGAAGGTGTTAATGCAATAAATCCAGCTACAGGAAAAGAAATTCCTATTTTTACAGCAGACTATGTTTTAACAGGGTACGGTACTGGAGCGATTATGGCTGTTCCTGCTCATGATCAGAGAGATTGGGACTTTGCTAAAAAATACAATGTCCCCATTATAGAAGTTATTAAGAGCGACAATTCTGATGTTAATAATTGCGCTTATGAAGGAGAAGGTAATCTTGTAAACTCAGGTCAATTTAATGATATAAAATCTACAGAAGCTTTTGATAGAATTACGCAATGGATACAGGAACAAGGCTTTGGCAAACAAGCAGTTAACTTCAAGTTAAAAGATTGGCTTATATCCAGGCAAAGATATTGGGGAACACCCATACCTATGATTTATTGTAAAGATTGTGGGGTTGTGCCTGTGCCTGAAAAAGATTTGCCTGTATTGTTGCCAGAAGATGTTAAATTTACAGGTAAAGGAGAGTCCCCGTTAAAAACCAGTAAAACTTTTGTGCATGTAAAATGCCCAAAATGTGGTAAAGATGCACAAAGAGAAACAGATACGATGGACACTTTTGTTGACTCTTCGTGGTACTATGCAAGGTACTGCAATGTTGACAATAACAACGCTGTTTTTGATAGTTCGAAGTTAAATTATTGGATGCCTGTAAATCAGTATATAGGCGGTATAGACCATGCGTGCATGCATTTAATATATGCAAGGTTTTGGTATAAGTTTATGAGAGATTTGGGTATTGTAAAATATGACGAACCGTTTACAAATCTTTTAACTCAAGGAATGGTTACATTAGGTGGAAGTGCAATGTCTAAATCAAAAGGTAATATTGTAAGTCCTGATGAAATAATTCCAAAATATGGAGCAGATACTTTAAGACTTTTTATTCTTTTTGCTGCGCCTGTTGAAAAACAACTTGATTGGTCTTCAGATGGCCTTGAAGGGTGTTGGAGATTTGTAAACAGAGTGTGGCGTCTTTTTGATATTGTAAATACTAAATCTGTTGAAGTTGCTTGTCAAAAAGATAAAGACAGTTTATTAAAATTAATGCATCAAACTATTAAGAAAGTTACTTGTGATATTGAAGAAAAACTTCAACTTAACACCGCAATTTCTTTTATTATGGAACTTGTAAATGCCTTATATCTTTATAAATACCATTCAAATGATGAAGGCTTATCTTTGCAAGTATATAAAACTGTAATTCTTTTAATGGCTCCTTTTGCTCCACACCTTTGTGAAGAACTATGGCAAAAGTTAGGTCACAGCGACTCTATATCAACACATGCGTGGCCTATTTTTGATGAAAACGCGATAAAAGAGTCTTATATAGAGATTCCTGTACAAATAAACGGAAAACTAAAAGGGAAAATAATAGTACCAATAGATGCAAAAGAAGTTGAAGTTAAAAATATTATAAACACAGACAACAAAATTATGTTGCATTTAGAAGGCAAGCAAATGTTAAAGTTTTTATATATTAAAAATGAGATAGTCACAATAGTAGTTAAAAATTTATAAGTTTTATATCAAAACGTATAATTAAGTAATCTTGGAGGCAGTGTGAAAAAAATTATAATAAGTGTTTGTGTGCTTTTTATGTATTGTGTATTTTTTACATCTTGTGCGTCTGTGTATACTCCTGCAGATCAAATAATTCCAGAACATATTAAAAATATATACGTTCAACCGGTTATTAATGCTACAAATCAGTTTGGTATAGAGGGTAGTTTTACAAACTATATAACAGACGAATTTATGATCGATGGTCGTTTGTCTGTGGTAAACTCTTCTAAAGAAGCTGATGCAGTTATTATAGTTACAATCAAAAGATATATTTTAGAACCGTTAACATACGATGTAAATGGTGTGGTAGAACAATACAAACTTTGGGTGATAGTTAGCGCGTCTTTAGTGGATAAAGATAATAATGTAAGTCTTTGGACAGAACCAAATTTAGAAGGTATACAAATTTATAGAGATACAACAAGAAGACAATCTGGCGACTCCTTTGGTGATGGTATGACAGAAGAAGAAGCAAGACAGATTATATGGACAAAAGTGTCTAGAAATATTGTAAGACGTGTTGTCAAAGGATTCGGTTCGGTTACAAGTATTTCATCAAAAAAGGTCCCTGCTTAATGGCTATTTTAAAAGTAGCAGACTTTAATAAAATAATATCTTCACAAAAAATAGCTCCTGTATATTTATTTGCTGGGGAAGAAACTTATCTTGTAGATGCTTGTCTTAAATCAGTAGAGAAAATTGTCAATGCAAATAGTTTAAATAGAGAGATCTTTTACGCATCAGAAAGTTCTGCGCAAGATATTTTAAATGCACTTCAAACATTACCTTTTTTAGGTGAAAAAAGGTTGATTATTGTTAAAGGGGCAAATAAAATGAAAGCTTCTGATGCTGAGCAACTTTCAGATTATTTGTTAAACATTACAGAAACTTCAATATTAGTTTTGCTTTATAATGATAATTATAAAAAGGAGACGATTGCTAAAAGAAAAGAGTTAATCAATAATTGCTTGTCTTCAAAAAGCTGTGTGTCAGTAGATTGTAGAAAACTTTACGAAAATGAAGTTAAAGAGTTTGTAAAAAAAGAGTTTAATTTTAGAAAGAAAAGTATTTCTCATGACACTATTTTAAAAATACTTGATAATAATGGTACGGATTTATTAAGCATTACAAGTGAAATAGAAAAAATATGTTTATTTGTTGGCGAAAATAAAAAAGAAGTTAATCAAGAGGATTTAGATTTAATTAGCGGTTATACAAAGGAATTAAATATATATTCTCTTTCATCTTGCATAGAGTCAAAGGATTTAAAAAAGGCTTTATTTATATTAGATAAACTTCTAACTAAAGGGGAAGAGCCTGTTATGGTTTTGTCTGCTATTTCTTCTTCTATAAGAAAAATGCTTAATGCAAAAAGTATGCTAGAAGAACATTCAATGTCGACTCCACAAGTAGCATTAAATCTTAAAATTCACAGTTTTTATAGTAGTGCTTTTTTTGCAAATTTAAAAAAACATAGTGTTGATAAACTAAAAGAAACATTAAAGAAAATTTTAGAAGCTGATATTGCAATTAAAACAGGTTCACTAGACACATCTTTTGCTTTAGAAAAAACTGTTATATATATGTGCACATAATCAAAGAAATTTGAAAGGAATTTATTCGTAAATTTTCAGTTTATGAAAAGCCCTGACAGTGCAATTAAGATGACAAAGGAAAGTGTTATAAAGAGGTTGCTCTAGTTAAGAATCTTATCTACGTTACTAGAGCAATCGCAATAAACATTTAATCAAATTAGCAAACTTGCAAAATGATAAAACAAAAAAGACTTAAATGTATTTTGCTTCAGACAATGCTAATTTGCAATATTAAATGTTTATTGCTCATAGACCGCTCTTTGAGGTAACTCCGATAAGATTCTAAACTAGATCCACATTATAAAAACAAACATTATAACAGGTGCAAAGTTATTTTATTGTAGTCTTTATGCTATAATTAATTGCTTTAAGTATAACTTTATATTTGCGTTTATGTTCAATCTCAAAAGGTTAAGTTGTGCAGGAAAGCTATACTTAAGTTTAATAAAAATACTATTAAATTTTAATAATTAATATGTGGAGGTTAGATGGATGGCAACAGATATTAATGCGTTAAATAGCAAAATTGTACAAGAAAGTGTGCTTGTTTCAAAGCTTTTAAATGAGATTTCCAATGTTGTGGTAGGGCAAAGATATGTTTTGGAAAAAATGTTAATAGGATTACTTTCTGGAGGGCACGTTTTGCTTGAAGGGTTGCCTGGTCTTGCAAAAACGCTTGCAGTAAGAAGCCTTGCTCAGACTGTACATGCAGACTATAAAAGAATACAGTTTACTCCAGACTTATTACCGTCAGATATAGTTGGCACTTTAATATATAGTATTCAAAGTGGGAATTTTTCTGTAAAGAAGGGGCCTGTATTTACAAATATAGTTCTTGCTGATGAAATAAACCGTGCACCCGCAAAAGTGCAAAGCGCTTTGCTGGAAGCTATGCAAGAAAAACAAGTTACTATTGGGGAAAACACTTATTTTCTTCCAAAACCATTTTTAGTTATGGCTACACAAAATCCTATAGAACAGGAAGGTACCTATCCTTTGCCTGAAGCTCAGGTTGACAGGTTTATGCTTAAACTAAAAGTTTCATATCCTACAAAAGAAGAAGAAAAAATTATATTGGAAAGAATGACTCACTCGATACCGCAAATAACTGCAGTTTTAAGTTTAGCAGATGTAGAGAGAATAAGAGGTTTAATAGAACAAATTTATGTAGATGAGAAAGTTAAAAGCTATATAGTAGACATTGTTTTTGCCTCTAGACAGCCCGAAGAATACGGACTTAAAGAATTAAAAAATTGTATATCTTTTGGCGCTTCTCCTAGAGCGACTATAAACTTAACACTTGCAGCAAAAGTGTATGCATTTTTACAAGGTAGAGGATATGTAATTCCAGAAGATATAAAGGAAATAGGTCATGATGTTTTAAGGCATAGAGTTCTTACTACATATGAGGCAGAAGCCGACTCTATTACTTCAGATGACATAATTACAAAAATCTTTTCAACTGTACTAGTTCCTTGATCAAAGTCGGTTTTAAAACTTATTAAATTAACAGGGTGCTGCCATTATGTTAGATAATATATTAGAAAAACAAATACGGCAACTTGAAATAAAGTCAAACAAACTTGTAAATGAGATTTTTGCAGGGCAATATCAAAGTATTTTCAAAGGGCAAGGTATAGAGTTTGCCGAGGTTAGAGAATATCAAATAGGTGATGATTTTAGAACTATTGATCGCAATGTTACAGCTCGCCAGGGCAAACCTTATATAAAACTTTTTTCTGAAGAAAGAGAACTTACAGTAATTTTTCTTATAGATGTATCTGCATCACAAAATTTTGGTAGTTTTAGTAAACTAAAATCTGAAATTGCAGCTGAAGTTGCAGCCCTTCTTGCGTTTTCTGCTTTAAAAAATAATGACAGAGCAGGAATGTTATCTTTTACAGATAAAATAGAAAAAATTATTACACCTAAAAAAGGTAAAAATAATATTTTAAGAATCATAAACGAGATACTAAACTCTAAATCTAACGGAACAAAAACGTCCATATCTAAAGCGCTTAAAGCGCTTAATGGAATATGGCGTAAAAAAGCTGTTGTGTTTTTGATTTCAGATTTTCAAGATAAAGATTACAAAAGAGATTTAGCGATAACTTCTAAAAGACACGATTTAATATGTGTAAAGATAGAAGATCCAAAAGAAGTTTCTCTCCCTAAATTGGGTCTCATAGAGATGCAAGATCCAGAAACTAAAGAAATTATAATGATAAATAGCAATGCAGTTTCTGAAAGTTTTAAGCAAAAAAATAAAGATTTTAACGAAGCAACAGATAAAATATTTAAAGAAGCTAATGTGGGTATAATAAGTTTGTATACGCACCAGTCTTATGTAAAACCGTTGATAAAATTTTTTAAGGATAGACATTTACGTAAATCTATAGCTTAATGTTATATAAAGATAAAGGCAAAAATGAGAATACATTTAAAAATTGTTGGTTTAATTATATTTTCCTTTGTTTTTTGCACAAATTTGTGTGCAAGAGAAGAAGTAAGTGCTAGTTTAAGTAAAAATGAAATTTCTGTTGGAGATATTATAGATTTTACAGTAAAAGCAAAACTAGAACAAAATGCGCAAATAAGCGCAAATCAAGATTTTAGTTTTGATGGTTTTGATATTTTAAATTTAGATATTGAGCATATTATTGTAGGCAAAGAAAATGTTTACGAGTTAAAGTTTAAGCTTTTAGCTGACAAGGTAGGAGATGTTATTATAAATCCAAATGCAGTGTTTTTTATAAACGCTGACGGGACTAATAATTTGTTTTTTACTCCTAAAAAAAGTGTTGTGGTTAAAAGTATTTTAGGCCAGGACAATAACTATGATATAAAAGATATTAAAAAACTAAAAAAAATTAGATTAGGAACAATGTGTGTAGTATTAATTTCTATGTTGATAATTCTGATTGGTTTAATTTTTTATTTACTTGTTTGTAGCTATATAAACCGACCAAAAGATATAGTAGAAGATCCACAGCTGGAAGCATTAAGAGAGTTAAGTTTATTGTACGAGACTAGAAGCAGTGTTGATGTGAAAGACTTTTACTATAAAATGTCAAAAATTTTGAGGACTTATATTTCAAAAAAATATAAGTTTTATGCTTTAGAAATGACAACTTCAGAATTTTTTAAAAAAATGAAACCATTACTACCTAGTACTATAAACGCGTTAGACTTTAAAAAATATTTATCGGTGTTTAACTTAGCAAGGTATGCTTCGTTTACTCCAAGTCAAACAGAAATAAAAAACAGTTATGATTTTACAAAGACCCTTTTGGAGATTTTATGAGATTTGCAAATCCAATATTTTTTGTGATTTTTTTGCCTTTATTAATATTGGTATATTTTTACGTTAATGTTTTTAAAACAAAATTGTTTAGAACACATATGGATTTTTCGCGAGTAAATTTTTTAAAAGAACTTTCAGTTTTTAATCTAAAAGCACGTCTTTATAAATTGTTGCAAGTTTTTAAGTATATAGCTTTAATTTTTGCCATTATAGCTTTAGCTAGACCTCAAGAAGGTAAGGTATTTGAAGAAAGTAATGATCAAGGGATAGATATTGTTATGGCCTTAGACACTTCTTCCAGCATGAGTTCTTTAGATTTTAAACCTCTTAATAGGATGGAAGCAGCAAAAAAAGTGACTTGCGATTTTATAAGAGAACGTAAATACGATAGGGTTGGACTTGTAATTTTTTCAGGACTTGCTTTTACTCAATGTCCTTTAACTACAGATAAAACTTCATTAATAGAATTTGTAAAGAATATCAATATAGGTGATACTGGTTTGGATGGTACAGCAGTAGGGTCAGCTATAATGACATCAGTTAACAGGTTAAAAGACTCTAAAGTTAAAAGTAAAATTATAATTGTTGTTACAGATGGCAACAATAATACGGGAGAAATTGATCCTATAACCGCTTCAAAAATAGCTCAAAACTATAATATTAAAATTTATACTATTGGAGTTGGCAGTTTGGAAGGTGCCATTTATCAAGTAAAAGATCCATTTTTCGGGATAAGAGAAGTTAGATCGTCACAAGATGCAATAAATGAAGATGTTTTAAAAGATATAGCAGCAAGTACTGGTGGAAAGTACTTTAGAGCTCAAGACACAAAATCTTTTGAGGATATTATGCAACAAATAAACAAACTTGAAAAATCTGAAATTAAAGTTACTCAGCACACATCCTACAACGAATTGTACAAGACTTTTTTGCTAATATCTTTGTGTTTATTGTTAATTACAGTTGTTTTAGAAAACACTTATTTACGAAAACTCCCATGATATGTATATAGTCCAGTGGGGCATGCAGTCTAAATTATTTTAAGTTTTGTAGATGTTTATCCCATAGTAAAATTCCTTCTTTTGTTTAATACCAGTGTTTAGATAAGAGAATAATTGTGTATAAATAATTAATATGATAAAAAATAATAAGATTATTTTAAGTAATGTATGTGTAATCAAATTTCCTAAAAAGGACAAAAAGATGTAGGATATAATATGTAAAGATAGTAAGTATTGAAGTATGTAATGATTAGAATATGGAAGAGAAAAAGGAATGAAAAAATTACCGATAAGGATACAGGCATTTAATGTTTTACGAAAAGATGGAGCAAGATATATAGATAAGACAGAGCATATATATAATTTGATAAGTAATGGAAGGATATATTTTTTATCGCGGCATATGTGTTGTTGAGATAGTGCTTATATATACAAAAACCCGATACAAGCGTTTAACAGGACAATGCGGAAAGCAGCAAAGAGAAAGGAAGTTTTTCCAAGAGAGGACGTATTGCTTAAAAATTTGTTTCATGCACGTGCAAGATAGAAAGGAAGTGGACTAAAGTTTGCAATTGTGGCAAAGCTTAGAGCCAATCAGGTTTTAATTATTTTCAACAAAAATTAACATTGTCAAAATGTGACTTTGCAAAATCTTATTGGCAGTCTCGAGGGTATTCCTATATCATTAGTCATCAAGCTGATTATTTCTTAAGAGCAGCGTAGGATTATAAAGATGTTTGCAGATAAAAGTTATTTATTATTGCTAATATTGATTCCATTGCTTACAGTATTTTTTTATATTGCATTTAAAAAGAGAAAAGAGTCTCTTAACATGCTTATAACAGATGTTAATTTGCTTTCAGTGTGTGAAGTTAACTTAAATGCGTATAAAGTAAAAGATGTTTTGTTCTTATTTGGGCTTTTTTTTATAGTTCTTGCTCTTGCTAGGCCGCAATATGGGATTAAAAATCATAGAGTGGTAAAAGAAGCCTCAGAGATAGTGTTAGGTTTAGATGTTTCAAAAAGCATGCTTGCGCAGGACTTTAAGCCTAACAGATTAGAAAAAGCAAAATCTATTATGGTAGATGTTGTTAGGGCAAATCCAGGTGAAAAGATGGGGGTTATAGTTTTTTCTGGAGATGCTATGTGGCAGTGCCCAATGACTTATGACTTGCAAGCTTTAAAAATATTTTTAGAAGATGTGGAGACAGGTGTTTTGCCAAACGGTGGTACGCAAATTGGAGATGCCATTATTCTTGCAAGCAAAGCGTTAAATGGCAGAGTTTCTAAAAGTAAAGTTATGCTTTTAGTTTCAGATGGAGAAGATCATGATTCTAAGATAGACGAAGCCATAAGTATTGCAAAAAAGAACAAGTTAAAAGTTATTTGTGTAGCAATAGGTACCAAAGAAGGTGCTCCTGTTCCGGTTGTTGATGAAGTAGGAAAACTTAAAGATTACATTAAGGACAGTTCCGGGCAAGTGGTTGTAAGTAAAGTAAATTTTGATTTGTTACAAAGAGTATCAGAAGAAACTGGCGGTAAATTTTTTGACGCTTCAAATAAAAATATTTCTTACGATTTAATAAAAACAGTAAAAGCATTAGATAAAGACAATAACGAAATAGACCAAATAAATAATAAGATAGACAGATTTCAAATATTTATTTTATTGGGGCTGATTTGTTTTATTATTGCTTTTGTTTATCCTCTGAGGCGTAAAAGATGAAAAGAATATTTATTTTAAGTGGCGTGCTAGTTTTTTTGATTATAGTTTTAGTTTTTCTTTTAATATTTTTCACTAAAAATTTAAGGGACAATAACAAAGCTTTAAAATATTTTAATAA
Source organism: Candidatus Endomicrobiellum incisitermitis (assembly GCA_031275795.1). Lineage (GTDB taxonomy): Bacteria > Elusimicrobiota > Endomicrobiia > Endomicrobiales > Endomicrobiaceae > Endomicrobiellum > Endomicrobiellum incisitermitis. The sequence goes on from JAISOG010000005.1 coordinate 21,897, forward strand.
AGGTGATTTTAAAACAGCATCTGAAATTTTAAACAAACAAGTTCAAGATAATCCTAACAATAATGATATTTTAATAAATTCTTCAGGGGTAGATTATAAACTTAATAAATTTGACGAATCTAAATTAAAATATAATAAAGTTTTAAGTTCTTCTATGTCTGCTCAAGCTGACAAATTTGTTTCTTACTACAATTTAGGCAATGCTGAATTTAAACAAGGTAACATTAATGAAGCTATTAATTTTTATAAAGAAGCAATAAAAATTAATCCAGATGACAAAGATTCAAAATACAATTTAGAAGTTGCTTTAAAAAAGTTGAATGAAAAAGGTTTGTCCCAAAACCAGAATAAGCAGCAGGATAAAAACAAAGATCAGCAAAACAAAAAAGAACAAGATTTAAAAAGACAAATGGAACAAAATGAGAAAGCACAAGAAGACAATAAAAAACAACAGCAAGATTTAAAAGACAAAAAAGATAAGGGAAATAATAAGAATAAGAATCAAAATTCTAAAAAAGAAAAAGAACTAAACAAAGAAAAGCAAAACCTTGATAAACAAAAACAAGAGATAAGTGAAAAAATCAAAAATTTACAAAATAGCGAGCTAGAAAAAAGTCAAAATAATCAAAAGGCAGAAAACAAACAAGAAAAAGGGGATGATTCTAAAGAGTCAAATAAAGAAAAAAAGGATACCTCAGGCTCAATACTTTTAAATTATTATAACGAGTCAGACAAAAATACAAACAGACCTAAAAAGAAACTAAAAGGATATCAAATGGTTAAACCGCAAAAGGATTGGTAAAATGTTTAAGAAAATAACTTGTCTCCTTTTATTAATATTTGCTGCAGTCGTTGCTTATTCAGACACTATCTCTTATAAAGCTTCTGTAAATAGAAAGACAGTGCCATTAAACGAATCTTTTGTATATTCGATTACTTTAAGCGGAGATGGGGCCGATCTTCCTGAACATCAAGTGTCAAATTTAACAGATTTTACAAAATTTGGCACGTCCACTTCTCAGAATATGTCTATAATAAATGGAAAAACTAATGTAAGCGTTACATATAAATATACTTTAGGTCCAAAAAGAATAGGCAAATTTACTATACCTCCTGCAAGAATAACTTATAATGGTAAAACGTATCTTACTGAAACTGTAGATATTGAAGTTATTCCGTCTCAAAGTGCGCAGAGTCTATCTAGCTCAAACACAAGTAATGTCACTAGCATGCACCAAAATAAAAAACAAGCTCAAGCAGCTAACCCGCCAGGCAAAGCTTTTGTAAAAGCTAGTGTAAATAAAAAGACAGTTTATGAAAATGAAAAATTAGTTTATAAGTTTAGTTTCTATACAAATGTGGACTTGATATCCAATCCAGAATATTTTCCTCCAAGTTTTGTTGGTTTTTGGAATGATGGATCTAAACCTAAAAGTCGTTTTGAAGTTGTTGATGGGATAAATTATCGCGTTGATGAAATAGAAACCGTATTGTACCCAATAGAAGTAGGCTTAAAAACTATTCAGCCAGCAAAAATAAAGATAGCTGTTATGGACTTTTCTTCTCCAGATGATGCAGACGATTTTTTTAGTTTGTTTTCAAATATGGGTCGGGGGCAAATTAAAACATTAGAGACAAAGCCAGTTAATATAGATGTAATCTCTCTGCCAAAAAGTGGTAAGCCTGTTGATTTTTCTGGTGCAATAGGGGACTTTAAAATATCTGCTACTTTAGACAAAAAGCAAGCTCAAACAAATGACCCTGTAACTTTGACAGTTATTGTTAAAGGTAATGGAAATATGAAAAGCATTAGCAGTATAAATTTTGCTTCTTATGAAGGTTTTAAAAAATATGAAACGATAATTTCAAACGATTCGGAAAATATAAAAGAGTTTAAAACAATATTTATTCCCTTAGTTGCAGGCGTCCAGGAAATTCCATCTGCAAGTATTGCGTTTTTTAATCCAGTAAAGAAAAAGTATGAAACTATAAAAACTGCTGCGCAAAAAGTTGAGATAACAGGAGAAACTGTTAATTATGGTAACTTTGAAGATGCCAAATCTACTAGCGATGTTGTACGTCAAGATATAAATTACAATAAACAAATTAAAAATGTAAACTTACATAAAGGGTATTTGCTAAAAAGTTCAAAATTTTATTTGATATTTATACCTTTTTTTCTTTTGCTCATTTGCAGTATCTGTTATAAAGTGTACAGAAACAAACATTACGATGGTAAAAACTTCAAAAAAGTCAACTTGCGCGATGTTGAGAGATTAATTAAGGAAACGGAAATAGAAATTTCCAAAGGTAATTATAAAAGATCTTTAGATTTGTTAAATAGTGCGTTTATTAAATTTTTAGATACTCAACTATGCAAAGAAAGTCAACTTTTGTCTAAAAATGAAATAATAGAAGAGTTAAAAAAATTAGAATTGAACAGTGAGAAGGTTGATAAAATACTAAAAATTTTTGAAGAATTTAATTTTTATAAATATTCTTCAGTAAACTTAAATAGAGATTACGTTTATAAGTTGTTAAACGATGTCAAATATCTTGTGACAAATATGCAAAAAATATGTTCTAAGAAGTTGTAATACAGATTAGTTAATTATTAAGTTGAAAAAAGGAGGATTTATGGAAAAAATGAAATGCAGTGTTTGTGGATATATTTATGATCCGGATCTAGGAATTGAAGATAGTGGTATAGCTAAAGGTACATCTTTTGATCAGTTACCTCAAGACTGGCTGTGTCCTGTATGTGGAGCATCAAAAGATGCTTTTGAAGTAGAGAAATAGGATTAAGTTATGAAGCATATATATTTGGACAATCAGTCTAACACGAAGTTAGATAATAATGTGCTTAATGCAATGATGCCCTTTTTTGTTGAGTCTTATGGCAATCCTCAAAGTATCTATTCTTTAGGTGCTATTTCTAAAGATGCTCTAGATACCGCAAGGTTTCAAGTTGCAACTTTTATAAATGCAGATGCTAAAGAAATAACTTTTACTTCTTGCGCCACAGAGTCAAACAATTTAATAGTTAAAGGTATAGTAGAGTCGTTAAAGAGTAAAGGTAAACATATTATTGTTTCTTCTATAGAACATTTCTCTATTTTAAATCCTTTAAAAAAACTACAAAATGAGGGCTTTGAAATTACTTATTTGCCTGTGGATACAAAAGGGAACGTGAATGCTAAAGAACTTGAAAAGTCTTTAAGAAAGGACACTATTTTAGTGTCTATCCAACATTCTAACCCTGAGATTGGAACTGTGCAAAATATTAAAGAGTTAGTAGCTATAGTTAAGAATAGTAAAATCAACGATTTTGTTGTTTTTCATACAGACGCTGTAAGTTCTTGCGGTTTTGTACCTGTAGATGTTAAAGATTTAAATGTAGATGCTTTGACATTTTCTTCGTCTGTAATCTATGGTCCAAAAGGAGCCGCTGCTCTTTATGTTAAAAAAGGAATAAAGGTAATTGCTCAAATTGAAGGTGGTGTTCAAGAAAATTCTAAACGGTCAGGCACAGAAAATGTTCCTGCCATAGTGGGTTTTGGTAAAGCTTGCCAAATTGCTAAAACAGAACTTGTTTCAAATGCACAAAAAATAAAAGAGTTAAGAGACATACTTATCAAAGAACTGCCAAAAAGAATAGAATATATTTATTTAAACGGTGCAACAGAAAATCGTTTACCTGGCAATGTAAATTTTTCAATTGAGTTTGTTGAGGGCGAATCTTTGTTTTTGCTTTTAGATGCTAAAGGGATAATGGCTGCAAGTGGTTCTGCTTGTGCAAATAAGAACCTAAAACTTTCTCATGTGTTAAGTGCGATAAACGTAGATGTAGCTGTTGGGCAAGGGTCTATAGTTTTTACATTGTCAAAATACAATACAAAAGAAGAAATCGATTTTGTTTTAGAAGAGTTTCCTAAAATAGTTAACAGGCTTAGAGAAATGTCGCCTCTATACTCGTATTTTTTAGAGACAGGCAAAAGAAAAGAGGCTGGCCCTGGCACAAATTTTGATCAAGATCATGACCATTGCCACATATATGAAGAATGATTATTATGTTGTAATTTTAAAAGATGTTTTAATTTATAGAGTTGTAAGTTGAAGTGAAATTGGAGGAAGAAGTATGGCATTTTATTCAGAAAAAGTTATGGAGCATTTTTCAAATCCAAGAAACGTTGGACAGATAGAAAATGCAGATGGTGTAGGCGAAGTAGGAAACCCTGTATGTGGCGATATGATGACTTTTTACATAAAAGTTAAAGATGATAGAATAGAGGACGTGAAATTTAAAACTTTTGGATGTGGAGCAGCTATAGCCGTTTCTTCAATGGTTTCAGAAATGGCTAAAGGTAAAACTATAGAAGAGGTTATGAATATTACAAACGATGATGTTGCAAAAGAGCTTGGAGGATTGCCTCCAAACAAAATGCATTGTTCTAATCTTGGAGCAGATGCATTACATAAAGCTATAGAAAATTATAAATCAAAACAGGGTAAATAGTATGTGTAAAGATAATTGTTCTTGTCCGTATTGTCAAAGTGAGTTAAAAAACAGATGTTTAAATCCAGAATTTTGTGAAGCTTGCTGTAAAACTGAAAATGTACATATAAAAATATGTGATGTTTGTAAATCTGAATATTCTAACGAATATGAAAAATGTCCGATGTGTCAAGCAGAACAAGGTGTTAAGATGATGTAAAGTCTTTAGTTTATTAAAATAAAAGGTTGATTTTATGACAACAAAATTAATAAAAGAAGGTATATATTCAGTTGGCGTAGTAGATTGGAATGAACGGCATTTTCATGGGTACACATATGTGACTAAAAGGGGTGTCACATATAATGCTTATTTAATTATAGATGAAAAGATAACGTTAATTGATACTGTTAGAGAAGGGTTTCAAAAAGAGTTAATAGAGAACATCAAAAATGTTGTTGACCCTTCAAAGATAGACGTCATAATAATAAATCATATAGAGCCAGACCATTCTGGCGCATTTGCACAGATATTAAAAATTTGCCCTAATGCTAAAGTTTATGGTACAGAAAAAGCAAGACAAGGCCTTTTAAAATATTATGGAGTATGTGGAGATTGGGTTACAGTAAAATCAGGCCAAAGCTTAAATATAGGAAAAAGAACATTAGACTTTATAGATGTACCCATGATACATTGGCCTGATAGCATGTTTACGTATTCAGCTTACGATAAGACTTTATTTTCAAATGATGGATTTGGACAACATTATGCGACTAACAAAATTTTTGATGATGAAGTTAATTTTGATGTTTTAATGGACGAGTCTCAAAAATATTATGCAAACATACTTTGGCCATTTAATATGCTTGTATCATCAAAACTTGCAGCAATAGGCAAATTAAGTCTAGATATTAAGTTTATAGCTCCAAGTCATGGGCTCATATGGCGTAAATATATACCAGAAATTATGCAAAAGTATTTGTATTGGTCTTCACATTCGTGCAAGAATAGGGTTGCAGTTGTATATGAAACGATGTGGAACTCTACAGAGAAGATGGCAAAAAAGATTATAGAAGGAATAACTTCAGAAGGTGTTGAAGCTATATTGTTTGATGTGACAAAAAATGATAGAACAGACATCTCTTCATATATGTTAGATGCCAAAGGGTGGGTGTTTGGTTCATCTACTCATGATGGAGAAATGTTGCCTGTAATTGCGGGCTTCTTGCACTTTCTTAAAGGTTCTAAAGCTAAAGGACGTAAATCTTTTGCGTTTGGTTCTTATGGTTGGAGCGGGGAGGCTGTAAAAGATATTGAAGATACAATTTCTAACGTTACATCTTTTGAACCTTCTTTAAGAGTGGTCTATAGTCCTAATCAGGATGAGCTGGATAAATGTTTCCAAGTAGGTAAATCTTTTGCTTTAAAAATAAAAAATGAATAATAAATAATAAGTGATTTCTTATGCTTATTTCATTAAAAGTACCATAGCTTAATAGGATATTGTTTCATTTTTACAAAATATAAATTTTAATTGTTATTTTGGTTAATGAGTAAACATAGTATGTAAAATTGTAATAAGAAGGAGGATGTATGAAAGGACTAGTTTGTAAAGTGTGTGGGTACGTAGCTCTAGATGGCAACAAAGAGATATGTCCTATTTGTTATGCAAAAAATGTATTTGAAGAAAGAGAAGACGCTTATAAAATGCCTGACTTTAAGGCCCCTTCAGGAGAGACTGAAAAAAAGCATATTCCTGATTTTACAGTTGTAGAAAAGTGTGGTTTAATTCCTGGAACTGGTTGTGTTGATGTCCATGTAAAAATTGGAGAGGTGTTACATCCTGCTTTGTCTGAACATCACATACAGGAAATAACTTTTTATATTGACAATAAATTTATTTCAAACGTTATGCTTACATCTAGCATTAACCCTGCTGCAGTTATCCATTTAAAAGGTGGGACAAAAGGTAAAGTTCAAGTTATAGAAACATGCAATCTTCATGGTAAATGGTTTAACGAGATAGAAATAAAATAATATTGTATAAGAACTTGATTATAATAATGGAGGTAATAAAGTTATGGCAAAATCAGTTAAAGGTACAAAGACCGAAAAACATTTATTAGAATCATTTGCAGGAGAATCACAAGCAAGGATGAGGTACACATATTTTGCTTCAAAAGCAAAAAAAGAAGGGTTTGAACAAATTGCTGCAATTTTTACAGAAACAGCAGACAACGAAAAAGAACATGCAGAAAGATTTTTTAAGTTTTTAGAAGGTGGCCCGCTTGAAATTACCGGCACTTTCCCTGCAGGTGTTATTAGTAATACGGTTGAAAATTTAAGACTTGCAGCTTCTGGAGAAAACGAAGAACATACAAAACTTTATCCTAAAGCAGCCAAAGTTGCTGACGAAGAAGGATTTCCTGAAATAGCAGAATGTTTTAGAAGAATTTCTGTTGTTGAAAAGCATCATGAAGCAAGGTACTTAGAACTTCTTGACAATCTTGAAAACGATAGAGTGTTTAAAAAAGATATGCCAATAAAATGGAAATGCCGTAACTGTGGATATGTTTATGAAGGTAAAGAAGCTTTAGAAAAATGTCCAGCATGCTTACATCCTAAAGCTTATATGGAAGAATTAGCTGATAATTTTTAGGATATTTATTTGACAGTTAAAAAGGACAATGTAAATTTAATTTACATTGCCCTTTTATTGTTTAATTTAATATAAAAAAGAGTTTCTTCTAAATATGGTTTGTTATAATTTGTTAATAATATTTTTTATAAAAAACTTTGCATCATTTAACATAATCTTAACAGTTACTAAGTCAGGTCGATATGCAAAATCATAATCACTTTTTTCTCTTATCAAGTATACATTTTTGTATATTTCATACATTTTGTTGTTAAAAATCTTTTTTTCATATATAAATTTTTTATTAAACCAGCCTTTTAATTGTGAATGGTTTGATGTTGAAAAATTATTTTTTATTGCTAAAGCATTTACAGAGTAAAAAACAGCATAGTAAATCCTATTTAAAGCTCCTTCTAAGTGTTTTGATTTTATATTTTCTTCAGCTGTTTTTAATGCTATTTTGGCTTTTTCTATTGTGAGTTTTATTAACTCTTTATTGTTATGCATAAAATACACCCTTTCCTACAACTTCATTACAAAATATATAATTGCGTTTTAGTTCAAGATATGTATATGGTTTTAAATCTATAACAATATTGTTGGCGTATTCTATTTTTGAAACTATAGTCCATACTACGCTTAGTTTTTCGAAATTATATTTACTAAAAATTACAACAATATCAACATCGCTATTTTTGTTGTACGTGCCGTTAACTTGTGAACCATAGATATACAATCCCTTAAAATCTTTAAAAGATTTTTTAAGTTCATTTTTCAACTCATTAACAATTTTATCTATTTTTTTTTTCATATAGTCTACTTTAACCTAACTTAATCGCTTAAATTATTAATTTTATTTGATTATATTGTTAGATATATAAATAGTATACAATAAATCGATTGGTTATAAAAATGTTTGTAATAAGAAAGATGGCATGTCCTACAGTGAAACTATTGATGTTGAAAACAACAAACAATATAAATATATAATTTATTCAAACTTAAACCCAGCATAAAGTGTTATTGTTTGACAGTTGCAATTAATAGTTCCTTCGTTCATCGGAGAAGAAAGAGTATAGTTATTTATTGCATATATTGCTTCTATAACTAAAGAGTTTATGCTAAAACCTATTCCAACACCATAATAAAGACCTGTTTTTTGTGTTGCTCCATTTAAATCCGATAACATAGGTATTGCTCCACCTATCCTGCCAGAACAGAACATAAATGTGTTGTCTAGACCAGAAAGAGGTGTACGCAATTTTAAAGCTGCAAAAAGTGGCATGAAAGATATATTTCTAGCATTATCATTTGTTTTTCTAGGGAAATCGTATGATGTTCCAAGACCTAAAGCAACAACATTGTTTAAGTATTGAAAATATTCAAGTCCTGTAGAAATTCCGAGGTTTGTGTTTTGACTCGTACTATTACCTTGAAATTCTTCTGACATTGTAGTTAAAGGTTGGAATCCAAGTTTTAAAATAAATTCTCTGTCATTTTTAGGTTTTGCAAGCACTGTAATTGCAGCTATACATAATAAAACAAACGTCACTAAAACTTTTTTCATTTTCTTCTCCTTTCCTAAATACTCCTTATTTCTTTGTACAACTTTTGGAGTCATTAGCATCTTCAGGCGTTTTGTTTCGAAATGTTTATGAGACTCCTTTAAATTAAAATATTCTCAATTTTATAAAGCTTGATTGAGTTTTACTACTAGTAATTTGTAATTAAATTTCTATGCCAATAACATATCCTTACTCCTTAATTTTAGTAATTATTGTGTGTTAAATAGAAATTCAAGCTTTAAAGGCAAGTTACCATAAATCTTTTGTTGTTTCATACATTATTATAGATGCAGCAATTGCAGCATTTAGGGATTGGCAACTTCCGTGCATATTTATTTTTATAAGTTGGTCAGCTAAGTTTTCAGTTTCGTTTTTTATACCGTTAGCTTCGTTACCCACTACAAAAACACTTTTTTTTGGTATTTTAACAGTATTTAAATGTTTTTTTCCTTTCAATGATGCAGCAAAAATAGTAAATTTTTCTTTTTTCAGCAATTTTACAAGATTCTGTATGTCTATATTGTCTACTACAGGCAAATGAAATATTGATCCCATTGTTGCACTTAAAGTTTTGTTGGAATAGATATCTGTGCTCCTTTTGGACACAAACACTGCTTTAAAAGCAAACGCATCTGCAGAGCGTATAATTGTGCCAAGATTGCCGGGGTCTTGAATATTTTCTAAGATTATAAACATTCCCATATTGCTTATAACATCTTCAATTTTATAATGTTTTTTTTCTAAAACAGCTATTATTCCTTGAGGGGATTTTGTTGTAGACAGTTTATTGAATAGATGGTCTGAAAAAACTATTGCATTTTTAACGCTTTTTGCATTATTTTTATATTTTTCTGATATAAAGATTTGTTTTATGTTCCAATCTTTAGGAATTTCTTCAACTTGTTTTTTGCCTTCAATAAAAAAACAATTATTTTTATCGCGGAATTTTTTATCTTGAAGTTTGAGAGCTTCTTTAAATATATGGTTTTGTGTGCTAGTAATTATCTTGGATTTTATATCGTTACGCTGCACCTTTGTAAAAATAATTTTATTACTTGGCATCAAATCCTCTGTTCTTTTGTAACATCTCATTGTTCCTTAAAAAAGAATATAATAAATCGTATAAGGCGTTGGACATTTTGATGATTTAAAGCAACAAAATTAAAGCTAAAAGGAATTTGGTAATTTAATCTACCATGATAACATTTAGTATTATACCAAATTAACCAATTGCTAATTCGTTTGTTTTCTTGATTACAATTTTCAATACATCTTTTGATCAAATAGTTAAATATGTATTTGAGATTTCTCAAAAATATGTGGATTTGTAGAAGTCCATAGCAGTATCTATATAGATTTTTGTTGTTTTTTATTCCAAAAATTATATCAGGATACAAATGATGTGTAAAACAACAAATGCTTCTTCATTTTGGAATCACAAAATGTGATTTCAATAAAGTATAGTTGTAGTGTTAAACAATGGAAAAGAAAATGTTATACTCTAAATATCAAAAAAGTTAAGCGCTGTTTATTTATATGGAGGAGATTGTGAGTAATTTTGAACTTAAAAATACACCATGTTGGCAGAATCTTCAAAAGCATTATAAAGAAGAAATTCAAGGTGTTCATTTACGAGATTTATTTAAAGATGAAAATAGATTTAACGAATTTTCTGTATGTGATAATAATATAGGTATAACTTTTGATTATTCAAAAAACATTATTAACTCTAAAACTTTTAAACTTCTGATAGATTTTGCAAAAGCAGCAAAAATAAGTGAATATGCAAAGAAGATGTTTTCAGGTGAAAAAATAAACTGGACAGAAAAAAGAGCGGTGTTGCATACGGCACTTAGAAACAGAAGTAACAACCCTGTCTATGTTGACGGCAAAGACGTTATGCCTCAAATTAATGCCGTACTTTCTAAAATGGAAAAGTTTAGTGATGATTTAAGAAGCGGTAAATGGACTGGTTTTACTGGCAAAAGAATTGCTGATGTTGTAAATATTGGTATAGGAGGGTCTGATTTAGGTCCTAAAATGGTTTGCGAAGCATTGAAGCACTATTCAGATACAGTAAATGTTCATTTTGTATCTAATATTGACGGTGCAGATATTGATGAAACATTAAAAAAATTAAATCCTGAGACAACTCTTTTTATACTAGCTTCAAAGACTTTTACAACTATTGAAACAATAACAAATGCTTTAACTGCAAGGCAATGGATTGTAGAAAAATTTACAGACAAAGCTGTTGCTAATCATTTTGTTGCTCTTTCAACAAACATTAAAAAAGTAAAAGAATTTGGTATTTCCGAAAACAATGTATTTGAGTTTTGGGATTTTGTAGGTGGTAGGTATTCTCTTTGGTCTGCTATAGGCCTTTCTATTTGTTGTTATATTGGCTTTGGAAAGTTTGCAGAGCTTTTAGAAGGTGCTTATTATATTGACCAACATTTTTTAAATACGCCTTATGAGAAAAATATTCCTATAATAATGGCTGTGTTAGGGTTTTGGTACAATAACTTTTTTAATGCTTCAACATGTGCAGTTTTGCCATATAGCCAATATTTACATAGATTTGCTGCATATTTACAGCAAGGTGATATGGAAAGTAATGGCAAAACCATAGATTTTGAAAATAATAGGATTAATTATCAAACAGGTCCTATAATTTGGGGCGAACCTGGAACTAACGGACAACATTCATTTTATCAGCTTTTACATCAGGGCACAAAGTTTATCCCTTGCGATTTTATAGGCTATATAAATCCTGTAAAAAAAGTTGGAGATCATCATGAAAAATTGATGGCAAATTATTTTGCTCAAACAGAAGCTCTTGCTTTTGGTCTTACAAGAGAACAAGTGATAGCAAATCTTAATCAAGCAGGATTTTTTCAAGATGACATAAAAGTTTTAACTAACCATAAAATATTTGATGGTAACAGGCCAACAAACAGCATCCTAATTAGTAGTCTTACTGCTAAAACGTTAGGAGCTTTAATTGCACTCTATGAACACAAAATATTTACACAAGGTATAATGTGGCGTATTAACAGTTTCGACCAATGGGGTGTAGAGCTGGGGAAAGTTTTAGCAAACGTGATTTTGCCTGAACTTAAAAATGGATCAAAGAGTACCCATGATTCTTCAACAGAGAATTTAATAAAAATTTTTAATTCAAATAAACAGTAGAGGTTTATGAAAAAGTATATACTGGATTTAACAGATTCTCAATTAAAATCTTACTCAAAAGCATTTATAAAACAAGACTATAGAATTAACCAAATTATTGATTGGATTTATGTAAAAAAAGTTTCTACTTTTGAAGAATTTACTTCTATTCCAAAAGATCTTAGACAGGAGCTTGAGAGAAAATTTTTGCTTAGATCTTTAAAAATAGTAAAAAAAAGACAATCTATAGTTGATGGAACAGTTAGATATACTTTTCAAAGCATAGATAAAAAGTATTTTTTTGCTGTTTATCTTCCTGAAAAAGGGAAAAAATCTGTTTGTATATCGTCGCAAATAGGTTGCCCTATGATGTGTTCTTTTTGTTTCTCAGGAAAAGTAAAATATACAAGAAATTTAACTAGAGGCGAGATAATAGAACAAATTTTACAAATAGAAAATGACATCAAAGAAAAAGTGTCAGGCGTTTTGTTTATGGGTATGGGAGAACCAACTCTTAATTATAACAGTGTCACCTCAGCGTTAAGTTCCATTATGTCTAAAAAAGAGTTTGCCATAGGTAAAAGACATATAACTTTATCAACTCTAGGCAATGTAACTGCAATTAAAAAACTTGCAGATGATAATTTTGGTATTCGTCTTGCTGTTTCTTTACATGCTACCACTGAAAAACAAAGAAAAAAGATAATCCCAAACAGTTTTAATTTTTCTATAGAAGAAATACTAAGTGTGAGTAAATATTATCTTAAAAAAACAAAATCTAGGTTGACAATTGAATATGTTTTAATTAGAGAAATTAACGCTTCTCCTGCAGATGCTCATAGGCTTGTAAGACTTTTAAAACAGCATGATTTATTAAACCAAAACGTACAAATAAACTTAATACCGTATAACACTATAAAAGGTGTTAATTTTAACGCTCCTACACAAGAATCTATTCTTAAATTTAAAAATTTGTTAAAGTTAAGCAGAATTGTTGCAAATATAAGACAAGCAAAAGGATCAGATATTGGTGCAGCTTGTGGACAATTAGGTTATTAATTAACATTGATTTAATTTTTAGAATATTTCTTGATAGCTTATACAACAAGCATATGTTGGATTTAAACATACTGTATTAGGAGGTGGTATATAGGTGATGAAAATAGACGGTTTACAGAAAAGTGTGTGTTTGGTAATGGTAGGGATTCTAATAATATATATAAAGGTGTATAATTGATAAACGCCTTTTGATTTTGCTCAACAGTGCTTAATGCTTCAAAAGTCTAATATGTTGTGAACGCGTACATTTTGTTGACAAATTCCAGTAATTTGTTGTATAATCATATAAAATATAAATACAATAGTAGTATTTAAATAAAACCTAACATAAAATCGTTTTTTCTTTTCAAAGAAAAGAAAAAAACGATGACAAACAGTGTGGGGGTGTGGCAGAGTGGTCTAATGCACCAGACTGTAAATCTGGCGGGATTTCCCTTCGGTGGTTCAAATCCATCCGCCCCCATATTTAAATATATTTGCGAGAGTAGCACAATGGTAGTGCTCCAGCCTTCCAAGCTGGCCATACGGGTTCGATTCCCGTCTCTCGCTTTTTAGCTTTTGCATGATTTACGAGGGTGCCGGGGTGGCTCAGTGGTAGAGCACCTCCTTGGTAAGGAGGTGGCCGCGGGTTCAATTCCCGCCCTCGGCTTATTATTGTAAAAAAATCATAATAAAAATGAGGAGTGGACCAGAAAAATGGCAAAGATGAAATTTGACAGGAGCAAGCCGCACGTAAACATAGGTACGATAGGGCACGTAGACCACGGCAAGACGACGTTAACAGCGGCGATCACGAAGGTGTTGGGTGATAAGGGGTTAGCAGAATATATATCGTACGATCAGGTGGCCAAGGCATCGGAGTCGCAAGGTAGGAGGGATGACAGCAAGATAGTGACGATAGCGGTAAGTCACGTAGAGTACAGTACAGACAAGAGGCACTACGCGCATATAGACTGTCCTGGGCATGCTGACTATGTAAAGAACATGATAACAGGTGCAGCGCAGATGGACGGAGCGATAGTAGTGGTAAGTGCGTTAGATGGGCCGATGCCACAGACAAGGGAGCACATACTGTTAGCAAGGCAGGTAAACGTACCGTCGCTAGTAGTATTTTTAAACAAATGTGATGCAGTAGAAGACAAAGAGTTATTAGACTTAGTAGAGATGGAAGTTAGAGACTTATTGAGCAAGTACGGATTTCCAGGAGACAAGACGCCGGTAATAAGGGGAAGTGCACTGCAAGCGTTAGAAGGGAAAAAGGAAGGGGTAGACTCGATAATGAGGTTGATGGAGGCAGTAGATGAGACGATTCCGTTACCGACCAGAGCCATAGACAAACCGTTTTTAATGAGTGTAGAGGACGTATTTTCGATAACAGGACGAGGGACAGTAGCTACAGGCAGGGTAGAGAAGGGGAAGGTAAAGGTAGGGGAGAACGTAGAGATAATAGGGATACAAGATACGAGAAAGAGTGTAGTTACAGGTATAGAGATGTTCAAGAAGTTGTTAGATGAAGCGCAAGCGGGTGACAATATAGGTATGTTGTTGAGGGGAATAGAGAAGGACCAAGTAGAGAGGGGGCAAGTTATAGCAGAGCCAGGGACAATAAAACCGCACAAGAAGTTCAAGGGGCAGGTATACGTACTGACTAAAGAGGAAGGAGGTAGGCACACCCCATTTTTCAACGGATACAGGCCGCAGTTTTACTTTAGGACAACGGACGTAACGGGGATAGCGCACTTACCTGAGGGAGTAGACATGGTGATGCCGGGAGATAATATTACAATGGACATAGAGTTGCTAATGCCTGTAGCTCTGCAAGCGCAGTTGAGGTTTGCAATAAGAGAAGGCGGGAAAACTGTAGGGTCTGGCATTGTTACTGAAATCGTTCAATAGGTGGTGGGAATTAATAATGTCTTTTGAACTTTTTTGCTAAAATACAATACTGTGTTGTACAAATTAGATTTGGAGAATTGAAAAAGATGGCAGAAAGAGTTATTATAGCAATGGCTTGCAGTGAGTGCAAGAATAGAAATTATTATTTTGATAGAAGTAAAAAACAAGAAGGCAAGCTATCTCTAAAAAAATTTTGTAAAAATTGTCAAAAACGTACTGAACATAAAGAAACAAAATAATGTAATTTAAATAGTTAATTTTAGTGGGGGCGTAAGCTAACGGTAAACTGCTGGTCTCCAAAACCAGCTTTGGTGGTTCAAATCCATCCGCCCCTGCTTTTAACAATGTTAATGAAGGTATGGAAATGAATTTAATAAAAAACGCCATGAATTTTTTTACAGATGCATATTACGAGCTTACAAAGGCAACTTGGCTTGGCAAAAAGGAAGTTGTTGGCACTACTGTAGTTGTGGTTGTTTTTGTTATTATAATGTCTATTTTTGTTAGTATAGTTGATTTATTTTTGGGCACAATAGTAGGTGTTATATTATAAGCTGGAGCAAAAAATGGCAAATCAATGGTATGTTGTACATACATATTCAGGGCATGAAGATAAAGTAAAAAAAAGCTTAGAAATGGCTATTGCAAATTTAAATATGCATGATGTTGTTTCTCAAGTTCTTGTGCCAACTGAAGAAGTGGTTGAAGTAAAACAAAATAAAAAAATAATAAAAAAAAGAAAGTTTTTCCCAGGTTATGTTTTTCTTGAAATGACTGTAAACAATACGACCTACTGGCTTGTTAGAAATACTGCAGGTGTTACTGGTTTTCTGGGTGGAGTTAAACCTGTGCCGATGGGTGAGGATGAAGTTGACAGCTTTTTAAATAATATTGTAAGTCCAGATGCTTCTAAAAAACCTAGACCAGCAGTTTCTTTTGACAAAGAAGAAAATGTTCGTATTGTAGAAGGGCCGTTTAAGCATTTTATCGGTATTGTTGAAGAAGTTAACCAAGAAAGAGGAAAACTTAGAGTTATGGTCACCATATTTGGTAGGCCAACACCAGTTGAACTGGATTTTTTACAGGTAGAAAAAATATAGAAATTCAAACGTTCTTGTAATTATAAAATTAGTAAGAGTATAGGAGTAAAGTAAATGGCCCCAAAGAAAGTAAAAGCAATGATAAAATTACAAATTCCTGCAGGTGGAGCAAATCCTGCTCCTCCAGTTGGCCCTGCATTAGG
This sequence comes from Candidatus Endomicrobiellum incisitermitis, assembly GCA_031275795.1. Taxonomy (GTDB): domain Bacteria; phylum Elusimicrobiota; class Endomicrobiia; order Endomicrobiales; family Endomicrobiaceae; genus Endomicrobiellum; species Endomicrobiellum incisitermitis. Next base: position 37,965 of record JAISOG010000005.1, read on the forward strand.
ACAGCAGGGTGTAAATATTATGGATTTTTGTAAACAATTTAATGAAAAAACAAAAACTATGGAAAAAGGTATTACTATACCTGTAGTTATAACAGTATTTGAAGATAGATCGTTTACTTTTATAACAAAAATGCCTCCAGTTTCAGCTTTAGTAAAAAAGGTTGCTGGCATAGCTAAAGCTTCCGGTGTTCCTAATAGGAATAAGGTTGGAAAAATCACTAAAGCTCAGGTTGAAGATATTGCTAAGCAAAAAATGCCAGATCTAAATGCCAATGGCAACTTAGAAGCTGCTAAGCTTATGGTTGAAGGTACAGCAAGAAGTATGGGTGTAGATGTAGTAAATAAATAATAAAAACGAAGTGTGGGAGCATGTAAGCGAAAACCACAAGGAGAAAACATGGGTAAGAGGTTGGAAAAAGTATCAAAGTTAGTTGATAAAAACAAAGTTTATACAGTTGAAGAAGCTGTATCTCTTGTAAAAGAAACTGCAAAAGCAAAGTTTGATGAAACTGTTGAAGTTCATATAAGACTTGGTATAGATCCAAAGCAAAGTGATCAAATAGTAAGAGGTACGGTTTCTTTACCGCATGGCATAGGAAGAACAAGAAAGGTTGCTGTTTTAGTTAAAGGCGAAAAACAAAAAGAAGCCCAAACAGCAGGTGCAGATATTGTTGGTTCTGATGATTTAATTGAAGAAATATCAAAAGGTAAATTGGATTTTGATGTTTTGGTTGCAACTCCAGATATTATGAAAGATTTAAGTAAAGTTGCAAAAGTTCTTGGTCCTAAAGGTTTAATGCCAAGTCCAAAAGCAGGTACTGTTACTTTTGAAATTGGCAAAACAGTTGCAGAACTTAAAACGGGAAGAGTAGAATATAAAAATGATTCTTTTGGAATAATTCACGTTCCAGTTGGAAAAGTATCTTTTGATAAAGAGAAACTAGTTGGTAATATTAAAGCTTTGGTTGAAGTTGTAATAAAAGCCAAACCTTCTAGTTCAAAGGGACAATATATGAAAAGTATATCTATTTCTTCAACAATGGGACCTGGTATATTTGTTGACCAAAGAGTATAGTTGCTTTTTTATAAATATTTTGTGTATAAAAGGTGGCTTACAGCCGCCTTTTATTTTTTAAGGGACTAAATATGAATAAAGTTAACAATATAGAAAGTTTACTCAGTGAAGTTTCTATTGAGAATAATATTGAAATTGTTGATGTACAATATATTAAAGAGAATGGTGACTGGGTTTTACGAATTTTTATAGATAAAGATTCTGGCGTTACAATGAGCGATTGTGAAAAATTTAGTTATATTTTTAATGAAATATTAGATAAAAGCAATATACTTCAAGAATCTTATATATTAGAAGTTTCTTCGCCTGGTTTAAATAGAGTATTAAAACAAGAAAAAAGTTTTAAACGTTTTATAGGTAGTAAGGTTAGAATACAGACACATATTTCTATAAACAATCAAAAAAATTTTTTAGGGCCACTTTTGAGCTTTAATAATGGTATAGTTACTATAAATGATGTTACAAATGGTGTTGTTAATATAAATTTTTCAGATATTAAAAAAGCCAATTTAGAGACGGAAATTTAGGAGGCAAAATGGGTGAAAAGACTGAGCTTTTAATGGCTCTTGAACAAATAGAGAAAGATAAGAAAATTAAGAAAGAAGATATTTTAACTGTAATAGAAAACGCTTTAGTTTCAGCATACAAAAAGCACGTTGGGAAAAATGTTAATGTTGAAGCTAGTGTCGACCCTGAAACAGGTAAAATGGCCGCAAATATAGTTAAAATTGTAGTTGAAGATATCGAAACTCCTATGCTTGAGATAAGTCTTCAGGACGCGAAAAAATTTAGTGGTAATATTGAAATTGGTTCTGAGATAAGAATCCCTCTTGATACGCAAGATTTTTCAAGAATTGCAGCTCAGACTGCAAAACAAGTTATAGTGCAAAAAATCAAAGAATCTGAAAAAGATTTTTTGTTTGACGAACTGAAAAAAAAAATAGGACAAATTGTGAGTGGTGTTATATATAGAACATCAAATAAAAATCTTATTGTTGATTTAGGTAAAACCGAAGCTATACTTCCTAGCACTGAACAGGTTGTTCAGGAAAAGTTTAGTATTGGGCAACATATTAAAGCTATTGTATTAAAAGTTGATAAAAATATAAAAGGTTCTGGAGTGATTCTTTCGCGGACTAGTGTAAAACTTATCAGGAGACTTTTTGAATTGGAAGTGCCTGAAATTTATGAAAAGATTGTTGAAATAGTAAATGTTGTAAGAGAGCCAGGAGTAAGAACGAAAGTTGCTGTTATTTCTCATAATCCAAAGGTTGATCCAGTTGGCGCTTGTGTTGGTATAAAAGGTTCTAGAGTAAAACCGATCATAGAAGAGCTTAGAGGGGAAAGGGTTGATTTAGTTCAATTTTCTAATGATCCGGTAAAATATATACCAGCTTCTTTGACTCCAGCCAAGACTCTTTCTGCAACTATTCTTTCTGATGCTAACAAGCGAGCTGAAGTTATTGTAAGTGACGATATGTTATCTTTAGCTATAGGGAAAAATGGTCATAATGCAAGACTTGCAGCAAAACTTACAGGTTGGTATATTGATGTGAAGTCTGAAAATCAAAAGAAACAAGGAAGTCAAACTAAGGCTGAAAGTAAAATTCAAACACTTGAAAAACTAGAAGGCCTTAGTGAAAAAGTAATAGAAATTCTTGTTAATGCAGGTTTTACTGACATAGAAAAGTTGTCGTCTTTTGCGGTTAAAGATCTTACGACTTTACCTGGCATAGGTCAAAAAACTGCAGAGAAAATTATAGAAGCAGCAAGGCGCGCTCTTTAATATTATTGTCGTTTTAAAATTTAGTTAGAAAAAGGTAGGAGTGTTTATGCTATCAAAAAAAATTGACAAATCTAAGACTAAGACTTCTCAAGAAAAAATTATAAAAAAGAAAACGTCATTACTAACAACTAAGAACAAAGACACTACAGCAAAACAAATAACAAAAAAAGCTGCTACTTCGTCTGCAAAAAAAACGGCCAAAGCTAAAGTGGTGTCAAAAAAGTCAGAGTCAAGTTCTGATAAAAAAACTGACAAATCTAAGGAGATAAAGACTCGTTCTGTTAAAAACAAAACTGTTAAAAAAGATAGTTTGCAAGATAAAAAACAAATTGTAAAAAATGTGCAAGAAGAGTCATCAGCTGGTAAAAAGATAGCAGAACTTCAAGGACAAAATGAAGTGACAGACAATAGCACTAACATTTCATTTAATGAGGATAGTGTTAGAAAAAAAACTGAAGAAAGTTCGTTAATAGTTGATGCTGATAAGAAAGAACAAGAAATACAGCAAGATGAAATAGAAGTCAAACCAGAAGCGCTTAAAAAAGTTGAGCAACCTAAAAAAGAAGTTGTAGAGAACAAGTATAAGGCAGTCATTTCTATAAACGAGCTTATAACTGTAAGGGAGCTTGCAGAAAAAATGAGGTTTAGTGTAGGTGACGTGTTAAAAAAACTTTTGTCTATGGGCAGTCTTGCTACAATTAATCAGAGGTTAGATACAGACACAGCAATTCTTTTAGCCAATGAGTTTGGATATGATGCTAAAATTGATTCAATTTATTCTGAGGAAAAAGTTGTAACCTCAAAAGAAAAAGATCCTTCGAAACTGAAAACTCGTCCTCCGGTTGTTACAATAATGGGACATGTTGACCATGGAAAAACATCTCTCTTGGATGCTATAAGAGACAGCGATATTGTAAGTGGTGAGCATGGAGGTATTACTCAGCATATAGGCGCATATAAAGTAAAAACTTCAAGCGGACGCTATATTGCTTTTTTAGATACGCCTGGACATGAGGCTTTTACTGCGATGCGTTCTAGAGGTGCTCAAACTACAGATATTGTTGTTCTTGTTGTTTCTGCTGCTGATGGTGTTATGCCTCAAACAGTGGAAGCTATAAATCATGCAAAAGCTGCAAATGTGCCAATAATAGTTGCTGTAAACAAAATAGATTTGCCAACCAGTGACCCTCAAAAAATAAGACAAGAATTAAGTAACTATGGTCTTATTCCTGAAGAGTGGGGCGGCGATACAATAATGGTTGATATTTCTGCAAAACAAAGAAAAAATATAGATTCTTTGCTTGAAATGATTTTACTTAAAGCAGAGATGATGGAATTGAAAGCAAATCCTGATAAAAATGCAGAAGGTATTGTTATAGAAGCAAGACTAGATTCTCGTAAAGGTGTAGTTGCTACTTTGTTAGTACACAGCGGCACTTTAAAAGTTAGAGATAATATAGTTGTTGGCACAACTTATGGTAAAATAAGAGCAATAGCAGATGAGTATGGTAAAAGAATAAATTTAGCTACACCAAGTACTCCAGTTGCCGTTTTAGGTATTAATGAATCTCCGCAAGCTGGCGACAAATTTATTGTTGTTGTTAACGAATCACAAGCTAGACAAATTGCGCAGTCTAGAAAGGCAAAAGTTAAAGAAGCGTCTTTAAAGCCAAGACATCACTTATCTCTTGCAGATGTAAGTATGGGGCAAGTAAAAGATTTAAGAATAATATTAAAGGCAGATGTTCAAGGATCTTTGGGTGCCTTATGTGATGCTTTGGAAAGACTTTCTACTCCAGAAATAAGTTTAAAAATAATACATAGAGATGCAGGTTCAATTACAGAATCAGATGTAGCTTTGGCGGTAGCTTCTGATGCTTTAATAGTAGGTTTTAATTTACGCCCTGATGCTACTGTGGAAAAGCTTGCTCAAACAGAAGGCATAAGCATAAATATATATAGAATTATTTATGACTTAATTGCAGATATAAAGGCAGCTATGGAAGGCCTTCTTGATCCTGACATGAAAGAAGAGATATTAGGGAAAGCAGTTGTTAAACAAGTGTTTAAGCTTTCAACTTATGGAACCATTTCAGGTTGTTCTGTTATAGACGGCAAAATACAAAGAGGGGCTAAAGTAAGACTTTTAAGAGATAATATTATAGTTTTTGAAGGAAATATTTCATCTCTAAAAAGGTTTAAAGAGGACGTTAAAGAAGTTGAGAAAGGTTATGAGTGTGGCATAGGTTTAGAAAATTATTCAGATATTAAAGTTGGTGATATTGTTGAAAATTTTACTACTGAAAAAGTTGCAAGGAAATTAAGTAATTAAAAAATTGTGGGTAAACTGTCATGACATTACCGTATAAGAGAGCTGTAAGGGTAGGTGAATTAATACAACATACTGTTTCAAAAATTATAAAAGAAATGAAAGATTTAGATTCCAATTTTGTTACAATTATGAGTGTAAAACTTTCTGACGATTTGTTGAGTTGTAGGATATTTTATTCAGTGTTTGGTAGTCAAGAAGATAAACAAAAAGTTAGCGATATTTTAAAAAAACGTACAAATTCTCTTAGGCACGAGCTTGCTATACGTTTGAATTTAAGGCGTACACCTAGCATAAGTTTTGTCTATGATGATGCAGTAGAAAGTGCTTCAAAAGTGTTTGATATACTTGAAAAAATAAAAGAAGAAAAAAGGTAGAATAAGTTGTTTAACAAGGAAAAATGAATCAAAAAGACAAAGTAGTAAATTCTGATTTAGATAAAATAGCAGAAATATCTAAAATCATAAAAGAGTCAAGAACTTTTTTTATTGCAGGGCATGTTAGGCCTGATGGTGATAGTTTGGGTTCTGCGTTGGCCTTGTTGTCTTTTTTAAATAGGATAGGCAAAGAAGCTTATGTTTATTGTAAAGATGAAGTGCCAACATATTTAAGGTTTTTGCACGGTTCAAATAAAATAAAAGTGGCAGCCAAGAAAACTGATTTTTTTGATTGTGGGATAATTCTTGAATCTCTAAATTTTGCCAGAATGGGTGACATAATCACTCCAAGTCAAGTCAAAAAGATAATCAATATAGATCATCATCAAACTCACACGAAATTTGGAGATGTAAATTATGTTGTTCCAAAATCTTCCTCAACTGCAGAGTTAATAGTAAACATATTTGAATTTATGAAAGTTAAGTTGACTAAAGCAGAAGCAGAATGCCTCTATACTGGGATAGTTACAGACACGGGCCGTTTCCAAAATACGAATACAACTGCAAATTCACATATAACTTGTGCAAAGCTTATGGTGTATAATATAGATGTTAATAAAGTTCACAAACAAATTTATGAAAGTACTTCTCTGCCTTCGTTAAAACTACAAGGTTTTGGGCTTTGTAACATGAAACTGATTTTTAACGGAAAAGTGGCTTACATAGTTTTGACTAAGGACATGTTTAAGAAAAGTAAGGCTAATTATAATGATTCTAAGGGTATAATAAACTATACATTGCGTGTACAGGGAGTCAAGGTAGGTTGTGTATTTAAAGAAATTAATAAGAAAAGCACTAGGGTTAGTCTGCGTTCAATTAAAAGTGTAAATTTGTTGAACATTGTAAAACAGTTTGATGGTGGTGGTCATAAAAATGCTGCAGGTTGTACAATAAATGCAGGTATTAATATGGCTATCAAAATGATTTTTGAAGTTTTAGAGGAGAAGTTTGATGGATAGATATTATAATAATGATATTTCTGGAATCTTGCTAGTTGATAAACCTTCAAATATTACTTCCTTTAAAGTTGTAAAAACTTTAAGAAAAATTTTAAATGTAAAAAAGGCTGGGCACTGCGGTACTTTAGATCCTTCTGCAACTGGTCTTTTGCTTGTTTTGTTTGGTAAGGCTACTAAACTTCAAAGTAGATTTATAACAAAAGATAAGGTCTACTCAGGTTCTTTCCTTTTAGGAGTGACTACGGATACTTATGATTTAGATGGAAAAATACTTTCAATAAAACAAGTTCCTAATATAAGTATTGAAAAAATAAAAGTTTTAGCAAAAAGTTTTGAAGGAGAAATTTCCCAGGTTCCTCCAATGTATTCTGCGTTAAAGATTAATGGTCAAAGATTATATGAACTGGCTAGGAAAGGTATCGAAATTAATCGTGAGCCACGCAAAGTTGTAGTTTATAAATTTGATATATTAAACTTTAATAAAAATGTTTTAAATGTAAAAATACATTGCTCAAGTGGTACATATGTTCGTTGTTTAGCTAAAGATTTAGGTGATGCTTTGGGTTGTGGTGCTACAGTGAAAAATTTAAGAAGAGAAAAAATATATAAATTTGATGTTAAATACGCTTTGCCTTTTGAAAAGACAAATAACTTAGATAGAGTAGTAAGAAATATAATTCCTTTATAAAATACTGGTTGATATTTAAACAAAATGTTAAAAAAATCTGTTATAACTATAGGTACTTTTGATGGTGTTCATAAAGGACATCAACTTCTTATTCAAAAAACTTTATCTGTTGCTAAGAAAAAAAAGTTGCGCAGCGTTTTAATTGCTCTTGAAAAACCTGTTAAAAAAGTTTCTGGCGTTCTAACTACTTATCAAGAAAAAGAAGATGAACTTAAACTTTTCGCTTTAGAAGAAATTTATGTGTTAAAAGTGCCTTCAGATATTTTACGTATGTCTCCAAACAGATTTTTTGATGATTTTTTGATTAATATATTTAATGTAGATACTATCATTTGTAGTTTTGATTTTGCTTTTGGCAAAGATCGCAAAGGGGATATTGTTTGGCTAACAAAAAAAGCAAAAGAGAATAATGTAACCCTTCAAATACTTAATCCTTTAAAAGTTTTGTCAAAACAAATTTCGTCTTCTTATATACGAAAATTAATTGAACTTGGTAATGTTAAAAATGTTGTAAATTTTTTAGGAAGATTTTATTCTTTTGTTGGTAAACCTTTTAGAAACCAAGGTCTTGCAACAAAGCTAGGATATCCTACAGTAAATTTAAAGGTTGATAAAGAAAAACTTTTGCCTAAAGGAGTATACTTAAGTACTATATCTAATGGCGATAATATTTATGCATCAGTTACAAATATAGGGGTTAGAGCAACTTTTAATATGGGTAGCAAAATTGTTCCAGAAACACACATTTTAGATTTTAAAGGTAAGTGGAAAAAAACTTTGACAAAAGTTACATTGCTAAAAAAAATAAGAGATGAGAAACGGTTTAATGATATTAACGCTTTAAAAAAACAAATTGCAAAAGATGTAGAAAAAGCTACAAAATTTTTTTGCAGCAAGCAATCTTTTTTGTCTGATTTGGCCTTTTGACCGTAGCTTGAAATGAATAAGCGAACTTTACGACCTTGAGCTCTATGGACGACATTAAATCCATTAGAGATAAGATAGTTGACAAGGAGGTTCTCATAGCCACCAGTTAAGTCAACTAAAACCAAACCGATAAAATGAGCGTATAAGGACATAAAAACCTCTATAAGAAATGGTAATAAGCTAGCTTACAATTGTTCACAAGCGTCATAAGGCAATTATGAGCTTTTGAACCCATCGCTATTACCTAGAAGCGTTAGAGATTGTGATGCATAACCGGGCATTAAGCCCTGTGTTTGATCAATCGTCCAACGCCTTATATGCTTTATTATATTCTTTTTTTAAGGAACAAGTGTTTGAGCAAAATTCATTCATGTCTTTCTTGTCTTTTCATTTTGCAAGTTTGCTAATTTGTTTAAATGTTTGCTGCGATTGCTCTAGTAACGTAGTTAAGATTCTAAACTGGACCAAACAAACTATTTCTGTGTCAGTGGATATTGATCTAGTTTAGAACCTTAACGGAGTTACCTCTAAGAGCGGCTTATGAGCAACAAACATTTAATAGTTCAAATTAGCACTGTATGAAGCAAAATTCATTTAAGTCTTTCTTGTCCTTTCATTTTGCGAGTTTGCTAATTTGTTTAAATGTTTCTTGCGATTGCTCTTAGTAACGTAGATAAGGTTCTAAACTAGACCAACCAAACTAATATATGTCAGGTGAGCTGGTAGGAGGTTTGAGTGTCTGTGCGACGTATATGCGGTTGCTTAATGACTTATGAACATAGATAAAATGCTAAGCTATCTTTAATAATAAAATTTAATAATTGAATTAAATTAACAAAAATAAATAGGAAACAAAATTAAAAATGATTCAAGAAAAAAGTTTTTTACAACGTTTTGCCTCTGGCATAGACATTTGGCTTATTTTTGCAGTTTCTGTACTTCTCTTGATAAGTTTTTGCGCTATATACTCTGCAAGTTTTTCTTATGGTTTATCTTTTAAATATATTTTTGTACAACTTGTCGCCATCGGTGTTGGTCTAGCATGCCTTTTATTTTTAGCAGGTTTTAATTATCAATACTATAAACATTTTAATAAAACTGTTTACGTTTTATCTTTGATGCTTCTAATATCTGTGCTCGTGTTCGGCTCTTTTAAAAGAGGCACAAAAGGTTGGTTTGATTTTGGTTTTGTTTCTTTTCAACCTGTAGAGATTGTCAAAATAATGTTCGTTTTGATACTAGCTGCATTTTTAGACGCTAAAGCAAAAATGTCAAAATCTGTTTCTTTTTTAGTTCGTGTGTTTGCAATACTTATGAGCCATTTAATTCTTATAATGATGCAACCGGACTTTTCTTCCACACTCTCATATTTTCCTGTTACTTTGGTTTTGCTTTTTGTAGCAGGTGTAAAGCCTTTTTACCTTTTTTGTATGATCGTTTTTGGCGGGCTAGCTGTAGGGATTCCTCTTCTGGAAACATTTATAGACTTACAGCTTAAATTCGTACAAGATGAAACGCTTTTGTTTAAATTGGTCACATTTTTAAAAAACGATAAAAATATCATATATATAATATTTTCAAGTTTAGTCTTTATTATGGGCATTTGGCGTTTTTTATGGAAATTAAAAATCGAGATTCCAGTTATATATCCTGTTATTTTATGTTTATCTGTATTGTTAGGTGCTGTATCATCTGTCCCTGTACAAAAATCTTTAAAAGATTATCAAAGAAAAAGGTTAGTAGTTTTTTTTAACCCTAATGTAGACCCTAAAGGAGCAGGGTACAATATAATACAATCTAAAATAGCTATAGGATCAGGAGAAATTTTAGGTAAAGGCTTTAAAAAAGGCACACAAACTCAGCTAGGATTCCTGCCTGAACAACATACAGACTTTATATTTTCTGTTATAGGAGAGGAAGGTGGTTGGCTAATGTCTCAAGCCACACTCATGCTTTATTTCCTTTTCATTTGGCGCGCTTTAGTTATAGCAAGAAAGGCTCGCGACAGATATGGATCTTTAGTTGCTATTGGGATTGCCACAATGTTTACTTTTTATGTTGTTATAAACATAGGAATGGTTATGGGTATGATGCCTGTAACGGGAATGCCATTACCTTTACTTTCTTACGGAGGATCTTCAATACTTTCTTCTTTATGCGCAATAGGAATTTTATGTTCTATCAGTTTAAGAAAACATATTTATTACTAATCTAATAAAATTTCAGATATTTTAAATATTAAAAAGGAAAATAGAACTGTGATTTATCATGAAGAACATAAAGTGAAAATAAATAATGTTGAATACGTCCATATAGATGTTTTTCTATAAAATAAGAAGATTAAATACAATTCCTACAAACTGTCAAGAGATAGTATGTAAAGTTGCATAGACATTAGTTGTTTTTACTTGAAAATAATTAATTAAAAGTTGTTATTTTTTTATTGTATATCTGTTAGATATGTTTATTTCTTCTAAAAATGTGCTATCGTGAGAAACTATTATTATAGCGCCAGGATACTTTTTTAGCACTTGTATTACGTGTTCTCTTGTTTCTAAGTCAATATTGTTTGATATTTCATCTAATAGTAATAGTTTTGGCGTTTTAATAGCTATTTTTGCAAGTGATAGTCTTGCCCTTTCTCCGCCAGATAAAACAGACACATGTTTGTTTACTTCTTCGTTTTTTCTAAATAAAAAGTCGTTTAAAAATGATCTTATTTGTGAAAATGTTTTGCCAGGTGATAAGTCTATTATTGTTTCTAGAACAGTTTTTGTGTTATCTAAAGAACTATAATGCTGGTCTAAATAGCCTACATCTTTATCGTTTGGTGTGTCCCACATCCCGCCTTTTATTATTTCAGGGCAGTTTAAAATGGCTTTTAGTAGTGTGGTTTTACCAGTTCCGTTGTTGCCTACTATAGCTAAATGGTCGTTGCCTGTAACAAACAAATTAATGTCTTTTATGATTGGTTTGTCTTTATATCCAACAGATCCTGAACTTATAGAGACAATAGTTTTTGAGTTTGTATCTTTAAAGTTAAGTGTAAAAGAAGGTTTAAGCGGTTCAACAATCTTTAAGTCTGCAAGATGTTCATGTAACAGTTCTCTCTTTGCGGCGTTGTCGGCATAGTTTTTCCCTGCAGCTTTTCTTGCGTAACTTGCTTTTAAGTCACCAACAGCTGGAAGCCACTTTTTTTGTGCAACGAACTTTTCTCCTCTATCTTTACTTTTTTTTGCTCGTTCTTGTTCTCTCATGAGCGCTTTGTGAGTTTCTTTTTTTTCTTTTACAAGAGTTTTAAGTTCATCTTTAATATGTTGACGATTTTGTAATGTCAAATTAGTATAATTATCATAGGTTCCAGTAAAGACGGTTACTTTTTTGTTGTTTATATGCCAAAAAGAGGATATGTTTTTTAGAAGTTCTTTATCGTGCGAAACTGTTATTAAAGTCCCCTTGTAAAAGTTTAACATTTTCATTAAAGAAGCACGGTTTTTTAAGTCTAGGTGGTTTGTTGGTTCGTCTAGAAGCAAAATGTCTGGCTGGTTAGAAAGAGCAAGACTTAACGTTTTGTTAAATTTTTCTGCGCCACTTAAAGTGTTGTGCTCATAAATTAGTTGTGGCACGTATCCAAAAACAATGTTTTTGTTGGTCTCTATAGTGCCTCTAGAAGGGAGTAAGTCCCCTTTGATAATTTTTAATAAAGAAGATTTTCCAGATCCGTTTGCGCCGATTATTGCTATATGGGCACACGGCATAATTTGGATTGAAAAATTTTCAAAATATGTTTGATTGTCAAAAAGTAAACTTATATTTTTTAAAAGAATTGGTTTATGCATGTGTTAAATATAAAAAAAATAAACTAAAAAAACAACAAGCTTAAAAATATGAATTTAGATTAGGTTCTTTACAGTATAGTTAATAAAATTACAGGACTCTTTAAAGGGGTGTAATTAACTGGATTACTTTTTTTTTACAATGTTTAGGTCAAGTTGTTGAGGGTGGGCAGTACAGGATTTGAACCTGTGACCCCTTCCTTGTAAGGGAAATGCTCTCCCAGCTGAGCTAACTGCCCAAAATGAAAAGTTTATAGTCCATTAAACTTGTGGTAGGATACCATATTTGTATGTTAAAGTCAAACACGTGTACGCGTTCATAACATATTAGACTTTTGAAGCATTAATGACTGTTGAATGAAATCAAAAGGCGTTTGCCAATTTAACCCTTGATGAACCTTTTTGCTATTATACCAAATAATCTTTTAAGTCCTTCAATGTCTGTTAAATCTCCTTTATAGCTGTTTAAAAACTGTTCTCTTAAAGTTCTGTTGAAACGCTCTATGTAGGCATTACTCTTTTGACTTCTTGGCTTATTTGGCTTTCTACTACTGCTTTTTGCAGGGCTTTTATTGCCTGTTTTGCTACAATTTTGTGGTAAATTTGAATATAGCTCATATTAGAATTTTGCCTTTATTAAAGGTAGGATACCCTTCCTTTAACAAAGGATTATATATTTTCAAAGTCTAATATGTTATGAACGCGCGTACAGTACATATAATAAAATGTATAATTAATGTATAATAAAATATGTGTAGTTTGTAAAGTTAAAATTTTAGTTTACATGATTTTTAAAGTAGGATTAAGTTTTTGAGCTATTATATTAGCGATAGATGATGTTTTTCAGTTGTGCTTTAAAAGGAGCATAAGGTGAAGAACGTAAAAGAAGTGTTAAGTTTAAAAATTGTAAACTTTAAAGAAATTAGGTGTTTATTAAACAAAAATATAGCAGCGCTTGTGATTGTTTTTTGTATGGGAGTAAATGGAATTGTTCCAAAAGAAGTTAATATTAACAAAAACAGTTTAGTTTTAGTGGTTGATTTAGCCAGAGACACTGCAGTTAGAGATATTTTTAAACGTTGTAACGAGAGTCTAATCATAATATCTAGTAAAATATCAAAAGAATTACAAATTTTTTTATTTCAAAGCTCTACTAATAGTAGTTACATGTCAGCGCAAAAAAGCACGCAGAACAATAAAATAAATGAATATTCAGGTAGGTTTTTATGAACTTTAAAAGTAAGAAGTTGGACTACTTTAAAGAACATTGGAAAAGACAGATATTTTTAAAAGGTGTATGTATGATTGTTAGTGCATGCATAATTTTAAACATAATAAATCTGCCAGCATATGCAAATACACAAGAAGATCTTAGGAAGAAAGCTTTTAGCAGGGAAAACAAACAACAAGATGTTCTATATCAAAAAGACACGAGCTTTAATAGTGTTAGTGTGATGAACAGTTTGGAAGCAAATATAAAGATTGATAAAAAGACAGAAAATATATTTGTAGGCAAAGAGCTAAAAGGATTTTTGTCAAAAGAAAAAGATGGGCAAGGGCGTAGAAAAGTAATGGTGCATAAGGGAGAAAGTTTTGAGGAAGATGAAGTTTTAACAGCCATGGTAGACAATAAGCTTAAAGGCAGAAAGTCTAGTAGTGGTGTTGAAACAAGACAGATATCACAAGATCAAAGATCACAAGATCAAAGATCGCAAGAGCAATCGCTAAGTGTAAAAGAAGGAGAATCCACACGACAACAAAAAGACAAAAGTGCCCAAGAGCAAGAAAGCAAAGAAGAAGTAAAAGAAGAAACTAGACAGTCTCAAAGCCCAAAAGAAGAAAGAGTAGCAAAACAACAAGGAGCTAAAGAAGGAGTAGAAAAAGAAGCCATAGAGGAAGCAAGAAGGGAACAAGAGCAAAGATCTAAGCAGGAAAGTCAAGGAGAGCAAGAAGAAAGGGAAACTGAAAGAGAAGGATCTATCAACGCACAAGAGCAGGTTTTACAAGGACAAAGAGATATAGATGTTGAAAAGGCTAGTTATACATCAAAAAGAGTGCAAGAACTGGCAGAATCTTTAGAAAAAGAAGAAAAAGATAGAGATAAAGTTATTGAAGAAATAGCAGAACAAACAGGGTTAAGTAAAGAGCAAGTAGAAGAAGAACTCTCAAAGCTAGATGAAGCGCAAAGAAAAGGAGTAATAGCAGCATTAGCTAAATTGTTTGGGCAAGGGAAAGATATAGTCTACTGCGTGGCAGAGGTTTTAGGGACAGTGCTAAATGAAACAAATAAAGGGTTGTTAGGATTTGCAGCTATTTTAGCAGAGGCAATAGCAGGGATATTTGTAAAAAATAACCAAGATTTAATAAGTGGCAAATCTGAGCAGCTAATGTTAAGTGCGCAAGCAATACAAACAGTACTGAGAAAGTATGGTAAAGAGTATGTTGGGATAGATACAAATATTGATGATATAATAGCAGGGCTTAATGTAGGAGAATCAGCAATAGTGCATGTTGGGACAAACCATTTTATAACAATAACAAAAAATGAAGATGGGACGTTTACAAAGACAGACATAAACAAGTCTCAAGAAACATTAACAGCAAAGGAGCTTAAGTCAGCTCTGGAAAGGGAGTACGGTTTAAAGGAAGGCCAAACAACAACAGTACTTGTAAAAGATGATAATGAGAAGTTTAAAGGGATAAAACGGGTAGATACACTGGGCGAAGTTTTAGGAGCAGAGCGAGAAGAATATGTTGGCATAGAAATAAATATTAACCATATAATTGAGGGGCTTAATGTAGGGGAATCAGTAATAGTGTACGTTGTCAGAGACCGTTGTGTAACAATAACAAAGAATGAAGATGGAACGTTTACAAAGACAGACAACGTAAACAATACACCAGAAACATTAACAGCACAGGAGCTTAAGCGTGTTATGGTAGAGCAGTACGACTTAAAGGAAGAACAAATAACAAGAGTAGTTGTAAGAGCAGATAATGAGAAGTTTAAAAGGATTGTATATGATCTGAGCGAAGCTATAGGAGCACAGCGTCAATGGGATAAGAGCCAATTTGAAGGGAAATCGCAAGAAGAGTATTATAGGCAATATGGGGAAGAGTCGTACGAAAAGCTTATGATACAGATGTACGGGACAACAAGCTTAAGTCCAGAACAGTCAAGGGAGTTTGCAGCATTTTATGAAAAATTTTTAGAAGCAGCTATTATAGATATAGATAAAACAATGTCAGATGAAAAGGCATCAGAAGAATCCAAAGAAGTTGCAAAAGCATTAAAAACGCAGGCAGCAAAAGAGCTAGCAATTATTGAAGGGACGTTGGAAGTGTTAAGAGAACATGTAGGAGTAGTTAGTGGACAAGTAGGGCAAGTATTGCTTATACAAGAGAGGGCATATCCAAACGAAAGCCAAGGTATTGCAGAAGGAGAGTATTATCAAGTTATTACAATTTATGCAGACGATCTAAAAGAACAACATAGTATTGTAGGATCAGACGGAAAAAGTGTGTCTATAGAGAGTTATCGAATAAGTAGAGGGTGGTCAATAAGTACAAGAGAAGGGGTAAGAGTAACGCGCAGTGATGGCAGCACATATCAAGTTTTTGGTATAGGAGGCAAGTTTGAAGGGATGGAAGTTGGATTTGAATATATAGTTGCATATAATGCAAACGGAACATTTTATATGGACGAGCAAGCAAATATATATTTGCTAAATGATACAGATAGAGTTTATCAAGCAAGAGAAGAAAGAGGATCAAGGCCACCAACAAGTGGGATGTATAAAGGAGCAGCGCCAGAAAGAGAAAATTGGACGCATGGGAAAATAATAGAGACAGAGTCAGGATATATGATATATGGAGCAGGAAGCAAAATTACTGTAAGAAAGACAAGCAGAGGATGGGAAGCAGACGCCATAGGAATAGGGACAGAGGCTATGAGAGGATCAGTGTTAAGAATATCAGCAAATGATCCAAACGGAGTAGCAGCGACGATATTCTTAGATATTAAAGAAGGGTTTATGGTGTATGCAGGGAACTATTGGGTACCTTCAGATGGATTTATCTGGCAATATGATGAAAGTGTAACTGCAGAGCAAATAGAACAATTCATAAAAAATACGATAAGTACGCAACTAGGATCCAATGCAGAGGGAATAGAAGAGATAGAGCTAATATATGGAGAAGCAGTAGAAGCAGCAAAAGCAAAAGCAAAAGAAAAAGCAGAAGAAGAAATAGAAGAAGAAAGAAAAAAATATGCATCAGAGATCCCCCCAGCGCAATATAAGGCTGCACATAAAAAAGAGATAGAAGAAAAAGCACAAGAGTACTATGAGGATATATATGAACAAGAGGTAGCACAAACAAAAGAGGACTTTAAAAACAAAAAAATGCTAGGAGCGCCGTTTTCTACAGAGGCAATTTTTAAGTCTATGGGGATAAGTGCCAAAATCCATACAAAAGCAGGGTTTACATATGATGGCACAAAATCTGATGGAGACATATATAAGCTTACAATAGAATCTGCTACAGTACTAGAAATAAAAGAGCAAGATGGCGAGTTAGTTACGGTTGCAACAGAAGACATTAGAGTGAAAGCGGTTATAAGTGAAGGAGGTTGGGAGCTTGATAGTGGAGGCACTACACTGACTGATAGTATTAAACAAGGGCAAGTGTTTTCATTTGCCACGGTGCTAAATAACGCAGGAAGGCAAATAGTAAATACAAGAGAAATTGAAATAATTACAGGATATGAAATTAGTGGGCATGATGAGAAGGGTAATAATTATTACGATTATAGTAAACCAAAATATTCAAAAATGGATCCTGGAACTTTTAAAGTAGGAGGAAATAGCGATGGGAAGTACATTTTAATAAATAATCTTTATATAAGTATTAGCAAGGGGAATTGGGAGGTGATGCAAGAGCAGTCTGGTAGTCAGTACGACAAAACAGAGGAAAATTGTGCGTATTGGCATGAAGGAGCCCAGATAACAATTTCTAAAAGAGGTAATACGTTTGATATTAGTATAAGTAAAGGGGACCTTACAGTAAAAAATCTAACAGTTACGTTATATCACAAGATGAACGATAGTAGTGGTGGAGGGGATGATAGTGATGATAGCTATGAAGGACCTAGGATAGAGGGAGCCTATATAACAGATTATAAAGAGCTTTACAATAATATGTACTCATATAAAATACAAACAGGAACATTTAAAGGAGTTTCAGGAGAGCAAGGAACGCAAAACAGTTTAGGAAACTTTATGTTTGTTCCAGGCTCAGACTTCAAAAAAGGTTCGATTATACAAGCAGATGCGACAAGGGCAAAATATGATTCTAAGATAAAGAAGGATGGGAGTATAGATGCCTACGGTGCAAAATGGTATGAAAAGCTCAGGGACGGGATAGTAGGATTCTTTAGTATATTAGCATTTTCTTTAATGACTATTTTTACGTTAGGAGCAATGATATGGGCAAAAGAAATGAAAGGGATGGGCTGGGCAAAAGAATGGGCAGCCATAACGTATGGGTATTGGAATCATGTGGAAGCAGACGGGAGTAATAAAGAAGCAGTACAAAGAGGGATGGATTTAGGAATAGCAGGACTTGCAGCAGTAGCAATATTAGTAGTAGCGGCAATATCTATAGCAGGTTCTATTTTTACAGGAGGAGCAAGTATTATAGGAGCAATAGGAGCAGTGGTGGCCCTAGCAGGAGCAGTAGCAAGTTCAGTAAGTGCAATAAATTTGACAAATTCAGCAATACAAGCGTTTAGAGCAGGCAAAGGAGGGCAAGGAGCGTTAATGTTGTTTTTTGCATTGCTGACAGTAGTACTTGCATGCGTAGGAGCAGGGCAGATGGGCAGTACAATAGCGTCTGGGTTGGCAACATTAGGGAAACAATTTTTTATAAAGATGGCAGTAGGAGCAGTAATAGGAGCAGCAGCAGGAGCAGGAATAGCAGCAGCATCTTATGGTATAAGATATGCTATAGATAAATCAAAAGGTAGAGCTGAGGATTTTGACTGGGCAGAGTTTGGGAAAGAAGTAGGAATAGGAGCAATAACAGGAGCGTTTGCAGGAGCAGCAGCAGGAGCACAAGTGGCAACTGCAGTGGCAAAAAGTGTAGCAAAAGGAGTTGCTCAGGAGGTAGCAAAAGGAGTAGGAGAAGGAGTGGCAAAAGCGGTAGGAGAGGAAGTAGCAGAAGATGTTTCAAAAGAGATAACAAAGCAAGTGTCTAAAGAGGTAGGAGAAGAACTAGCCGGAAGCATAGCTGGAAAAGTTTCAAAAGATGTATTATCACAAATAACGGGAAGTTTAACAAAAGGAGTAAGTGTTGAAGTAGGTAAAGAAGTAGCAAAAAACGTTGCAAAAGAGGTAGGAGAAGGAGTGGCAGAAGAAGTAGCAAAAGATGTTAGTAAGGAAGTAGCAAAAAATGTTGTAGATGATTTAGCAACAAATGTAGCAAAAAGTGTAGAAGCGCAAATTGTGAAGGAGTTATCAGGTGAAGTTTCAAAAGAAGTAGGAGAAAAAATAGCAAAAAGTGTAGCAGAAAAAGTGGCAAAAAGCATATCAAGAAGTATCGCAGAGAAGGTAGGTGAGGAAGTTCCTGTGGGTGTTGGAGAAATAGCAAAAGAGCTGATTTTGGGAGGGACAAGTTTTAAAAGACAGGCAGGGCAAACCACTTTACAATTTGTAGGTACAGTTACAAAGTCAGTGATAACAGTAGTTAGCAGGGTTGGGATGCAAGCATTAAATGGATATATGACGTACATGTCGGCAAAGAGTTTTGTTGATTGTATGGAAAAGGGAGATGTATTGGGCGCAGCCAAAGCATTGTACACACTGGTTTCCATAAACATAATAATGCCTGTTATGTCAGGCCATTCAGCAATTAAAGAGGACGGGACTTTAAAAGCATCAGATCTAGCAAAAGAAGGTGCAGGAGATTTGACAAGTACAGCAAAAAATACTGAGGTTGTTACTAAAGGTATAACAATCCAAGGGATGTCAATAGGTTGGAAAGTAGGATCAGTAGCTATAACGACAGTAGTAGGGGCTGGTGTAGGAGTGGGAATATCTGTTATAATAGATTTAGTAAGTGGTAAAAAGATAAAAGCTAAAGATCTCATAATAGGAGGAGGAGTTGGTGCGACTATTGGGTTCGGGTTTGGCGCACTTGCAACGAAAGCAGATTGGACTATGCTGGGCAACTCTGTTAAGACATCTCTAGCGAAAACCTTTGCGCCTTTTGCAGGGAGGACTGCCAACCTTGTGAGGGGCGCAGATGGTGATATTGTAGTTCAAGAGTTGAGTGAATTTAGTGGATCAACAATGGTTAGGTCCTGGGTTGGTCTTGTAGGAGGAGGAGCAATAGGAGTAGGTATAGGGGCAGGGATATGGGCAGTTAAAGGCCATAAGAAAGAAGATATGGCCAGGTATCTTATAGTAGGAGGAGTAGGAGGAAGTGTGGTAGGAGCAGGATTTGCAAATGCGTGGTCATCAGGAGGATATAAAGGAGCGTGGGCCAATTTTAAAGCAAATCCAAAAGCTGTTTTTATGGAAGCAAAAGGATATCTGCAAGAGTCTCTAGTTAAAAGTGTTACGATGGTGCAAGAGATAAATATGTTCAACACGTATATGGCCTATAGTACAGGAATACTAAACCAAATATATAATAAAATTACAGGGGAGTCATTAGCAAATACAGATATTGTTAAATTTATTAATAAAGTAACAGGGATGAGTTTGTTCAAGTCGCAAGCAGATATAGAAGAAGATACAGAATTTGAAAAGAGGAAGAAGAAAGCACAAGAAAAAGGAGAAGAGTTTAAAGAAGAGGGAGTAGTTTACAAAGCGGAGTTTGGACAGGAAGAAGCTAATGCGGTAATAGAGCAAAATTGGGGAAGTCTTACAAGTCCAACGATGTATGCAAGTAATGTAGTGGGAGGATTTTTAAAGCCAGTGTTAGGGCCAGCGCTGCAACATTCGCCAATTTTAGGGAGTGTGATGAATGTTATGGAAAGTGCAGGAAGCGTGTCTATAATGCAAAAGCATAAAATAGTAAGTATGTTTTACAACATGGGAGTAAAAATAAGATTATTAAACATTATTTCAAAGCAAGTGTTTGACGATCCGAATGATCCAGAGGATGATCAGATAGCAGAAGTTCTGGGAGGATTTGCATTTATGCAAATGTTTGAGACAATGGCACCTCAAACAATGCCAGCTCAAACCCAGGCAGAAGCAGAGAAATTTTTAACATCTGGGCAAGAAATTAGTAAGATGGTAGATGGTAACCAAATAAAAGTAGCCCTTGGTGAAGAAGTTTATAATTCAGCGACGTTGCTGAAGAAGGCAAGTAGTAAAGAAAAGTTTGAAGGTAACTTGAAAACAGTTTGTAGTAATTTAGGGTTAAGTTATGAAGTAGTTAGTCAGGAAGTAGGATTAGGCAAAAACTATAACCAAATAGTTAGCAGTCTTGTTATAGAGTACGTGTTAAAGGGAGTAAGTGAAAGAGGAGCATTGCCAGAGCAGATTCAAAAGGTTAGAAGTGAGTTAAATACAATAGTAGAAACAAGCCCAATAATGAAGCAAGGAGCAGGGTTATCTAGCTTTGATATAATTAATTCAATTTCATGTAAACTAAATTATTTATATGCAAGTGCAAAAATACTAGAATTAAATGTAGAAGGAATAAGAGTAGAGAGTATTGCTAGTGGGAGTCTTAGTAAGGGAGAATATAAAAAAATACTTCAAGCTCAAGACGCAAAAGAAACAGGTTCAGGAGTAGTTTTACTTATGAACTACCTATCAGGAATAAGTTCAGTAAATAGTTTGCCAATAAATGAGCTTATAGGAGCAGTAAGTGAATATAATAATAAATTATTTGAGTTAAAGGAAGCAACAAAAGCAACACTAGCAGCACTTAAATTATTAAATCTAAGTGAAGATCAAATTAATAGAATAAGTGAAATAGTGTTAAAAGAAGGATCAGTTAGTGCTGAGAATAAGTTAACAGAAGGAGCTAGCCAAGAAATAAGTAAGGTTTTAGGAAAAGCAGGGACAGAAGTTGTTGTAAAGCTAATAGTTGGAAATCTTGAAAGAAATATCAATATAGGGAGTATAAGAAACGCATTTGAGAATGTATATTCTCAAAGAACAAAGATTACAATAGGGTATATGATGAGTATGCTTGCTACATCAGTTGTATCAAAAGAGGATCCTTTGACAAAAGAGTTGATGAGATCATTAGAAAAACAATTATTTAGGGCAGATACATATGTTGTGTATACTACTTTTAGAGATAGTCCTGCGCTCAAAGAGGTAGGTGAAATAGAAAGTCTAAGAAATATTATTCAACAAGCAAAAGCTGATCTTACATCAACACTTAAGTCATTAAGTGCGTTAAAGTTATCTGATATGCAAATTAATAAAATAAATGAAATAGTGTTAAAAGAAGGAGCAGTTGGTTCTGACAATAAGTTAACAAGGGAAGCTCAAGAGGGAATACAAGAAGTTGTTGGAAGTAAAGTTGTAACTAATCTTGTAGTTAGAAATATTGAAGAACTTAGAAGTATAGAAGGGACAAAACTTAGTGCAGAACAGAAAGGGCAGTTAGCATTGCTAGAAGCAATATATATGCCTCAAGAAATATCTTTAAATACTGCAATTAATAATCTAGTCAAGGAAGTTGCAAGTGGAAAATTGAGTTATGAAGAGTTTAACTTAGTAATAGGGGCATCAGACATTTTATATTCTAGAGTTACAAGTGTAGAACAAAGGAAGAAACTTGCTGATTATAGGAAGGAGATCACAGTAGCAGCAGTTAATATGACAAAAGAAGTTATCAAAGAGACAGCTAAATTACAAAAAGAAGGACAAATAACCAAAGGAGAAGCAAAGGGATTTTCAGAAAGTATTAGAAATGCTTTTAATGAAGTAGGCAAAGTAGGCAATATTAGCAGTTTGATGGGAGCAAATGCAAATGCTAGACGTATGTTAAGCTCTATTAGGGAAAGAGATATAGTGCAAGTAGTAGATGCACAGGGGAAGTTTTTATCATTTGATACTTCTGCTGGGAAAAATGTGATAGAAGTAAATAGGATAGAAAGTACAGCAAAAGGGATGAAGATAAACCTTACTGTTGACGGGAAAAATATAGGGGATGTAGTATTGAAAGGGAATCTTGAAGCGCTATCTAAAAACGAAAAGTTAGCACAAGCTATTGTAGAGAAATATCCTAATATGCTGGCCACAGATATTGCATTAAATAGAGCTTTAAGTGAGGCTATAAAACCGAATTTAGAAGTTCAGGCCAACAAAATAATAGAAATAGCAAGTAAAGCAGAGTCATTAGATGCCGATAAAAAAGTGACAAAAGAAGCCAGAATAGAGATAGAAGAAGTTGTAGGGAGTAAAGATATAGCAAACAAGATTATTAATAGTATAGAAGATGGAAATATTGGAGGCGTAAAAGATGTAGTGTATAGTTCAGTTGAGAAGATAATTGAAGTTTTAAATATGCAAGAAGCGTTTAGTAAAGAAGATGTTAATAAGTTGACAGAAGTATCCAAGAAGACAATACAAGAGCTAGTGAGAAACAAAGAAGTGGCAAATAATATTATAAGAAGTATAGAAGAAGTTAAGTTTTCAGATTTAAAAAAGGCACTACAAGAAGCATTATCAGGGCCAGAAGCATTAGTTTTAGGGGAAGGGTCATTTAGGATAGATGGTGAGGGCAAACAAATAGAAAACAAGGGATATATTTTATCGTCACAAGCAAAGAGTGCAATATTTAATTTATTAGGAGCAACAAATGCGACAAGAGTAATAGATAGTATAGATGCTCAGTTGAATACAGAAAAGATAGTAAACGACATAAAAACATTTAAGACTGATGCAAGCCAATTAATAAAGTTGTGTTCAGCAAATGTAAACCCTAGGGCAATATCGATGTTATTTAGTCATTTAGAAGCAGATATCTCACCGCCAGACGGTAAAATAAAAATGTCTTTAGCAGATTTAGCTATATTGTGTGAGCAAACGCAAAATGCAATAGCGCCACAACTAAAAGCGATGATAAATAAGATGATAAATGATAAGATGATAGATGATGAAAAGGAAGTAGAAAAAGCCGTTGACCAACTTTCTAAGTATTTAAAAGATTCAAGTTTACCTGAGAGAGAGACAATTTTTGAGCAAGTAAAAGAGAAAGTTAAATATAGTAATAATGTTGAAAATTCACAACTGTACGAAATAGTTAACCAGCATTTGGATGTTAGTAAGATTGTAAGTATTGCTATAGAAGAAATAGAGTTAATGAAAGGAGAAGGAAAATCTGAAGAAGAAATAGTTGACAATGCAAATTTAAAGTTTGTTTTTGAAAATTCAGGATACCTTAGTCCGGATGCTTTATTACCAAGATTAAAACTATTAAGAGAGGAAAGTGCAGGTAAAACAAGATTAGAAATGATACAAGAGGAATTTTATGGAAAAGGAGGATATGTAGAGCAAGCAAAAGGATTTATAGAAACAAATACAATAGAGGTAGAAGGGAAAAAGAAGTTAAAGGAAGGGACAATAGATAGTTTAAGGGCGAAAGTGATAGCAATGGATTTGGAAGGGAAAGGGACAGAGGCAGTAAATTTGTTGAGGATAACATTAAATGAGTGTATGAGGCAAGCAGTAGGATTTGGGATAAGAGGATCACAGTCAGAACTAACAACGACATTACAAAATGATATAAATGCAGCATTGGGGATGGGAGGAGGAAAGACAGTATCCTTAGCATTAGATGCGGCGACGCAAAGGGTGTTGATGGGAAGTGCATTAAATTTAGAGATTTTGGTGGGCAATAGTGATTTAGAGAATTATGTAGGAGGGAGCTCACAAGCGCGAAAGTTTTTTGAGTTTGTAGGGATGAAAGCAGTAAGTATTAACGACTTTAAACCAGAAGGAGGGCAAACAAACATAGGAAAGCTAAAAGAGGCATATCAAGACCCGAATGTAGTAGTGATAATGGACCCGACAATGAGGGGACATATGATGAACGAAGCAGTAAGCAGAGGAGGAGAATCTGGGAGGGAACTAAGAGAAGTGTTGGAAAGTGTAAACAGGGTTACAGTAGACGAGGTACATTTGTGGGCGCTGACGCGGACAGCAGCAGTAATAGGGGGAGATAACAAGCCACCAGATAAAGGGATAATAAAGAAGGCAGTAAAAATCGGAGATCTTATTAATGCTGAAAAGATATATAAGCAGATAATAAAACCAGGAGCGATAGAGAAAACAATTACAATAGAAAAGAAAGAAGTTCTGGTAAAGCGTTTTAACAAAGAAGCAGATCTAATAGAAGCGAAAGTGGAAGGGGAATATATAGCAATAATAGGAGAACAAACAGCGAGTATAGAAATAAGGATGTCAAAAGGAATAAGGGATGTATTGATAAATAAGATAGGAAGCGCGCCAAAAGGATATACACCCGCAGGGATGTTATACAGTGTGATAAAGGGATTGTTTACAAGTTCAGAGAATGGGGGGATGGCAATAGGAGAGGACGGGAAAGTAAAACCAGTGGGAGCCACAGGAGTGCAGGAAAACATGGTTATTAATGATATATATTCACAGTTAGGGTTTGCATTAAAGAAAGGAATAGAGAAGAGAGTGTTTGATATAAGGGGATATATGTCAAAGAGTACGCAAATGAGTAATACAAGCATGCAGACGTCCCTAGCAGCGATATATAGTGGAGCAAGTGCGCGTATGGTAGGGATATCAGGGACAGTATCAGGGTTGGAGCAGCTAATAATAAACAGGACAGGATCAGGGAAGATATATAATATAACGGGAGAAAGAGTAGACCCGTCGATGTTTAATAGTGTTATGGAGATAGGGACTGCTTTATCAAAAGAAGTTATAAAAGAAAATCTTAAATCTTTAAGTGAATTGAATTTGAATGAAAGTGTAATTAATGACATAGCTGAAATTGTTGCAAAGAAAGGAGCATTAGATGGTAATAACAAATTAACTCAAGAAGCTCAGGAAGAAATAAAAGAAATAATAGAAAAAGCTAAAGCTATTAAAAATCTTGAGAGGAATAAGGACAGTATAGAGGACAGTATAAGTATAGAGGACAGAATAAAGATTATTAGTGGAAGTATAGGGGATGGGTTAAGAGCAAAAATAACAAACGTTTTAATAAAAGCAATGCAAGATAAAACATTGTCACCAGACCCAGCATTAAATAATGCGCTGCTATTAGGGAAAACACAGGGGACAATAGAAAATTTTAGAAGTGCGGTTAAAAAAGCAATAGAAAATGTAGGAGGGATAGAAGCACTAGATGGGAAAGTAGAAATATTTGAGTTTACAGACAAGCAAGGGAAATGGACAGGAATAAATGAGAAGAGAGAAGTAGAAGTTAGTGGAGATTTAGGAAATAATATGAAAAGTATCACAGATGTGGCAAAGAATAAGAATATAAGACGAATAATAATAGCAAATGAGATGGGAGCAACAGGAGTAGATTATCAAGGGAATTATTTAAATATAATAGCAGATGCACATTTGATGAGTAATACAGACTTAGCGCAAGCATTAAAGAGGACAGCGCGACCGAACAATTCTTTTAGTAAAGAAGGAGGATTGCAAAGGTGGACAACAGAAAGGGTAATAATGTACGACAAAGTAAAAGTGCAAAGTGAGTTGGATGCATTTAAAAATAATGGAGTATTTGTAGAGTATGCAAAGAAGTTGTGGGAAGGAGCAAAAGCAGGTGGTAATATGGAAGATGCAAAAAGTGTCAAATGGTTAGAAGTAATGGAGAAGGGGAATTTTGACATTTCAAATGCAGAAGTTATAGAGGGTTTGTATAAGTTAAGTGGAGGATATAAAGAAGGGGATAAAATAGATACAAAAAGCCCGGAAGTTATAGATATAGCGATGAAAGAAGCGATAACATTTATATCAAAGATCCAGGATTTGAGATCAGTAGACGGGTCAATAAGATTTACAATAAATGATTCAATAAGAGACAGGATGGTATTGAGTGTATTAAGGAATGTAGTGGCAGGCTTGCCAGAAGGGAA
>JAISOG010000036.1 GCA_031275795.1 Candidatus Endomicrobiellum incisitermitis
ACCCAGATGTAAAGGTGATATTGGAAGGACATGCAGATGAGAGAGGAACAAGGAAATATAATATAGATTTGGGGAGAAAAAGAGCGCAGAAGGTAAAAGAGTATTATGAAAGTAAAGGAATTGAAGGTAGTAGGATGAAAATAGAGTCCTATGGTGAAGATATGCTAGAAGATACAGGAATCAGTGAAGAAGCTCACGCTAAAAATAGAAGAGTAGTAACAAGAGTAGTGGGAAAGTGAGCAATAAAGTGATGAACTAAAAATAATTTGTGCTTGGCGTGGCGAACCCACTAAAAGGAGCAGGTTAAGTATATATGCCTGCTCCTTTTTTTACTAGGAACAACTCTTTAGAGTTTCCTTAAAATTATTTTCTTTATACTTTTGTAAATCAATAAAAAAGATTTTTTACCTGTCATTTTTCCTTTTCAAAATTCCCGTATAAACCTCATCTATATTATTTGTCAATGAGTCTTAATAAAATGATAAAATAAATAGAAAAGTAAATTTAAAGGTAAGATAATGAAAATAGCATATATAATCACCAGTATGGGTGTTGGTGGAGCTGAGATTGTTACTATTGATATTGCAAATCGCATGTCGCGTATGCAAAATGAAATTATAATTTTATACCTCATAGGAACAAACTCTCATCAAGATAAAATTGACAAGTCTATAGAAACTAAAGGACTAAATATAACCAAAAATCCTATTAGTTTTATAAAAGCTCTATTTTATGCAGGAAAAAAGCTTAAAAATTTCAAGCCAGATATTGTACATGCCCAAATGTTTCATGCAAACATTTTTTCTAGAATATTGCACACTTTTTGCAAGTTTCCACAATTAATATGTTCTGAACACTCTAAAATAATTGGAGTTGGTGTACAACATTCATTTCGTATTTTAATTTACCGTATTACAGATTTTCTATCAGACTTAACTACAAATGTTTCAAAAGAAGCAACAGAATTTTTTATAAAACAAAAAGCTTTTAGCAATAATAAAAGTATACACATGTACAATGGAATAGATTTAAAAAAGTTTTACCCGAACAACAACATACGTAAAGACATGAGAAAACTCTACACCATTACTGATAACGAATTTCTTTTTTTAAACGTAGGAAGATTAACCCCGGCAAAAGACCAAAAAAATCTAATAGAAGCGTTTTGTTTGCTTTGTAAAGAATACAAAAACGCAAAATTAATGATAGTTGGCAAAGGTGAACTTGAAAAACAACTAAAAGATTTAGTGTTACAAAAAAATATTAAAGATTACGTTATCTTTGCTGGAAATAAAAATAATGTGTACGATTATTACAATACAGCAGATGCTTTTGTATCCAGTTCAGCTTGGGAAGGGTTTGGACTTGTCATAGCAGAAGCAATGGCATGTGCTCTGACTGTAATAGCAACAGACGCAGGAGGCATTAGAGAGGTACTTAATAATGATCAATTTATTGTACCAAAAAGATCCTTTAGCTCTTTATAGAAAAATGAACTATGTATACTCTCTTAAAAGTGAAGAACGTAAAGAAATAGGCAACAAAAATTTAAACAGGGTAAAAATTTTTGATATTGATTCTATAGCAAGCAAATGGTTAAATATTTATAGTCAACTTAAAAATGGCAACAGCTAAACTCAATTTGATGCAAAGACTTTATAAGAATAGAATTGAATTTGGAGACGTAGATGTTAAAAAGGTTTATAAAACACATATATATGAATTGGCATAGACGCCATATTGAATACCATATTAAAAAATTTAAAGAGTTTAATTTAATTTTTCAAAATAATGACACTGTTAAATTAAGCACCACCGTTCCTGGAGTTTACAAGTTTATTTTATCATACAATAGTGACAAAAAACTTAATCTTAGACTTCTTGAAATGGGTTTTGTTCCAGGTGTGAAATTAAGAGTCATTAAAAATACCGGCAAAAAAGGTAGTATCATATTGAGAATTAAAGGCTCAAAAATAGTTTTAAGTAATAAGATAACAGATAAGATTTTAGTAGAAAGGAAGTAATAAATGTCTGAAAATAAAAGTATTAAAGTAGCCCTTGTTGGTAACCCAAACAGTGGTAAATCAACAATTTTTAATAGTTTGACAGGATCAAACCAAAATGTCGGCAACTATCCTGGTGTAACTGTAGAAAAAAAAGAAGATACTATAAAATACAATGATTATAAGATAACTTTTATAGATTTACCTGGCATTTATAGTTTATCTGCATATTCTAATGATGAAATAGTAACAAAAAATTTTTTAATAAATCAAAAACCTGACATTATTGTAAATGTTATTGATTCCTCAAATATTGAACGTAATTTGTATTTATTTTCCCAAATCACAGAATTTCCTTCTAGTATTATAATTGTCTTAAACATGATAGACATCTTAAAATATAAAGGTAAAAATATAGATGAAAGCAAAATGGAAAATCTTTTAGGCGTGCCTGTTGTTAGTACTATTGCAAGTAAAAATATTGGAATAACTAATATATTGAATTCACTTATAACTACTTTTGAAAACAATAACATACAAAAACAAACAAGAGCAAAAGTTGATTACGCAGATGTAATGAAAGAAGAAATAAATAAATTAGAACCTCTTATACAAGCAAATCCTGAATTTTCTTTATTGCCTAAAAATTGGGTTTCTTTAAAACTTCTAGAAAACGATATTCAAACATTAAATTTAATTGAAAATACACAAAATAAAGATAAAATTTTACAACAACTTCAAAAAAGCATAAAACATATAAAAGAACATTTTAACAAAAGACCTGAAGTCATAATAGTAGAGACACGCTATGGTTTTGCAAGTTCTATTGTTAAAACAGTTCTTAAAAATAGTGTTAAAAACAAAATAGATATAACAGAGATTATAGACACTTTTGTATTAAACAAATACCTTGCTATTCCAATTTTTGCCTTAGTAATGTACATGATTTTTAAATTTACATTTATTTTTTCCGGACCTTTAGTTAATATTTTTGATATTTTTTTTAAATGGATTGCAAATTTAACATCTAGCATACTTGCATCTGTACAATTAAAATCTTTAATTGTAGACGGTATAATTAGTGGGGTTGGATCAGTGTTAAAATTTTTTCCACTAGTATTATTTATGTTTTTTGCAATTGCTTTTTTTGAAGATTCTGGATATATGGCCAGAGCTGCATTTGTTATGGATAAAATTATGAATAGGTTTAGTCTTAGTGGCAAATCTTTCTTGCCATTAATGCTTTCTACAAATGGATGTGCTGTCCCCGGTATTTTAGCTGCAAGAACCCTGGATTCCAATAGAGATAGACTAATAACAATGTTTGTAGTTCCATTTATGATATGTGGAGCAAAACTCCCTGTGTTTGCTTTAATCATTGGCACATTTATACCTATAAGATATCAAACATTTACAATGTTTGTAATGTATATTTTAAGCATTCTTATAGCTTTAAGCATTGCAAAAATACTTGATAAAATAATCCCTTTAACTGAAATGTCACATTTTGTTATAGAACTTCCTCCATATCATATTCCACCCCTGAAAGGTCTCTGCTTAAAAATGTGGGAACGAGGTTGGCTATATGTTAAAAAAGCAGGTACTATAATAGTTTTTATATCAATATTAATTTGGGCAGCGTTTGCATATCCTAAAGCCCCTTCAGATAAAAATATAGGCACTGTTTCACAGATAAACTACAGTTTTGCAGGGAGAATAGGAAATTTACTTGAACCAATCTTTACACCCATAGGAATGGATAAAAATAGAGCTATAGCTTTACTTTCAGGATTTGCAGCAAAAGAAGTAATAGTTAGTACATTAGGAACAATTTATTCTATAGAAGAAAACAACAATCAAGAAAAATCTTTAAAAGATAAAATCAAAAATGATAAAAGTTGGTCACCGTTAAAAGGTATAACCTTTTTAATCTTCTGTTTAATCTACATGCCATGTATAGCTTCTGTAATAGTTTTTTTCAAAGAAACAGGCTCTAGTTATAAATGGCTTTTAGGAATGGTTTTAGGAAATACCTTTTTAGCCTGGATTTGCTCATTTATTGTTTTTAAACTAGGCACTTTTCTAAAATTCGGTACTGGTGTATAGGTTAAGAAAATAAGTTAAGTATATACAAGAGTATACAAACGAGTTTATATTCATAATGAATGAACGATAACAGCTTTGACGGTTTGTTGAAGTAGTGTGTTTTATGTTTATGTTAGACTATCTTATATTGGACTTTACAAAATAAAATATGCTTAATAAAAAATCCCAACTATTACGTTTCAAAGCACTGGTACTGGTTACTGGTATGTCTAATGTGTACATAACTAAACAATTAGTTAAGTTGACTTTATCGCATAAATTTATTATAAAATGAATGTGTTTTATAAAATTTAGTTGCCTATTTGGAGGGACCTTCCGATGAAAAAACGTGACATAATAAAGAAGGTAGTTGATATCTCTGGTTTAACTAAAGGAGATGCAAACAAAGCAATTAAAGCTTTAGTTAAAGTAATTCAAACGTCTTTACAAAGTGGAGAAGTAATTTCTTTGTCTGGTCTTGGTTCTTTTAGGATAAAATCCCGACAAAGTAGGGTGGGGCGTAACCCTAAAACAGGAGAAATAATACCAATCCCTCCTGGAAAAAAAGTGTCTTTTAAACCTAGTGCCACTCTTAGAAAATTTATAGTAAATAAACTATAAAAAAGAATTTAAATACCATGATAAACATAAAACCTTCCAAAAATTTAGCAAAATTGCCACCTTACCTTTTTACAAAAATTAATCAATTGAAAAAAGAAGCCTATGATAAAAATATAGATGTTATAGACCTTGGAATGGGAAATCCAGACTCGCCGACTCCAAACCATATTATTGAAAGATTGTGTGACACAATAAAACATCATAAAAATACCCACAAATATCCTCAAGCTAAAGGAATGCCAAAGTTTAGAAAAGCAATAACAGAGTGGATGGCTCGTCGTTTTGGTGTAGAACTTAACCCAGAAAACGAAGTTCTTTCATTAATAGGTTCTAAAGAAGGTATAGCTCACTTGTGTATGTCTTACTTAAACCCTGGAGATTACGTCTTAGTATGTGATCCGGCATACCCTGTACATTTTAATGGCGTATCTTTAGTTGATGCAAAAATACATTTTATGCCACTTTTAGAAAAAAATAACTTTTTACCTGACTTTACAAAAATTCCAGAAAGCGTTGCTAAAAAATCAAAAATAATGTTTTTAAACTATCCAAACAACCCTACCGCAGCTATAGTAGAAGATAACAATTTTTGGAAAGAGGCAATAAAGTTTTGTAAAAAATATAACATTTTGTTAGTTTCAGACAATGCCTACTCAGAACTTACTTTTGGCGATTATTGTGCTCCTTCTATTTTTGAATTTCCAAAAGCAAAAGATGTTGCTTTAGAGTTCCATTCATTTTCAAAAACGTTTAATATGGCAGGATGGAGGCTTGGTTGGGTTTGTGGAGCAGAACAATTACTTTATCCTTTAGAAAAATTTAAATCATTTTTAGATTATGGTGCTCCAATGTTTATACAACTTGCAGGAGTTGCAGCGTTAAATGGCCCTCAAAGTTATGTACAAGAACTTTCAAAAATATACGAAAGAAGAATGAAAAAGATGGTTTTTGGTCTACAAAAATTTGGGTGGAATGTGCGTCCCACAAAAGGCACAATGTACGTTTGGGCAAAACTTCCAGATAAAATGCTTAAAGAAGGGTCTTTAAATATTGCAGAAAAATTAGTAAGAGATACAGGGGTTGTTGTATCTCCTGGAATTGGGTTTGGCAAACACGGTGAAGGATACATAAGAATGGCTTTAGTAACGCATGATAAAAGATTTCACGATGCATTACTTCGTATAGGAAAATTTACAAAAAATTATAAAGAATAACTTAAAGGAATTTATGAAGAAAAAGTTTATCAATATAGGCTTAATAGGCTATGGAACTGTAGGTAAAGGTGTAGTAAAAATTTTAGAAGAAAACAAAAAGATAGCTTTAAGAAAAGTCGGCAAAGCTATATGTATAAAATCTATTTGCGATTTAAACCCGATAGACAAACCAGAACTTTATGTTAAAAACTTTAAAGATATTATAAAAGACCCTGAAATAGATTTAATAGTTGAACTTATTGGTGGATATGAGCCAGCAAGAACAATAATAATAGAGTCTTTAAAAGCCGGTAAAAATGTTGTAACCGCAAACAAAGCAGTACTTGCAAAATATTGGAACCAGATTTTTACAACAGCTCAAGACTGTCAAAAGTCAATATATTACGAAGCATCTGTAGGTGGCGTAATACCTGTAGTACAAGGTTTAAGCGAAGGACTTGCATCTGAAGAAATTTTAGAAATTAAAGGTATTCTAAATGGAACTACAAATTACATTTTAAGTGAAATGACAAAAAATGGAGTTTCGTATGAAACTGCTTTGAAAAATGCACAAGTTGCAGGATTTGCAGAAGCTGATCCTTCTTTTGATGTAAACGGTATAGATACTGCAAACAAACTTGCAATTTTATCTTCACTTGCTTGGGGTAGTTGGATAAAAGTTAAAGATATTTCTGTTAAGGGAATTGCAGATTTAAATATAGAAGACGTATTAATCACAAGAGATTTTGGGTACGATATAAAACTTATCGGCTGTGCGCAAAAAACAAAAAATGGTATAGATTTGTCTGTACAGCCATGCTTAGTAAATCACGAAAACGCTTTTGCAACTGTAGAAAATGAGTACAATGCAGTAATGATAATCGGAAAAGATTCTGGAGACGTTTTGTTCTATGGGAAAGGTGCAGGGCAACAACCAGCTGCCAGTGCTGTAGTTTCTGATATTATAAATGTTTCAAAATTTATCGTCACTAACACTGCAGGGATAGTGTCAGATGTAATTTATGATAAAAAGAAAAAAATAAAAATTTTACCAGCAAGTAAGAGCAAGGCATCTTACTATTTAAGATTTTCTGTGTTAGATAAATCTGGAGTTTTAGCAAAAATTTCAGGAATGCTTGGTAAGCATAAAGTATCTATTGCCAGTTTGTCACAGCCTGATATTAGTGGTAATGATTATGCTAGAATTATTATAATTACTCACGAGACTTGTCGTGAAAATATTGAAGGGGCTCTAAAACAGATTAATGCGACAAAGTCTATAGTTAAGTCTAAAACTGTTAAAATTAAAATAGAAATTTAGTTTAATTTGACTTTTATTTTGACTTTTTAGCAGAAATTAGGAGATTTATAAATGGACAGTTTGGTATTAGAGTTACTTGACATAAAACAAATAACAAAAGATGAAGCTTTGAGACTTTTTGATCTAGATATTGAAGAGTTGTTTTTAGTTTCATCAAAAATCCGCAAAAAATATAAGGGAAACAAAGTAAAAGTATGTTCTATTATTAATGCAAAGTCTGGGCAATGTAGCGAAAATTGTAAATTTTGTGCACAGTCTGCATTTAACAAAACTGATGTAAAAGTGTACCCTCTTGTTGACACTGAGAAAATAAAAGAGATTTCAACAAAAGCTTTAGATAATGTTGGGTGTTTTGGAATAGTTTCTAGCGGAAATTCCCTAAATGATAATGAAATTGAAAAACTTTGTGAAATGTTTAAACAGCATAAAAAAGTGTCCCACCTAGGAGTATCTATAGGAAGAATTTCTGATGAAAATTTTAAAAAACTTAAAGAGGCTGGCATAAAAAAAATGCATCACAATCTTGAGACTTCAGAAAATTTCTATCCAAATATTTGCTCTACTCACAGCTACAAAGAAAGGATTGATACTATAAAAAGAGCTAAAAATTTCGGATTCGAGATTTGTTCTGGAGGTCTTTTTGGAATAGGCGAAAGTTTAAAAGATAGAATAGATTTAGCATTCACATTAAAAGAAATAGGCTCAGATAGTGTTCCAATGAACTTTTTTATGCCTATAAAAGGCATAGCTTTGGAACATTTGCCTGTAATGCACCCTATAGAAATTTTAAAAACAATAGCAATTTATAGAATAATCTTACAAACTCCTGACATTATGGTTTGCGGTGGAAGAGAAATGCATTTAAGGGATCTACAGTCGTGGATTTTCCAAGCAGGCGCAAACGGAATGATGACTGGAGGGTACCTTACAACAATTGGCAGGGATATTATTACAGACAGACAAATGGTAAAAGACTTAGATATGGAATTAGAAGCAGAATAATATATATGTTGTGGTCAGCCACGTCAGGTAAAAAATAAATTGTAAATTAAAACCTAGAACAAAACAAAAAGCTAAAAGATTTTTTATAATCTTTTAGCTTTTCAATACTCTAACATTCCTGTAAGATACTTTTGATCTATAAGTCCAGCATCAATCCACGCTTTAATCATTTCACCTGTAGGTTCTACATCGTCATCAATTTTTAAAGTTAATTCTCTTCTTTCATTTTTAAATATTGTAACCTCATTAGTTCTCTTATCCCATATGCCAACCATTTGACCTTCATAGTACAAGTTTTTACTTATTATTGTATCATTAAATGCAACATACAAAGCTTTTCCATCAATATCATACCAAGTTGTCTCATTGTTTAATTTATTAAAGGAGTACACTAGCTTTGACCCAACCCATCCATATTCACTAACAACAGTGCCGGATTGATTTCTTGTATATTGTTGTTTACCATCTTTGAAATAAGTTGTCTCTCCTGTTTCTTTATCTTCAGTTTTATCTAAAGACAAATTGCCATCTTTATCTTCTATATATATATATTTAGTGATTTCCATGCCTTCTTTATTTTTTACAACATCAGGATTTTGATTTTTGTCATAGTAAGTTGTATTTCCATACATATCTATTTTTTTAGCTAACATATTATTTTCGTCATATTCATATTTTGCTGTACGATTCCCTTCATAATCTAAATCGTAAACAGCTCTACCTTTATCATCAAAAACTGTCTTTGCTTTAGTCAGTTCGTTAACACTAGCAACCATCCTTTTTCCATAAGCATCATAAACATTTGTTTTAGTAAGGTTTTTATCTTTATCATACTCTTTTACAACTTGTCCACCAAGGCCTTTTTCTTTATATGATACAAGCTCTCCAAACTCGTTTCTAACCTCAACAATATTTGTACCTACAACATTTTTTTCTACTTCTTTAAGATTGCCTTTAGAATCTATAGTTCTAGACTGACCGGAGAGAGAAAAAGTAATACTTCCGTCTTTTGATATGCTTAAAGCAAGACTACCTGTAGTTGTGAAAAGTTGTCTATTTCCTGAAGAGTCAGTTGCTTGTATAGGCTTATTTGGAAGAATAGAGAACATATCTTTTGGCTTTGCAAAATTAGTTAAATCTTCAACTGTTCTGCCTTCAGGACCTATATTATACGGATTTTGAGTAGCAGCAAGAGAGGCATAAATTTTAGCACTACTTAAAATTAAGAAAGTTAGCGATAATAAAGAAATTATTTTTTTCATAATTTTACATCCCTATTCCTACTCATATTATAACAAAACCCTTAATAACATGTATAAAAGATGTGAAAAATATGGAAACATCAACAAACAGAATTGTATGATATGTACTCTATCTTATTTTTGCAATTCAAAATTTACAACACTAATCCTCATTCTTACTGGATTGCCTTCTATGGTTGTCTTTTCTGCATCTTCTTCTAATAATTCTTCTGGAGCTAAAATATTTCCAAAAACAGTAGCTCTTTTGTTTAGACTTTTTTTGATTTGTTCAAGTTTATCACCAACCAAAACATAGTAAAGGCCATTATCGCCTTTTAGATACACTAATTTTTTTGCTCTATCTTCTTTAATTACACCTTTAACTTTAATCATAAATTCTGCTGTTGAGGAAGTTATAGAATTTTGCATTGGTTTGGAAGACCTCATATATTTAGCTATTATTACTGGACCCACTGCAACCAAAATGGCTACTATGGCAATTATTACTCCCAAAACAATCCATTTCTTTTTTGTATTAGTTGACGGTGTTTTTGTTGATGGCTCCATAATAAAATGCCCCCCTGGGTAATTAATATAGAACTTCTTTTTCGCGCTTTGTAATTATAACATTTTTTATTTATTTTCAATAATTTTTCTAACTATTTGAGAAATACGCTTACTGTCAGCTTGCCCATTTATAGCAACAATAGCTGCTTTCATAACTGCGCCAAAACTTTTATCTTGAGACTTGCTATAGACTATTTTAATTTTATTGAACAACTCTTCATCAGAAATCTCTTTAGGGAGGTATTGTTCTATAAGCTGTATTTCGTTACTTTCTTTCTCTACCAAATCATTACGACCAGCTTTTTGAAAACTTTCTATAGATTCTTTACGTTTTTTTAACTCGCTCCTTAAAACCTTTACAACTTCATTGTCATCTATTTTTATATTTTTCATGTCACGAATATTTATTTCGTTTAAAATTCCTCTTATAACATTAAGTTTCTCTAATTCTTTAGACTTCATATACATAATTAAATCTGATTTTAATCTTTTTATCATTTCAGTATCAAGCATTTTGTTTGCCTCACAGTAGAATATACCTACACAGTTGTATCATTATATAAAATGAAATCAAATTTGCCAACATAACGTTTTTTTGTTACAATTTTGCAAAATTTATATTATTTGCCCGATGGTGTAATTGGTAACACATCTGCCTCTGGAGCAGAAGTCTCCTGGTTCGAGTCCAGGTCGGGCAGTTAAATATAAAAGATGAAAAAACTTATATTGCCTGAATTAACTTCACTCGGAAATATCAATGACCATTACCCAAGGTTTTTGTTAACTTTAGACGACGATCCTATGTATCATAATGGAATTAAGCAAATAAATGCCATAGACGGGTTATTAGAAAATTGTGATAATAAACACGATTAAACAACTGGTTGTAAAAACTCAAGGCTATCTTTTTGTGATTGTAAAATGTCTTTATGAATTACAAACGCAAACTAAGTTGCAAACATAAAGAAAAATTTAAATAATTCTAAATTTGAGAATAGAGGTTTACCATTTCTATAGCATTCATTGCAGCTTCAGAACCCTTGTTTCCTGCTTTTGTTCCAGCGCGTTCTATAGCTTGTTCTATAGAATCTGTAGTTAAAATGCCAAAAATTACAGGTATTTTGCTATTAAACCCTACTAGAGCGACACCTTTTGAAACTTCTGCACAAACATAATCAAAATGAGAAGTCTCTCCCTTTATAACACAACCTAAACAAACTACAGCATCAAAGTGTGCAGAATCTACAATTCTTTTTGCTACAGAAGGAATTTCAAAAGCTCCAGGAGTCCAATAAACAAAAATATCATCGTCAGATACAGAATGCCTTTTAAGAATATCTTCTGCTCCATTAACTAATTTAGTTGTTATAAACTCATTAAATCTAGAAACAACTATTGCAAATTTTTTCCCTTCTGCTTTAAATTGACCACTAATAATTTTCATAATGTTTCTCCCATTCTACAAACTTACATATGTGAAGTTAATTAATATTCAACAAATGACCTAATTTTTCTTTTTTAGCGCTTAAATATTTTATGTTAGACTTATTCGATTTAATCTCAATAGCAACTCTCTTTGCAATTTTTAAACCATAGCCTTTAAGTCCATCTATTTTTTTAGGATTATTTGTCATAAGATGCATGCTTTTTATGCCAAGTCTTGTTAGTATTTGCGCTCCTATACCATAATCTCTTAAATCAGGAGCAAAACCTAAAGCTAAGTTTGCTTCAACAGTGTCCATACCTTGCTCTTGAAGAACATAAGCTTTCAATTTATTTACAAGTCCCATACCTCTTCCTTCTTGATGCATATACAAAACAACACCTTGTCCAGCTTGTTCTATAGCAGTTAAAGCTTTTTCTAACTGCTGACCGCAATCACATCTTAAAGAATGAAAAATATCTCCAGTTTCACATGAAGAATGCACTCTTACCAAAACGTTTTCTTTCCCTTTAACATCACCTTTTATTACAGCTAAATGAGAATTTCCTGTGATTAAATCCTCAAACAAAGTTAACTTAAATTCTCCAAATTTTGTTGGCAAATTAACACTAACAACCTCTTTTACAACAATTTCTTTACTACGCCTATAACTAACAATTTCTTCTATTGTTACAATTTTAAGTTTATGTTTTTTAGCAAACTTCCCCAAATCTGGCATTCTTGCCATAGTTCCATCATCATTCATTATTTCGCATATTACACCAGCTGGATAAAAGCCTGCCATTTGCGCTAAATCTACAGCAGCTTCAGTGTGACCAGTACGCGCTAAAACGCCACCTTCTTTATACCTTACAGGGAAAATGTGACCTGGTTTAGCAAAATCATTTGAGGTAGCTGTTTCATCTATAAGTTTTTTTACAGTTAGAGCTCTATCATAGGCAGAAATGCCTGTGGTAGTACCAACTTTATAATCCACAGATACAGTAAACACACAACCTTTTTGTTCTCTAGAGGTATTGACCATATCATTTATTTTAAGTTTTTCAAGTCTTTCCTGTTTCATAGGAACACAAATAAGACCTCTTGCAAATTTTGCCATAAAATTAATTTTTTCAGGGCTAATTGTTTGCGCTGCACAAAGCAAATCACCTTCATTTTCTCTATTTGGGTCATCTACAACAATTACCATCTTACCAGCTTTAATTTCTTTTATTGCAGTCTCTACAGACGTAAAAGTTTGTCTCTTTTTCATATTAAATAAATCCATTCCCTTTTAATATTTCAATTGTAAGATTATTTGAATTTTTATTTGTAAATTTCTCTACATATTTTGAAAGCATGTCCACTTCTATATTTGCTTTGTCATTAGCCTTTTTAAAATTAAAAATTGTGCTACTAAACGTTTCAGGTATAATAAAAACTCCAAAACCAAAATTATGCACACTTGATACTGTAAGACTAACACCATCTATTGCTACAGATCCTTTCTCTACAATATATTTAAGTAACTTTTCTTTACAATTAAAAAGTACTTGGTAAAAATTGTTAATTTTTTTTATATTCTTTATTCTTACTATACCATCAACATGGCCACTTACAATGTGACCTCCAAGTCTTGACGAAAATGTTAGAGCTCTTTCCAAATTTACTTTTGAACCGTTTTCTAATTTTGAAAGCGTAGTATTTTTGTCTGTATAAGGACTATAGTCAGCAACAAAACCATCTACTTTTACCGCAACAGCAGTTAAACACACTCCATTAACAGCAACACTATCACCTTTTACTATATCTTTCAAAGGTGTCGTTATTTCTATCTGAGAACTAAAAATATTTTTTACTAAACCAACATCTTCAATCAACCCTGTAAACATTTTTAACCTTTAGACTTATTAATTTTGCCTGTTATAAGAAAATCAACACCTATTTTTTTTACTTGTATTTTTTTTATATTTAGACTTTCAGATATACTTTTTACTCCTTGACCACCAACAACTGGTATTGATGATTTTCCACCTATTATTTTAGGAGCAACAAAAAAGTATATGTCATCTACAACATTTGAAAACAGCGCTGAAGCAATAATCTCACTGCCACCTTCTATTAAAATTCTTTTTATTGAAAAAGAATTTAATTTATCAATTATCAAATTAAAATTTCTTTTTGACGCTTCAATATTTATCGGAACAAGAACTGTTCCTTTCTTTTTAAAATGCTCTGGAATTTTTGAAACATTTTTATTATAAAAAATTATTGTACTTGCCTTATTATTAAACAACTTATAAAATTTTGGTAGTTCTAATTTAGGGTCTATAACAACTCTAACTGGATTTCTTAAATTCTTATTGTGTGATGTAAGCAATGGATTATCTCTAAGTGCTGTGTTTTTGCCAACTAAAATAGCATCATATAAAGACCTCATTTTATGTACTAAATTTCTTGACTCTTTAGAAGTTATCCATTTAGAATCATATTTTTCAGTAGCTATCTTACCATCTAAAGTCATAGCAGCTTTAACAGAAACCAAAGGACTTACTTTTAAATGTCTCAAATAATCTTTTATTAAAACTGACGCCTCTTTTTTTAAAAGCCCTTCGTACACTTCTATACCATTTTTCTCTAAAAATTTTTTTGTATTAAAATTTTTTTTATCTTTAACAGCATAAAAAACTCTTTTTATTTTGGCATTTACAATTGCAAGCGAACAAGGCGGGCGCTTCCCGTAACTATTGCAAGGCTCTAAAGTAACATACAAATCAGCACCTTGAGCGTTTTGATCTGCGCTTTTAACAGCGTTTATTTCAGCATGCTCTCCACCAAAATATTCATGCCAACCCCTACCAACAATTTTGTTGTTTTTGACTATCACACAGCCAACTTGTGGGTTAGGAAAAACTTTATGTTTACCCCTTTTTGCAAGATCTATTGCTACCTGCATATATTTATTGTTCATAAAACAAAAAAACCTCAAAATATTATTTTCGGGGTTTACAAGTTTATTGTATCTTCTTTTATCCGGACTAAAGCAATAATAGTTAATTAAAATCTGCACATTTAATAGCACAAGATCATTTTATGACACTATTATCACTATCACCATCGGCACTAGATTTACACTAGTTCAGTCCACACAAAAGTGCAGAGTGGCAGGCT
This sequence comes from Candidatus Endomicrobiellum incisitermitis, assembly GCA_031275795.1. Taxonomy (GTDB): domain Bacteria; phylum Elusimicrobiota; class Endomicrobiia; order Endomicrobiales; family Endomicrobiaceae; genus Endomicrobiellum; species Endomicrobiellum incisitermitis. Next base: position 14,628 of record JAISOG010000036.1, read on the forward strand.
TAAAAGAAAACTCTTTATCACTGCCGGTAAGGAATAAGGCAAATGCCTTTCACCTTCCCCGAAGACTAACGTTGATATTGAATAATTTTATTTATTTTTTATATATCAGTCAAGTTTTGTTTATGATAGTTTTTTATTTGAGTTTATTTAGGCACGTTGATAAAAGTTGGCTGGTTGTGTTGTAAACTTATAACTAAAACCAATATTGCCATAATAAGCGTTTTGATTTTTAGAAATCTGACCGTTTAAATTTAAATAAACACTAAAATTTTTTGAAATATCACATAAAATGCCAGCACCAACAAGAGCATTTGCTACATCGTTTTCTATACCCTTAATAGTCATATTTTGTGTACTATTTTTAAATGAGCTACTAAATTGTCCCTCTTTACCATAAAACAACAAATCAGTTTGAAGTAAAGCATACCATTTAACACTACTATTTAAAGCATTATTTGTTCTAATACCTAAAGAAGAGTTTGCCCTATTATAAGAACCTTCTAAAACAATCAAACTTGCGTCTGCGGCGCCAGATTCAAAAAATTCATTTCTGGTAACATAGGAATAATCCATACCAACAAACGGTTTTATACAAAAATTATCACTAGCATAATAATTATAAGCAGCTTCTAGTGAAGAGTTAAGACTATATCCCTCAAAGTCTGCATTAGTATTCCTATTTAAATAATCGATATTTCTAGAAGCCAAATAACCTTGCCTTGCACCAACAACAAAAGCTCTAACTTCAAAATTGTTTTCAAAAAATTCAGACCAGTAACCACCAAAATTGTATTCCTTAATATCAACTTTATCATCGTTTTGTTTTGATTTTATGTCACTATAGCCTAAAGTTATACCAAAAATCCTAGTATCTTCTCTTAAAGTATCAAAACCTACTTGTACACCATTAGTCAAAATATTAAAATCCCCGGGAGAGTTTAACATACCTTCAAAATTATTTTGAGCATTACACCCTTGCACCCAAACATTCCTTTTATAAAAACTATCGTTATTAAGGAAATAACTTCTATCTAACCTAGACAAAATATTGTTTTTATGTGTATTAATAGCAGGCAACAGTATAGCGTTTGCATAAATATATCCTGACAAATTAAGTAAAGCGTCTTTTTTGTCTTGAACTCTTTCCATTTTATCTATTAAATCTGTAATGTAGAACAAATCACTTTTAGCTTTACCATAATTTTCATCTAGGCAAAGAGCAACCTGCCTTTCATTATTTGTTAAACTGTCAATATTATTTAACTCATTAACATAAACGTTAAGGTCAACAGATTTCCAAGAAGTAGGGTTACTAGTATCATAAGTTATATAAGAATTAACCCTAGACATCACATTACCCTGAGCATTAGTATTATCTATTAAAATATTACCTTGAGAATTTTGAGAAGAGGAAACAATATTATACGTTACAGTCGATTTATTTATGCCAACAAAACTTATCTTAACTCTAGTATCATTTAAATCAGCAAAATTTACAATAACAAACTTATCTACATTATTGTTTTGCAAATCCAAGTCATAATAAAATAAAGCTTTAGACTGTAAGGTAGACACTTCTATTATATAATCCTTTTTTCTTCCTAAATTAATAGTACTAGATGATGAAAAAGAAACACTATTACCTTTAAAACCTGAACCTTCACCAAAGCTTAGACTACCATCTAACATGTTAAAAGTTGTTAAAATAAAATCACCGTTAAGGTTAAGGGTCCCATTCCCTGTTTTATTGATGACATCATTACCAACATCAGAACATCTTATACCACCATTTAAAGTCATATTGCGCAAGTCTCTTACATCCAAAGTTAAAGTGTTTGAAGAGGCAGCAACAGAATGTCCTCCCATATAAATATCGTTCCTTTTAGTTTCATTTCTTATGGCCATAGTGTTGCCACTAAACAAAACATCACTATTGACAGCACCTATGTAAGAAAAAGTACTATCGTACACATAAATTGCTCCACCTTCTTGAGAAGATTTGTTGTTGGTAAAAGAGGCACCATCATTTATTGTTATACCTTTTGAAAATATTGCTCCACCTCTAGAGGATGTGGTCTCATTGCCTGAAGCAGTAACATGAGATTTAAAAGATACATACCCTCCACTAGAACAAATAGCTCCACCATTGCCATCTGACTTATTGTAAGAGATTGTAACATTACTACTAAACTCTACGTTATTTAAAGCAAAAATAGCACCGCCAGATCCTGAGGCAGTGTTACTTGTAAGTTCAACACAAGCAAAAGCTGACATAAATGCAACAGTCCCACCTGAATAAATAGCGCCCCCATCACGAGCTTGACCAGAAATTTTATTGTCTTTTAAATAAGCTCCACCATTAAATGTAACATTGCCAACAACACATATGGCTCCACCATTAAATGCAGCTGTATTAGAAACAAATGTTATTGTTTCTGTAGGGTTAGAAAACCAAACATTTCCTGTAGCATAAACTGCACCCCCACAAGCACTGGAAGTGTTTTGTTCAAAAAACGCTACCCCTTGCAAATTAAAATTAGCAGAATTTATATATATTGCTCCACCACCATTATTATCAACTAAAAGCATGTGTTTGCCATTTTGCAAAGCAATACCATCTATTGTCACATAGCTTTTCCCAGCATCAAAATTAAAAAACTTATTGTTGTTAGAAGCGTTTAAGATCCTTTTAATACTTTGATCTGAACGGATAATAGCATCATCGTTAAGTGATTGTACTGAAGAAACGTCGAAATTTCCAAAAAAAACACCTGGGTTGGAGTTTGTTATTTGAGTCCACTTAGAATTATCGCTTACATCACTTTGAGTTATGAAATTCACATCTGCATAGCAATAAGAAAAAGTACAAAAAAGCAAAATAATAAATTTTATTACTTTTAACCTTTTCATATTCAAGAATTGTATACAATATTTTTTGTTTTGTCTATAAAATTATTCCTATATAATTCTTTCACTAAAACCCTGCACTTAAAAAATTAATTGCAATAGGACCAAATATAACTATAAAGATTGTAGGGAATATTAACAAAACCAAAGGTATAAGAATCTTTACAGGGGCCTGATGAGCTCTTTTTTCCGCGTTAGAGTAGATATCGTTTCTTAAAGAATTAGACAAATGCTTAAAAGATTCCGCCATACCAGAACCTGAATCTAAAGAAGTATTAATTACCCTAACAAAAAAAGAAAGTTCCTTAATATCTGTTTTATTAGCCATATCGTAAAAAGCAATTTTTTTATCACATCCTAAAGATATCTTTGATAAGGTATTTTTAAAATCTAAAATTAAAGGGCCTTCCATTATTTGTATAACTTTATCACAGGCTATATAAAAGTCTAATCCAGAAGCTAACATAATTGAGAGCAAATCTGCTACATCTGGAAGTTGCTTTAAAATAAGTTCTTTTCTCTTTTTTAATTGCTCTTTAATTTTTATAAGAGGAAGAAAAAAGAACAATAAAGCAACCAAAGTAACAATTAAAATATTAACGCTTATAAATACTGCACAAAATATAGCGCCAAAAACACCAGATAATATTTGCAGCACTAAAAACTGGTAAGGGTCAACCTCTTTAATATCAGATTTTATAGAATACAAATTTGATTTAATATTATTAATATAATCTAAAAACTTTTTGTTTTTGATATATTTAAACCAATATCCTAATTTCGATGCAATATTAAAAATAAAAAACATTACAATATTTTTATTTTGTTTTTTATCTATATAACTTTCTACTTTACTAGCTTTTTTAACCTTAGATATTTTATCGCATACAACAAAAACAAAAGAAACCATAAAAATACCAAAACTTAAATAAAAAAGTATTATCATTAAAAATCTATCTCCGTCATTTTTCTTATTACAAAAGAACCTAAAGTAACCATAAAAACAACTATTAAAAGTAAAATGTTACCACTTGTAGTAACAAACAAAGATTGTATCATGTCAGGTTCTATTAAGTACATCATAAAAATTATAATAAAAGGAACCAAGCTAACTATATTACCTGAAAGTTTCCCCTGAGACGTCAATGCATTTATTTTCGATTTAGCTGCAATTCTTTTAGACACTAATTCTATAATCTGTTCAAATATATCTCTTAAACTTGCACCTGTATCTTTAGATATTCTAATTGTATTTAACATGAACTTAAAATCTTTATTACTAGTTTTAGAAGATACTTGCTCTATTGCTTCATTAAAGCTTAAGCCTAAGGATATAGATTTTGATATTTGGGCAAATTCACTTTTTATAGGCGCTCTAAGTTCACTTTCCACATCAAATATAGCATTTGCTATAGTGCGCCCTGCACCTAAAGAATTCTTTATAATACTTAAAGCTTCTACAATTTGTCCATCAATAATGTTTGAAGTCTTTTGTTTTTTTAGATAACTTAAGTGCCAATCAAAATAAACACACAAAACACATAAAATGACAGAAAAAACAATATTTTGCATTACGATAAAAGATATAACAAGTACACTAAATAAAAAAATAATCTTTTTTCTTTTAAAAACTAAATTTTTAAAATTTGATCTATTGTTAAACTTTTTATTCTCTATTAGATTAATATTTAAAATAAAATACATTAAACAAAATGTGCATACAAATATAGAAAACAAAAATAAAACTTCTTTCATTTAAAGCACTCCATATCTACATTAATCCCATTTCGATAGGCACAATTAATGAATTCTGGAATATAATCACAAAACACAAAATCTCCAGCAACAACATTATTATCAAAAGATTTTTGAACATATTTAAAAATAGGCTTTATTTCATATATCTTATCATCGTTTGTTCTATTTATTTGAGAAATTGATGATATTTTTCTTGAGCCGTCTTGATATCTTGAAAGTTGCACGATAATATCAATTGCAGAAGCAATTTGTGTAATTATAGACTCTTCAGGAATTTCTATCCCAGACATAAAAATCATTGTTACAAGTCTAGAAATAGCATCTTCAGGAGAATTGGCATGCAAAGTAGTAAGGCTGCCTTCATGTCCTGTAGACATTGCCTGTAGCATATCCAAAGCTTCTCCGCTGCGACACTCACCCACAATTATCCTATCTGGTCTCATCCTTAAAGCATTTACAACAAGTTTTCTAATGTTTATTTCTCCTATACCTTCCTGAGATTTAGGTCTACTTTCAAGTCTTACAACATGCTTCTGTTGTAAGTTAAGCTCTAAAGAATCTTCTATAGTTATTAGTCTTTCATTTTCAGGAATAAAAGAAGAAATTATGTTTAGCAAAGTAGTTTTGCCTGTACCAGTACCACCAGAAACAATAATATTCTTCTTTAACAATATAGCTGTTTTTAAAAATTCTACCATTTCTTTACTTATACTTTTTGAAAAAAGCAAAGAATCTATTGAAAGTTTATCTTTAGAAAATTTCCTTATTGTTACAATACTACCATCTAAAGATATAGGACTTATCACAACATTAACCCTAGACCCATCTTTAAGCCTAGCATCAACAATAGGTGAAGCTTCATCAACGTGCCTGCCAACTTGACGAATTATCCTATCTATAATTATTTTAAGATTTGCTTCGCTTGAAAATGACAAGTCTGTTTTAAATATTTTTCCGGATCTTTCAACAAATATATTATTATAACCATTTACCATTATTTCTGTAATTGAAGAATCTTCTAGCAAATCTTCTAAAACTCCAAGACCTGATATTTCACTACAAAGTTCTTTATTTAACCTATTTAAAATTTCTTCTGGTATATTTAAATTATTAGCCTTTATTATTTTAAATATGATAGTTCTTATGATATTACGTAATCTTTTTTCATCTTCTTCCTTAGAGAACTCTTTCATTTCTTCTAAAAGCATCTTCTGTATATTGTTTTTAAGCTCTATAAAAACATTTTCATTTTGATAGTAACTAATACTAGATGTGTCCTCACATTTTGTTTGCAAAGAATTTAAAGTTACAATCTTTTCTAAAGCTAAAACATAAGAATTTGATTTATCTCTATAAGAAAATGTTGGCGACAATATTTGTTCTTGAACAGAGGTATCAAAATCTGCACTAACAATATCAGTTACACCAAAAATTTTTAGCATTCTATCACAATAAAAATCATAATTTAAATTAAGTTTAAACAATATAAAATCTAACCCGCTATTAATAGAGTTGTACTCTTGCAAAGATAAAGCTGTGTTTTTTGTAGACAAACTATCAGAAAAATAAGGTATAAGACAATGTTTTGCTTCTTTAATTAAATGTAAAACATTTTTACTCTTCTGACAGGGCAAAATAACATAAACATTGTTAAAATATATGTCCAAAACAGATAAAAGGTAAACAACACTTCCTATACTATCTATACTTTCAAACGTGCTTTTAATACACAAAACACTAGAAGTTGTACTAGAAGATAAATAATCTTTTATAATGCTAAAATTTCCGCCCGGTAAAACAGGCAAAATATCTTCTATATACTTTACCGAATTTTTATAAATAGACCAAAAAGCACTAGAATCTGACACTGAAAAATCAACAATAATACTATCAGTTTTTTTATTAAAATTTATAGAATCTAGTCCATAAGCAATAAGATTGCACTGTAACAAAGAAACACTGCTTGGAGATATTAAAAGCATTTTATGCCTCAAATAACTTATTATTTGTTTACATTTGCATACTTGTTTATTATCTCTAAAACTTCTTTTTGATTTGTGAGTTTTACGTCTTTTGAATAATTTTGATTACTTATGACTCTTGAAATATCTTTAATTATAGACGAAACTTTTAAAGGCTCAACATCATACCTTTTTGTGTCACCAGCAGGTCTTATTAAATATTTCAAAGTTCCTTTTTGAGAAAAAAGAATAACTTTTTGAGCATCTTCTACAGATAATGCCAAAGTCAATACGTTGACATTACTAAGCTCATCATCTTGTTTTTTTACTAAGCAGCCTATACAACTGTTACCTACAGCTAAAACCAAAACATCTTGCGCTACGGAAAATACTATCTCTTGTAACTGCCTATTAGAATCTGTATATTCTATTGCTGCATAAATATCTATTTTATTACCAGGAGATAAAATATTTACATTATCTACGTCAAAAGTTATAGATATAGCTTTTTTACCTTCTGGAATTAAATTACTTATTCCGTAGTCACTTATTTTTGACAATTTGCTCGAAAGGATTTGCTCATTTTCTTCTATTGTATTTAATGATATATATTCACAAGTACCGTCCGGTAAAAAAAGTTCTTTTATATCATTAAAAACCCTTGGCTGAGCATACTCTTTAGGAACATATTTTTCTAAAAGCATATCTTGTTTTATAACTGTACCTTGAGGTATAACCTGTAAGGCTACCACTACCTTAACTGGCTCAGTCATAATTTTATACTTTGTTTCTAGGTCTGATATATAAATATATGCAAAAAACAAAGAAAGTATTGCAAAAATTAAAGCTATAAGTAATACTTTTTTATTGCTCATGTATTTATTCTTTATCCGCTTTTTGAATAACTTTTGTTGCGCTTTCAAACTTACTTTTAACTTTTTCCCCTAAAGATTTATATGCAACAAAAACAATACCTACTACAACTGCTACAATAAGAATATACTCTACCATACCCTGCCCTTTACTTTTAATCCAGTTGAAGTTTAACATCTACTGCCTTCCCCCCTTACACTTTATTTTTGCGCTTTGTTGGACTACCAGCACCTGATAAAACTTCTAGTTTAGAGATTATTTTAATATTTTCCCTACCAATAACTTTTAATATTTTTGGAATTTTGTATAAATACGTTATCTCTACAAAAGATTTTTTCGGAACTAACCCTTTAGTACAATCAAAAACATTTAAAGAACCAAAACTTGCAATATCTGACTTTGTAAAATCCATATCAATAGGTTTATAATCATTGATCTGGACTATTACATTTAGTCTATTTAAATCTAAAATTCTGCCAAGTGTTTTTGTATTGCAGAGATAATCTTTTATATCATTTTCTATATATTTTTTGTCAAAATCTGTATAAGCAATCAAATCCACACCGTACTTTGTAGCAGTTAGAATTTGTTGCCAAGTTAGCATAAGACTAGCAAACCAAATAATTGAAAAAAGAAAAACAACAATTAATGGAGCAATTAAAGCAGCCTCAACTAATGCTTGCCCCCTTAACTGTTTAAAGTGTTTCATAATTTATAAATCTTGTTTATGTAGTTCTTCTTCCGTATAGTCTATCATTCTTTTTGCAGGTCTTTTTACAAGTTTTCTTAAAAACAATCTAAAATTGTCCATATACTCAAAAATTGCAGGCACAACAATTAATGTAAGTATTGTAGAACTTATAACTCCACCTATAACAACTATTCCCATACCTCTTCTAAACTGGCCAACTTCGCTAAGACCTAACGCTGTTGGAAGCATGCCAGCTATAAGAGCAAAAGATGTCATAAGTATAGGGCGAAGTCTTACAACGCCTGCTTTGACTATAGCATCGTTTATAGTTAAACCGTTTCTCATTTGCTGTTGAACATAATCCACTAAAAGGATAGAGTTTTTAGCTACAATACCAAGAAGCATTATCATGCCAATAAGTGTAAACATGTCAATAGGTTGCCTTGCAATAAGCAAAGCAAAAAGTCCACCTATAATAGCTAGAGGAAGCGCTGTCATAATTGTAAACGGAGTAATAACGGACTCATATAAACTTGCAAGAACCATAAAGATAAATATTATAGATAAACCTGCAGCAATAATAATACTCTTAAACATCTCTGCCATATCTTCTGCATTTCCAGAAAGCCTAAAATGCACATGTTTCCATTTTTCTAAATTTTCTGGTTTTGTTTTTTCTTCATTAAATATTTTAATTGCTTCTTTCTCTATTTCACCTATTGCTCCACCTGCTGCAAGATTGCCTTCAACTGAAACATAGCGCACTCTATCTTCTCTAAATATCTGCGTAGGTCCTTCAGCCATTTTAATAGATGCAACATTTTTTAACTTCACAAGTTTATTGTTTACATTGTTTACATAAATGGCGTCTAAATTTTGAGCAATGTCTTGTTGATCTTCTGCAAACCTAACTTTTATATCGTACTCTAAACCATTTTCTCTAAACTTACCCGCTAATGCTCCATCTATCATAGCTCTCACTTCGTTTCCTACAACAACAGAACTTACACCATAATCTTCCATTTTTTTGGTATCCATCTGTATCCGGACTTCAGGTTTGCCAACTTTATAGTTAGAACAAACATCTACAAAGTATGGTATTTCTTTAAATCTTTTTATTAAAGTTTGAGCAACATCGTATAAAACATCTATATCAGCTCCATTGAGTTGCATAATAAATTCACTTTCACTATGACCTCCAACACTTTGTCTTACTATAGAAACTTCTAACTCATCTTTAAACTTTTCCTTAAAAACTTCTCTAAGATAGTCTTTCATTTGTGAGCTTGAACGAGTTCTTTTGGGAGTATCTTTTTCTTCTTTTTTGCCAAAAAATTTCCCGTGAGAGTCTGAAGGAATCATCCTTACATATATACTTGCTTGACTTGCAAGAGAAGAAAACATTCCAGTTTGTCCTACTGTCACAGAAACAAGCTCTATATTTTGGTCGTTCATCAATATTTGTTCAACTTCTTTAGCATATTTGTCCATCTGATCTAAAGAGGTTCCCGGTTTAGCTTGCAAATTAATATTAAATTCCCCCCACTCAGCAGCAGGCATAAAAGTAGCTTTTAGATATTTTTTCGACAATCCTATAGTAAAAACAAATACAAATATAGCAATAATAAGAGTAGCAAATTTCCAACTTACAGAAAAATGTCTGTTATTTTTGACAAACTTAAAATCTAAGACTTTTGCTTCTACAATAAAAGAAATCAATTTTTTGTATGAACGCTCTAAAACATTAAAACTCTTATTAAACCAATCTACTGTAACACTTCTAAAAAGTTTAATTACCACTTCTTGGATTTTCCATTTTTTTACTTTTTTAGCATTATGGTCAGGGATCATGTATGCTGAAAGCAAAGGTGCAATTGTTAAAGCATCTAATATAGATATTAACATAGCAAAAACAACTGTTAACCCAAACTCTTTAAAAAATTGTCCCATAACGCCGCTTAAAAAAGCCACAGGTAAAAATACTGCCACAACAGTGCTTGTTGTAGCTATAACGGCCAAAGTAACTTCATTTGTGCCATCTAAAGCTGCTTTTATTGGGTTTGCACCTTCTTGGTAATGTCTAAAAATGTTTTCTCTAACAACAATAGCATCATCAATTAACAAGCCTACAGCTAGTGACAATGCCATTAAAGACAACACATTTAAACTAAATCCAAAAGTATACATAAAAACAAAAGAGCCTATTAAGCTGTTTGGCAAAGAAAGTGCTGTAATAAAAGTTGAACGCCAACTAGCTAAAAAGAAATAGACAACTACAACTGCAAGGAAAACTCCTTCAATAATTGTAGATTTAACATTTTCTATATTCATTCTTACGCCATTGGCCGCATCAGAAATCATAGTAAGTTGAGGTTTACCATCATACTGTAAATACTTCTGATTAACTTCCTCAATTTTTTTCTTTAGTCCATTTGATATTGCTACATCATTACCTTTTGCCTGTCTATAAATTTGTAATAATAAAGCAGGCTCTGAACTAAACTTACCATCTTCTATAACGTCTATTCTTGCACGTGAAACTTCTTTTTCAACACCATCTTCTACTGTAGCAACATCGCCAACTATAACATGTTTATCATTGCCCAAAAAATTTACAACAACATCGTTAATTTGAGATATAGATTTAAACTCACCAAGAGTTCTAAACTCTACTTCATTTACTCCTCTATTTACTTTTCCTGCAGGGATGTTTAAAGAGTTTAACTTAATTTTTGCTGCAAGAGATGTAAGCGTAAGTTCATAATTTTTAAGTTTTTTCTTATCTGCGTTAATATGTATTTCCCTTTTTTGGCCACCAATAATGTTTATTTGCGACACCCCAGAAACTTGAGACAAATCTTTGGAAACTACATCATCAGCAAAATCATACATTTGTTTAGAAGTAAGGCCTTTTGCTTTTAAACTGACAGTTCCTATAGGAAGACTATTAATATCTGCCTTTATTATCACTGGCTCTTTTACATCGTCAGGTAAGTCAAGCCTAATCTGTGCTACTTTATCTCTAACTTCTTGAGTTGCTATATCAGGATCTTTAGAAAGTTGGAACTCGCAGAAAACTATAGACACGTTATCTTGGTTTATTGAATTGACGTGCTTTAAAGCTGAAACTCCACTAACAGCATCTTCTATAGGTTTTGAAACAAGTTGCTCTATTTCTGCCACACCCGCACCAGGATAAGTAGTCATAATTAGAACATACGGAAATTCTACATCAGGGAACATCCTAACACTAAGTTTATTTAAAGAAATTGCACCCAAAATAATAAAAGCCATAAGTAATGCCATTATAAAAGTCGGTCGTTTAATTGCTATTTTTGCTAAATTCATTATATTATTCCTCTAATTTTTCTGCTATTTAATTTATTTTTAATTCAAAACTATAATCGTAAAATATTTTTGCAGTTTCAGATATTCTAATAAGTTCTAAAATACTATCAAAAACGGTTAACATAGAATCGTCTAAAACCTGTTCTGTTTGCAAAACTAAATAAGTTGTTGTTCTTCCTGTTTTTAACAAAACTTCATCTTCTTGTTTTCTTTGTTTTTGTATTTCCTCTATTTCTACAGCAAGAATATTTTTCAACTTCGCATCATTCCAATCGTCTAAAAGTTGTTGCCAATCATTGTTTTCTTTAATAGATAAATATTCTGCCTTTTTCTGAGCTGAAATTTTCGCTGCTTCATAGCCTTGATTTAATATGTTTCTTAATTTAAAGTTTAAAGGCAAATTATATCTTAATCCTAAAGAATATGAAGGTCTTTCAACTTTTGTTAAATTATCTCGAACAAACTCAAAATCTTGGTCTACACCATTAAGTGCAAATTGAGCATTTAAAACTAAATCCGCTCCACTAGTTTTTTTGTTTGCTATTTGATCATACATAGTATTATTTACATCTTCTAAACTAGAAAGAACATCAAGTCTTGTACAATTTTTTTCAGGTTTATAATCGCTATTAAAAATTTGCCCTTTTTCTTCAAACTTTTCAACATCGTACTTAACTATCACATCTGATATAGACAAAAATTGGTTTAGAGCTCTATTTGCTTTATTTTCTTGTTGGTAAGCAACTTTCAAACTTAAATTGCCAAGTTTTACTGCCGCTTGAGATTGCAAAAGGTCTGATTTTTCCACTAAATCCATATTAAATCTTTTCTGGTTCCAGTCTGAAATTTTTTGCACTCTACTTAAAGCATTTTTCCTAAAACCTACAAGCGTCTTTGCATAAGATAAATTCCAATAAGCCATTGTCGCATTAAGCAAAGCATTTTGTTTTTGGTACTCTAATAAATATAAAGTTGACTTTGCACTAGATTTAGCTTTTGCAATCGAAGCTTTTGTAGAACCGCCATTTATGTCTTTCCACAATGACTGTTGTAGTTTTACAAATGGAGCTATATCAATAACATTAAAATCCATAGCATTATTTGCAAAATTAGAGTCACTATGTGAGCCATTTAAACCCAAAGAAACTTGAGTACCAAGCCCAAACATTTTATTTACAGTTGCATCATAAGCAAAATTTTTTACTTCATCTGGCCTACCAAGTATAGAAAAAGGCCTACCACTTTTGTCATCTGCATAACTAGCTCCAGCACTTAAAGAGTACGAGTATACCATTTCTATTTGAGCAAGTTTTCCTTTAACTGCATCAATGTTTGATTGTATGGATTTTATTTCATTATTGTTTTTTAAAACTAACTCCATATAATCATCCAAAGTTAAAACATCCGCATTTATATTGACTATAAAAAACAAAAAAACAAACACTAACTTTACTATCCTGTTCATTTACTTACATCTCCTATTCATAAAAACTAGTTTAATTCTAACGCTACTACAATTTCTAAATGGCTAGTATGTGCAAATACGTCAACAGGAACAATTTCTGTTGGCTTATACTTACCCTTTTCAATAATAATTTGCAAATCTCTTGCTAAGGTAGAAGGATTACAAGAAATATAAACAATCTTTTTGGCTTGCCAAGAAAGCAAAAAAGTAATAACATCTTTTGTAAGCCCAGTACGAGGGGGATCAACAACTATTAAGTCAAACTTATACTCTGTTGTATTAACCCAATCCTGACAACTAGAAACAAAAAATTGAGCATTACTAATATTATTTATTATCAAATTTTCCTTAGCATTTTCAATTGCTTGAGGCAATAACTCTACACCTACAACCTCTTTAACACTATAGGCCATAGACAAGCCTATAGCACCTGTTCCGCAATAGAGATCTAATAGTATATCATTTTTGGAAGGTTTTAAAAGTCTTAAAACCTGATTATATAAAACCTCTGTAGCTTTTGAGTTTGTTTGAAAAAAAGAAAAAGGAGATATATTAAAATAAAAATCTTTGTTGCCAACATTAAGCTTTTCCCTTATTAACGGACTTCCATGCAATAAAACTAACTTGTCTAAATTTACATTTACATCATCTGATTTTTTAGAATTTATAGTCCAGTATAAACTGTCAACAAAAGCTGCAAGTTCTTTTACAATAGGTTTTAATACCTCTTGTCCAGTCGGAAGTTCACTTGTTACTATATTTACAAGAAGTTGGCTATTGTTTTGGGCTTTACGTAAAACTAAATGTCTAAAAAAACCTTCATGTTTTTTATTATCATAAGCTAACAATTTAGTCTTTTTAGCAAAATACTTTACAATATCTACAACTTTAATAAAATCCTCATCACATATATAACAAGGCGGTACTGAGATGTACTTATTGAAATTTCCTTTCTCATGAAGGCCTAAGTCTATAGTACCATTATCATTAAAAAAACTAAACCCCATTTTATTTCTATAGTGCCATTGTAAAGGACTTGGCAATATTGAAGAAATATTTAAATTCGTAAAGCTTAAAAGTTCCTTTAAGTATCCTTGTTTTAAAGTTAGTTGATCTTGGTAAGAAAGATTCTGAAAATAACAACCTCCACAAATCCCAAAAGAACTACATTTAGGGTCAATTCTATCTTTGGATTTTAAAGTAACATTTTTTAAAATGCCTTCTCTATAAGTCTTTTTATCTCTTACAACTAAAACTTCTGCACTTTCTGCTGGTAAAAGCCATTGCGTAAATAGAACTAAGCCATCCTCACACCTACAAAGAGAACGACCAGGGAAAACAATTTTTTCACAAACAACATTAATAATTTGATTTTTTAAAGACATGAATTTACTTCTTTCAAAGACTTGATTTCCTTTTTTGCAGTTTCTAAATCTAAAAAGAGCAGTTTGTAGTTCTGCAATTTTAACTTCTAACTTTTCATATAACTTAAGTATTGCTGATAGATTGTACAATCTGAAGATGCAAACACTAAACAACCAAGTATCTTTCCAACAAAAACCATTGGATAAACTAAAATTGATTTCAGTTGCAGGGTCAAATATATCAGAATAATTCTCTTTTATATTGCTAGAACTAATAATTAAAGGTTTGCAATTGTCACTTTTACCTTGACAAATTTTAAAAATAAAATTTTCTAATTCTCTTCTTTTAGAATCTCAAACAGTAGAACAGAAGACGTTGCTAAATATAATTGCTCTTGTGCATCTTTTAAAAAATTGAAACGTCGTTTGATAAACTCGCATTTTTAAGAAGAGATATAAAAATAGGAAAAAGTTCTTCTAATTTTACACTTGAAAATATAGCAATTGTTCATCGTCAACAACTAAAATTTTACCTTTGCTTAGAGACATTTTCACCTCTTATCTATAATTGGTAAACTGTAAAGGCAAAGAAAAAGAAACTTCTTTTAAATAAGCTATTACTTGTTGCAAATCATCTTTTTTAGAAGAAATCACTTTAACTTTTGCGCCGTCTATTTGTGTTTGAACTTTTATTTTAGAATCTTTAATAAGCTTTGACAATTCTTTAGCTTTATCTGAAGGAAGTCCAGAAATAATTTCAGCAACTTGCCTAATGTATCCTTCAAAAGCTTTTTCTTGAGCTTTATAATTTAAAGACTTTATAGAAATACCCCTTTTTGCAAAACGGCCTTCTAGTATATCTTTTAAAGCTTTCATTTTGTAGTCGTCATCTGCAACAAGAGTAATTTTTTTATCATTCTTATTTAACTCAATAGAAGATTTACTTCCCTTAAAATCAAATCTATTTGAAAGCTCTTTTTGTGCTTGATTAACAGCATTTTCAACTTCCATTATATTTACTTCAGAAACAATATCAAAAGAAAATTTATCAGCCATTTTAACACCTCAAAAACCACATTTATTTAACATTACCTTTTATAATTATATATACAAAGAAAAAAACAAATAAAGCCATAAACATATACGCTGGCCAGTCTGACACTAAATCAATATACATTTCTTCCCTCCTCATTAGCAATAAAATGAAGGTGTATTGTACTTTATTTTACTAGTTATTATCAACATCTTGTAACACCCATTTTGATTATTCTTAGAATTTAAATTAATTTTAAAATTTTTTATACACTGGCGACATTAAACGTAACTTTTCAACAATTTTAGGCAATTGTTCCAAAACATAATCAACATCATCTTTGGTATTATAGGGTCCAAAAGAAAATCTTATAGTTCCTTGAGCAGACACAGGGTCAACACTCATGGCTTGCAAAACATGCGAACCTCCAAACCCTATCGCACAAGCAGAACCTGTAGAAACAGCTATACCACACATGTCTAACATTACAAGCAAAGCTTCACCCTCTATATACTTAAAACTTACATTTAAAATATTAGAAACAGCCCTATTACCACTTCCATTAATTATTATTTCTGGGATTTTTTTTATAATCCCTTCTTTTAACTGTTCTCTCAAGAATAATACGTGTTTATCATTTTCTTCCAAATTAGCATTTGCTATATCAAATGCTTTAGCAATACCGACAATATAAGGAATATTTTCCGTACCCGGACGAAGTGCATCTTCTTGACTACCACCAAAAGTTATAGGTTTAATTTTTGTTCCTTTTTTTACATATAAAACGCCTATACCTTTTGGAGCGTAAAACTTATGCCCCGACATTGTAAGCAAATCTACTTTTAATGTTTTAACATCTAAACAAACTTTCCCTGCTGTTTGAACTGCATCTGTATGAAAATAAACTTTATTTTTTCTATTTGCATTTATTGTTTGTAAGTAGGTTCCTATTTTCTCTATAGGCTGTATAGCTCCTACCTCATTATTTGCATGCATCACACTTACAAGAATAGTGTCATCTCTAATAGCTTGTTTTAAGTCATTTAAAGAAATAATCCCGTCTTTGTCCACATCAAGGTAAGTTACGCTATAGCCATTTTTTTCAAGATGTTGACAAGAATACAAAACAGCATGATGCTCAATTTTTGTAGTAATTACATGACCTTTTGTATCTTGAGCGTTTACTATACCAAAAATTGCGATATTGTCCGACTCAGTACCAGACCCTGTAAAAAATATTTCGTCTATATTAGCGTTTAAAAGAGAAGCTATTTTTTCTCTGGAGTTATTTAAAGCTTGTTTTGCTTGTCTCCCAAAAGAATGAATACTTGAAGCATTACCATACATGCCAGAAAAGTACGGTTCCATTTCTTTTATAACTTCAGTATTTACTACTGTAGTAGCGCTATTATCCAAATAAACTTTCTTTTCTTGCATGTACTTAATTGACCTCATTTGTTTTTAGAAACTTCTTGCTTATTTTTATTATGTTCTTTTAAAGTATCTGCAAACAGATGCTGTCCATCACCCTTAGAAACAAAAAACAAACTTTTTACCCTTGCAGGATATAATGTCGCTTTTATTGACGCAATTCCTGGGCTACATATAGGGCCTGGCGGAAGGCCAGAATGCAAATATGTATTATAGGGAGACTTAAACTTTGTCTCTTCTATAGTGAGTTTTTCTTTGTTTATGCCCATAGCATACAAAACAGTTGCGCAGGATTGCAATCTAATATTTTTTCTAAGTCTGTTATAAAAAACTGCAGATATTATTGGCCTCTCATTAGCTTTTACTGCCTCTTTTTCGATAATTGATGCAAGAATTACAATATCTTTAAGATTCATATTTATTTCTTTTGCTCTTTGCAGCATGTCCGCTGTTATTTTCTTATTAAATTCATTGTACATCATATCTATTATTTGTTCTTCACTCATTCCAGGAACAACAAAATATGTTTCTGGCATCAAATAACCTTCTAAGTTTCTCATTGCTGCTATTTTAATAAATTTCTCTTTATCAATTTCTATATTTTTAGATATTATTTGGGCTATCTCCTTAATATTACTACCTTCAGGAACTGTAAATTTTATACTATTTTTTGATCCTGTTATTAACTCTTTTAGTATTGTAACCATAGTGTCTTTACAAGAAAAAGTATAGACACCTGCTTTTAACTTACTGCCTGCATTTTTAAAATTAACCAATTTCAAAAATAATCTTTTAGATAATATCAGATGATTTTCTTTAAGTTGATTAGCTATAGAAAAAAATGTTGCTCCTTGATTTACCACTATTGTAATATGCCTGTCTGGAAGTAATAAATATACAGACGCAAAAATAACAATAAGCGTTGTAAGCACAAGTGCAATTAAAGAAATCTTTATTTTTTTAACCACAATTGTTTAAGTTCCTTGTTTATTTCATTTTTTATATCAATATCAAGCCCTCTTAATTTTTTTGACGCTTTTTCACCACTCCCTCTAGACAAAAACATCTCTACAGTCTCATACTTTGCACCACTTGTATCTATCCCACATCTTATGCCTTTGTCATTTGTAATGACTGTTATATTAAAGGGTTTTCTGACATCTCTACAATATGACCGTTTAGTATATAATGCATTAAGTACTCTACAACATAAAGCTAAATGATTTTATAAAATTATTAGGAAAACTTTAAAGAGCTTATTTACATCGCATGTCTAAATAAGTCTGCAAAATAAGAGATGCTGCTATTTTGTCTTTTAAACCTTTACGTTTTCGCCTTGACACGTTTGCTTCACAAATTAACATTCTTTCTGCTTGAGATGTAGTAAGGCGTTCATCTACTGTTGCAACACCAATATCTGAGATTAATTTAATTTCTTCTACAACTTTACGCACAGACATTGCTATTTCGCCTTCTGTGCCATTCATATTTACTGGAAGACCAATCACTATACAAGACACGTCATTATTTTTTGCGATATTTACAATTTCTGCAGCATCTTTTTTTAAAGACACGCTTTCAATTATATCAAACGGACTAGAAACAACTTGTAAAATATCTGTCATGGCTATACCTATACGCTTTAAACCATAATCTATCCCCATAATTCTGCTCATAAGACCCACTTATGTTTTTTATTTAAGTTCTTTATCAACTGCTTCTTCAATAATTTTATCTGAAGGTTTGCTTATTGTTGTGCCTGCAACTTTCACATTTGGAGCACTAAAACATTTTTCTAAACATACAGATGCAGATATATTTACTTTATCTTTACACTTTTTACTTTCAACATATTCTACAATATGTTTTAAAATGTCTTTTGATCCTCTTTTCATACAGTGGTTACCAAAACAAACGTTAATCTCAACACCTTTGTTGTCATTATCTGAAATTGCTACACTTTCCTTATAGCGTTTCTTGTATTTATAATGCGTATGTAAGTACTCATGAGCTTTTGTACTACCAGGTGCACCGCCAAGATAATCATTATATAATTTCTGAACATAAGGATTATCTTGCGGTTTATGAAGCTCTAAGGTTTTATCATTTTCGTATAAAACTTTTGTTCTATTTTGTCTTGTAACTAAATCATTATAAACAGGCTGACCTGCTCCTCCTACACATCCCCCTGGGCAAGCCATAACTTCCACAAAATCGTACTTTCTCTTTTCAGTTTTAAGTTCTCTTAAAACTTGTCTTGCATTTCTTAATCCATATATAATTGCGATTTTTAGCTCTCTGCCTAAAAGATTTATTGTTGCTTCTCTTATTCCATTATCTCCTCTTACAAAGCTAAATTGTTCTGACTCATCTTGACCATCAGACATACTACCTGCAACATTTCTTAGAACAGCCTCTGTTACACCGCCAGAAGTACCAAATATCACACCCGCTCCTGTTTTAAAACCAAGTGGCATATTAAAAGCATAAGACTCTAACTCTTGAAACCTCAATCCTGATTCTTCTATCATCATTGCAAGTTCTTGAGTAGTTATAACATAATCAATATCTATCTCTCCATTATCTGCAAGTTCTTTTCTTCTTGCTTCATATTTTTTAGCAGTGCACGGCATAATAGAAACCACAACCAAATCTTCTTTCTTTACACCTAAAACTCTTGGCATAATTCTTTTAGCAACCGCTCCATACATGCCCTGAGGAGAACGACAAGTTGAAAGATTTTTGATAAATTCTGGATAGTACTGCTCAACAAACTTCACCCAGGCAGGACAACAAGAAGTAAATAAAGGAATATTATCTTCTTTTAACCTTTCTAAAAACTCGTTAGCTTCTTCAACTATAGTCATGTCTGCAGTAAAGGATACGTCAAAAACTTTATAAAAACCCATATTTTTTAAAGCTGCAACAATTTTACCTGCAGTTCTAATACCACTTTCATTAACAAGCCCAAAAACTTCCCCTATTGCAGCTCTAACAGCAGGAGCTATAGCAACTATAACTTTTTTATTTTTATCACTTAAAGCTTTCCATACTTGTCTAACTTCTGACCTAGGAGTAATTGCACCTGTTGGACAAACTCTGCTACATTGTCCACAATATACACATTCGGACAACTCTAAATCTTTACCAAAACTTGGACAAACTACAGATTTTGAGCCTCTATTTACAAATCCTAAAGCACCTATGCTTTGTATTTCATCACAAAACCTTACACAGTCACCACACAAAACGCATTTATCTTGCTCTCTAACTAAAGCATATGTAGATAAATCTTTGTCTGTTTTATGAGTGACATTCTTAAATCTAACAGTTTCTATACCAAACCTTCTTGCAAGAGTTTGAAGTTTGCAACTCTGACTTTTTTGACAAGTAGTACAGTCTCTGTCATGGTTTGCAAGTAAAAGCTCTATCACAATTTTTCTCATATTGATTATCTTTTCAGTATTCGTGCTGATAACCATTCCAGAACTACAAGGAGTAGAACAGGCGGGAATTATTCCCATATTTTCAACTTCAACCATACAAAGCCTACACGAGCCGTATGTACTTAATTCTGAATGATAACAAAAAGTTGGGAGCTCTATTTTTGCTTTCCTTATAACTTCTAAAATATTTTTTTCATTGTCAAAAAAAACTTTTATGCCATTTATTATCAAATATTTTTCCATAATTAACTCCTGGAAATAGCATTAAATTTACAAGAATCTTTACATAGTCCACATTTAATACATTTTAATACATCAATTTTATGTTGTTCTTTAAGTTTTCCAGTAATAGCTTTTACAGGACATTTACTAGCACATAAACCACAACCTATACATTTGTCAGTTATTTGATAGTTCAACAACTTAGCACACTCACCCGCAGGACATTGCCTATCTTTTACATGTGCCTCATATTCATTTTTAAAATATCTTAAAGTAGATAGTACTGGGTTTGGAGCTGTCTTGCCAAGACCACACAAAGAGCCTATTGCAACAGCTTTTGCAAGTTCTTCTAATAAAGATAAAGTATTGTTGTCTGCTTTTCCTTCTGTGATATCTGTAAGCATTAAAAGCATTTGCAATGTTCCTTCTCTACATAAAACACATTTACCACAAGACTCACTTTGAGTAAACTGCATAAAAAATTTAGCAACATTTACCATACAGTTATGTTTACTCATAACAACAAACCCGCCAGAACCTACCATTGCTCCAACACTTTTCAAAGAATCATAATCTAAAGCCATGCTTAAGTGTTCTTTAGTTAAACAGCCACCTGAGGGGCCACCTATTTGTACAGCTTTAAAGTTATCTTCGCTTAAGTCCCCTTTATCATCGGGGACACCACCTGCAATATCAAAAACAAGATGTCTTAAAGTTGTCCCAAATGGTACTTCTACAAGCCCCGTATTTAAAACATTTCCCGTTATTGCAAATATCTTTGTACCTAAAGAAGTCTGTGTTCCATTCTTTTTAAAAGTATCTGCACCATAATTAATTATTATAGGAACATTAGCAAGCGTTTCAACATTATTTATAGCAGTAGGTTTCCCCCAAAGACCACTTTGAGCAGGTATAGGAGGTTTTGGTGAAGGCATACCTCTTTTACCTTCAATAGAAGCTATTAGAGCTGTTTCTTCTCCACAAACAAAAGCCCCTGCTCCTTCCATAACATGTAAAACAAAATTATGTTTTGACCCAAAAACACCATTGCCAAGTATACCAATGTCAGTAGCCTCTTTTACAGCTTTTTGCATTCTAGAAACCGCCAAAGAGTATTCCGTTCGAACATATATATAACCTTCATCTGCCCCTATTGCTTTTGCTGCAATTATTAAACCTTCTATAACACTGTGAGGATTCCCTTCCATAACACTTCTGTCCATAAAAGCACCAGGATCACCTTCATCTCCATTACAAATAACATATTTTTTTACGGATTCTTGAAGTCTAGTAAAATCCCACTTTTTACCTGTTGGGAAACCAGCTCCTCCACGACCGCGCAATCCTGACTTTATAAGTTCATCACAAATTTCTTTATCAGTCATGTCTACACACGCTTTTTTTGCTGCTCTATAACCACCATTTGCTATATATTCTCTAATATTTTCAGGATCTATAACACCGCACTGTTTTAAAACAACTCTGTTTTGTTTTGTATAAAAAGGTATGTCTTCTTGACCTTTACAAATTCTGTCTTTATCGTGATAACACAACCTGTCTATCATTTCACCTTTTAAAATAGTTTTTTCTAAAATTTCTTTAACGTCAGAGGTTGTAACTTTTGTATAAAGTATACCTTGAGGCAAAATATTAACTAAAGGCCCATACTGACAAAATCCTTGACAACCACTTTTAGAAATCAAAGTACCCTTATTTTCTTCTTTTAGCTCTATATGAGCATCTATTTTCATTTGTCTAGACATGTCTACAAGACTTTTAAACACATCTAAAGAACCGTTTGCCACACAGCCTGTACCTGCACAAACAATAATTCTTTTTTTTATATTTTTCTTTGAATTTTCAAATTCTTGAGTTATATTTCCTAAATCTATATTCATAACTTACCCCTTTATTTGCTCAATTAATGTAACAGCTTTAGATGCAGTCATTTGTCCGTATACTTTATCGTCAACAACAAGAACTGGGGCAAGTCCACAAGCACCAAGACAGGCAACAGTCTCTAAAGTAAAAAGCATATCTTTTGTTGTCATCTCAGACTCACTTAAATTAAGCTTTTCCCTTAAAGCTTCTATTATGCTTGATGATTTTTTTACATGACAAGCTGTTCCATCACAAACTCTTATAATATGTTTACCTTTAGGAGTTAATGAAAAATGAGAATAAAAAGTTGCTACACCATAAACTTTTGCTGGAGAAATATTTAAAGCTGAAGATATAAAAGCTAAAATTTCTTGAGGTAAGTATTTATACTCTTCTTGTATAGCTTGCAAAATTGGAATTAGTTTTGATTTATCAAAAGAATAGTGTTCTAAAATACTGCATACAGATTTAAATTTTTCGTAGTTTGATTTCATTTATCTCTCCAGAAAAGGTTACAGTGAAAAACTTATAATAGTGCATTTAAAGTCTTTACATTTATTAGGAAAAAATAAGCCTGCTTTTATCTAGAATTTACAGCCCTTATAAAACTAATATTTTATGAGTAAATTTCTTCTTTCTAAAAAAGATGGCTTAGCTTAGCCTAAACAAAAGAAAAAAATAAATCTTTTAAAATTAGTTATATCATCAACAAGCAATATCTTACTAAAAAATAATCTATACATAAATAGTTAAATTAACAAAAGTGACTAGTACAAAATAAATAGTTTATTGAATTTCAATTTTAGCAACAACTAATCGATTTTATTTAATCAATTCTTATTATTATAAACAAGCCACTTAATTTTTAAACCAAACTTTTTTATCGATGCAACAAATTGTTTTATACTTCCAAACAACTTGCCAATTTCAAAATTTTTTTTAACTGCATTAGCTTTATTATATATAGAAGAAATGTTTTCTGAAATAAACTCTTGAGTATTTACATTTTTTGTAGTGTCTTGCTTTTTTGCAGATTCATAAGGCTCCTCTAAAACAACCTCTTTAGCATTAAGTGCATATATATTATCTACAACAAAAGAATTCATGAAAAACAATAAAGCTAGAAAAAAAATCAATTTTTTTGCCATGTTATTTTTTTTGTTTTGATAAAAGATATTTCAATATTATTGGCGTAATAAAAGTTGTAAGCATTATAACAGCAACTAAAGCACTATAATCTTTTATTCCAAAAACACTATTTTTTAAACCAATACCAGCAAATATTAAACCAACTTCTCCTCTTGGAACCATAGAAACACCTATTAAAAATTTATTAATACCTTTTTTAAATACAACAAAGCCAGCAGCAACTTTACCAATAAAAGCTACAACAAAAAGTATTGCCATTAAAGCTAAAATTTCTCTATTTGCAGCAACGAAAGGGTTAAAAATACTTATATCGACATTAGTTCCCATTAAAACAAAAAAGATAGGAACAAAAAATGCATAAATGGGTTTAATATCTCTTTTAATCTCTTCACTTTGCTTTATTGTAGAAAGTATTAAACCAGCTACAAATGCACCTACTATCGGAGCAAGACCAACTTTAGTTGAAACCGCAGAAATAATAAAACAAAAGACTATACCTATAATAAATGTTACATGTGCTTGTTTCATTTTTACAACAATTTTAGAAATAGAAGGAGCAATAAGCACTCCTACTAAAACAGATAAAACTAAAAACAAAATAGCTGTACCACTTATAGAAGCGACTGTGCCAAAAGTAACAGTTCCTCCCTGCACAAGCTTTAAAACAACAGCTAGTATAGCAAGGCCTATAACATCATCTATAACAGCAGCTCCTAAAACTATTTTTGCTTCTTGTGTTTCAAGTCTGTTTAGGTCCATAAATACTCTAGCAGTAATACCAACAGAAGTTGCTGTAAGTACTGCTGCTGCAAAAGTTGCTTGAGTACTTGTAAGTTCAAAATGTAAAAATACAAAATACCCTAAAAAGTAAGGTGCTACTACTCCTACAACAGCTACGGCTGTTGCCCAAAGACCAGCTTTTAAAAACTCTTTCATGTCCGTAGAAAGACCTACTTCAAAAAGGAGTATAATCGCACCAAGCTCTGATATATTAGAAAGAATTACTGTTTCATGTACAAGACCTAAAACGCTCGGACCTATAACAATACCAGCTAAAAGTTCTCCTATAATAGCACTTTGCCCAAGCCTTAAAGCAAGTTCACCAAAAATTTTGGCAAAAAATAAAATGCTTGCTAGAGCTGTTAAAAATACAAAAACGTCATGCATATGCATGTACTTTCTCCTGGACTTTAACTATCAGCAGTCTTTTGCCAAGGTTTGCCACAGGCAAAAGTTTCATGGCAACCTTCTCTTATACAACTTGGACCTGCATTATTAAAAAGCAAAGGTGCTTCTTTTTTAACGAGATTTAACATATAACAAGCTAACTCTTGTATTTCCCATTGAGCTCTATTACAAGTTCTTAAAGAAAAAAAGTGTCTTAACTCTCTTGCATTCATACTAAAGAGGATTTTTGTAGTGCTAGCGTTAGGAAGAATAAATCTTGCATCTTCAGCAAGAACACCTGCATCTAAAAACTCTTTATAAAGTTTTTCTACATGACTTAAAAAATCATTATATTTTTTTAAAAGGTTTGTGTTTTTTTTTATACTTTCCGGCACAATAAACTCAAGCCCATCCTTAAACTTAACATATCGTTGACTTTGAACTGAAAAAGAAGCTACTCTATGCCTTGTAAGTTGAGCAAGCAACACTCTTGAAACACCTTCAACTCCAAAAGTAAAAGATGCATGCTCTAACACAGAGTAATGCCCAGAAGAAATAACTTTAGATAAAAGCTTTTCAATTTTTTCTTTATCAAAACTTTCAGAAAGTTCATCTATAGTTGTAGAACTGTAACAAAGTCTTGCAGCTAATGCACAAACTTTTTCAGGTTCTCTAGTGAATTGTAATAGTTTAACTTTCATAAAAAACTAATTCCCTATATATGCAAATTTAAAACCATTTAACTTTTTTGTTTACTTCTATAGTTTCTTCTCTTTTTCTTCCAAGAGAAATTAAATCTATAGGGGCACCAACTAACTGCTCTAAACGTTTAACATACCTTTGAGCGTTAACAGGCAACTTTTTAAAGTCTGTTATTCCTTTAATTTGCCCATTAAAGCCTGGCATATGTTCATAAACAGGTGTTGCGTATTTTTGAATTGTTCTTGAAGCTGGAAATTCTTTATAAATTTTGCCTTTATATTTATATGCAACACATATCTTTATTGTTTTGATATCTTCCATACAGTCAAGCTTTGTAAGAATCAAATGTTTTATACCACTTACCCTAACACTATGACGCACAACAACTGCGTCAAACCAACCACAACGACGTGGTCTACCTGTTGTTGCTCCATACTCTTTCCCTTTCTCTCTTAAAAAGTCTCCCGTTTGGTCAAAAAGTTCTACAGTAAACGGACCTTCTCCAACCCTTGTAGTATACGCCTTAACTACACCTAGCACATTTTTTATATGTGTAGGGCCTATTCCAGCGCCTACACATACACCACCAGCTATAGGGTTAGAAGAAGTTACGTAAGGATATGTCCCAAAATCCAAATCCAAAAGTGTACCTTGAGCACTTTCAAAAAGAATTTTTTTATTTCTATTCATTGCCTCTTCAATCATAAAGCCTGTGTTAGCAACAAAAGGTTTAATAAATTTTGCAAGTTCTTCTCTATCTTTCAAGATTTCTTTTTTCAATTTTACTATATCTACGTTGTTCTTAATTAATATTGGCGCCTTTTCTAAAACATTCTTTTCTAACAAATCTATAAAAACATCTTTCTCTAAATAATCTATTACTCTTATGCCTATTCTTTTTACTTTATCGGCATAACAAGGGCCTATCCCTCTCTTTGTAGTACCTATCTTAATATCACCTTCCTCAAGAATACCATCTATTAATTTATGATAAGGAAGCATGACGTGCGCTTGTTCACTTATAAAAAACCTACCTTTTACAGGTATTTTAGTTTTTCTAAGTAAAAAAATTTCTTCTCTTAAAGCTTTAGGATCTATTACAACTCCATTGGTAATTAAACAGTATCTATCAGGGAAAAGTATTCCAGACGGTATTAAATGAAGAACAAACGGTTTGTTCTTGTGTATGAGAGTATGTCCTGCATTATTGCCACCTTGATAGCGAACAATATAATCTGCTTGTTCTGCAAGGTAATGTACAACTTTGCCTTTACCTTCATCTCCCCATTGCGTACCTAAAACAATTAATGTCGACATGATTTACCTTCCATAAAACAACCGTTTAAACTTTACAAAAAGTCTAAACGGTTTAAAATTTGGCTGGAAACGCCATTAGATTTAAAGCAAGCGCTCCCAACGAGATTTGAACTCGTGTCGCAGGATTGAAAATCCTGTGTCCTAGACCCCTAGACGATGGGAGCAGATGAGCCCGGTGCGGCTTGAACGCACGACAACCTCATTAAAAGTGAGGTGCTCTACCAGCTGAGCTACGGGCCCCTTAAATTAAATGAATTATTAAATCAGATAGAACAAAATGTTCAAGCTCACTAAACAACTTGAGGATTATATCACAATTCATATTTCTTGTCAAACTTCTGTATCAGCCATATACAATGAACGGGGTCTGTCTAAAAACCTTAGCGCATATCCTTACTATGCCTTTTTTGACACTGCTGCGTTAAAAAACTTGTGTTTATGACACGATAAACCCTGTGTTTTTTGCCTTGCA